>NZ_JBFTKS010000012.1:0-194710 GCF_056396065.1 Allobosea sp. 05T433 | reverse complement strand
GGCCAGGCGATGACAGCGTCATGGCGTTCACAGACTTCGGCATCGAGATGCTCAAAGGCCTCGCCGAAATCTACAAAGCCAATCCTCACCTGCTCACAAGATCGGACGACCCGAAATAGCCGTACTGCGGCCTACGCCGCATGGTTACGCTGCATCCATTAGGGGCACCGCTGCGTGATTCCCTCATGTCGGAACCGAAGCCCCTAGAACCTGACGACATGGCTGCGCCATCGCCTAATTTCACTTAGAATGCGCGCCGAACTGCTATCTCAGTTCGGCAAGGGTGGCCTTCTCGGGCGGGCACATCTCGTCAGAACTCTTCTGCTGCGGCCATGGTGCCGTTGTCAGGCAGAAACCCCACTTGGGCGGCCTTTCAGTATATGCCCGAACTTCTCTGATTGCCGCTGCGTCCAGTGCCGAGCTCCCTACGCTCGCTATTCCGGCGAGCCATTGCCACTGTGAGTTTTTGATGTGAAAATATGTCAAATGAGGATGAACGCCGATGAAGTCCTACGTTTCGCATGAGTCTCCCCACCTAGACCCGGCGCTTCGCGCACTCAGGAAGCGTGAACTCAAAATCGAGATCGCGCATGCTCAATCCGATCTTAGGTCGGCCAAGAACATTTCGGACCGAAGCGCGGTATCTCATAGATTGAGCGAGCTTGAACGCGAACTTAAGTCGCTAGATTAACCTACTATCGCGGTCAGGGCTGTAAACGCCTTAGGCGCTCCAACTCCTTTCTTAGTAATTCTATCTTCACATCAGCTGTACCGTTACTTTCAAGGCGTCTAATCTTCTCCTCCAATTGCTTGATTCTAATTTTCTCTTGGCGTTGTAGCGTTTCTACGGGATCTTTAGGAAAGTTGATCATTCCGAATCCTCCCAGTCATTGCTCTGTAAGTCAGCTCGCTGACGATTGATGGATCCAGTGAATCGTGAGCGAGGGAAACAAACGAACAATGCCCTTCCATAATAAAAATGCCGGCTTCTTGAAATCGCAATCTAATTTGATCTCTTTCAATTTGGTTTTCCAGTAATTCTTGAGAAAATACGAGCTCGAATATCGTATTTTTTAGAAATCCTTTGGCGGAAAGCTTTTGGATTACGCCGGCGTCAACCAACCCAATATTTATGGCGTTAGCCATTTTCTCTATGATATGTGGAAGGCGGTTATATCCATCCCTCTCATTCATCAATTCCAAAACTGTCAAGCCAGCAGCCGCTCCAAATACTTCTTTCGAATGCGTACCGCCGATTTTAGCTTCGCGATATAAGCTCGATCTGTCAGCCGTTCCAGTAAGTACGGCAATTGGCGCCCCATTGCCGATTGCCTTTCCGAGCACTACGTAATCGATGTCAGGCGTCAAGTAATCAAAGTAGCCTCGTGGCCCTATTCTCCCAGCAGTTTTAGTCTCATCTAAAATAACTCTAACATCGTGTTCTCGGCATAAATTGAAGATGGAGGATGCTTTATTTTCATCTATGAAAACAAATTGCTGAGCATCAACGGCAAAGGCCCCGATTGTATCAGAAAACCTTTCCAACAGCGACTTAAGGGATGCTAGATCCAAATCTTCCCAGTCGAATACAGGTTCACTTTCGGTGAATCCCCTACAACCAGAAAGGAGTCGCCTTTGTGTACGATACGGCGAATTTAATGGCTCATGCCATTTAATACTGTTCCCTATCGCGATGTCCGACTGACCAAGATATCCGCACCTTATGACACCAAGCCTACCGGTTTCCATCGCACTTAGACGTAGTGCAAAGCTGACCGCCTCTGACGCTGTTTTGGTGAAAAGAATAACCTTATGCTCGCCCGGACTGCCATCCATTAGATATTCCGCATAATCGTAATGGAGCTCCGAATAGCTAGGCAGATTTAGCCCAACTGAAACGTGTTTCGCCACGCATTCATTAAATTTTGCATCTCCGTGCCCAAGTATGACAGGTCCGACACCAAGAATAAAATCAATATATGACTTGTTATTTTGATCATATACCGTTGCGCCGTCTCCCCTGGCAAATTTCAATCTCTCCCCAAGCGAATTCTGGAATAGTCCGCTCCCGACAAACGGTCCAGCAAAATTGGACACTTCAGACCTCCTCCAAAATTCTGAGCATAAACTTTTTTACTGAATGGCTGTAATCCTCCGGACGCGGCCGCTGGCCGTATGTCCTTAGAATCCACCTCTTAGTTTCCTCATCTTGTGGTATTCCGACAAACGACCGGCCATGTATTGCGGTGTTATTGTTCACCAACACGATGTCGCCTGGCTCAATACAAATGTCGCAATACGAATCCGCGACAGCGCCCTTTAGTGCCTCAAATGCCTCAGCGCACTCGTGCGAATCATCGAGCCCCTCCATTACGGTGATAGACGAATTGCTGAACCGTATCCTAAAGCCATACTCGGTACGCTCGAGGACTGGTTCAGAGAAAAACTCCATAGTATCTGGTATTGAAAACGAACGTTGTGGTTTGAATCTGAACATTTTCCGCTGTAAATAGTGTATGTGTGAGCTTTTCAATTTTCGCAATACTTTACTAAGCGGGGCCACGCGAGTGGAGACCTTGTTCGGATTTCGAATGCCGATAAGAATAACTGCATCCGGCCCAGGCGGAAGCTGCGGATGATATCGGTCGGGTACATTTGGCGGGAATACGATCCCATCTGTGTGGCCCCGCATTCCGTCCTGCGATACCTCTAAGCCAACCTGAGGAGACAGGTGAACATAAAGCTCGCCGTTGTTCTCGCATTCATACGACACAAGATCCAACCCGAGCGTTTCGATTATTGTCGTTGCCGTGTTCGCTACCTTTGTCCAATCTGGCGGCAGAGTAGGGTCGACCATATCCTTGGGACCACCTTTAATTCCCGACGCCTCAATCATTCCTCGTAGTATTAAAATACTATAAACGCCAGCCATAAGCTTATCAATATCTTCCTTTACCTCATAGAATTCATTGAAAGTTCTTATAAGTAATTCGGAGTTACTATTTCTAGTGTAAAACTGCTCGTAGTATTCTGTCGGATTTTCGAGGCATTCCCGCGGCTCGAACGGCCTATCAAAGCAGATCTCACAGATTGCGGCCTCGGCGTCTTCCGCCCGAGTCAAAATTCGCACCAGCTGCCCCCATTTTTGGAACTCTCGCACGGATGCGAGAGTTAATTGGTTTTGCTCAGCATTTATGATATGCTGCGTTTACGGTTTTTGCCAAGGAGGCGGATATGAACGAGCCTAGAGAGCAGAAGAACGACGGCGATCAGTTTTTGACTGCGGCGTCGAGGAACGTTAAAAAATTCTATCACGCTGCATCTAATACACATATCTGTTATCAGGAAAATATTGGATMATTCGGAATTCGTGGAATTGGTGATTTCGCGGACGAAGCTTACCGTGATTATCTGAACAATATTAAATCTTGGCTTAACGCTGCAACCAGCCGAGAGGTCGAAGTTGCGACAGCAAATATTCTAGATGTAATGACGGGATTCAATGAAATTCGCGAAATCCAAATACGTGTGCCAGAATTGGTAAAGGATCGCGTTCGGCGCCTGGCGGCAGATGATGGAATTTCTATTTCTGATTATATCGTCAAGATTATTCGTCAGACTGCAATGAATGTATCCTCTGGAAAGATTGATATTCCCACATTGGAGAAGAGAGCAAAAGTCGTTAAGGAGGAAATGAAACACGGCCACGAAACGGCGGCTATTTCATTTCGGATTGATAGCGCCCAACTTGCGTATTTGGCGCGAGTCATAGCCGACGGTAATACGGAAGCTGGTGTATTAAAGGATATCGTGCTTAATTTCTATCAAAGTGAGATAGTCGAAACCACGGCTGGGTAACTTGGACGCTTGGCGCGGAATCGTTGAGTCCTTCTAGCGATGCACGCGTTCGAACGCGTGCATCGCAGGGGTGTTGTGTTCCGATGATCCGGTAGCGTCGAGGCTTCAAAGCTTCTTATTGCATTAAGTTGATATTCGCCTTGCGCTTTGATGAGACGGTCCTGAACCATCTGGTCGGCCATTCGAACAAGAGTGTCGGGGCGAGCGACGGACAGCGGAGAAACGCGGATGGCGGCCGGGACAGCGGCTACCCACTGCCGAGACTGGAGCAGGAAATCGGGCGGGTCCGTTTCGACGGCGTCGCTTTCGCTCAAACCGGCTCGTCCTCGGGAAGCGGTGGCTGCGCAGCCTGAGTCCGCAACGCCTCATAGAGCCGTCCAGGCCCCAGCAGGATGTCCTTCAGCCCCTCGCGCACCTTCGCCGAGTCCAGGGCCTGCTTGCTCATCGTCGAATGGGCGTCGAAGGCGTCGATGATGGCGTTCAGGATCGCCTGTGACAGGGCGGGCGAGTTGGCGAACTGCTCCTTCGTGTTGTTCGTCGCCTGCTCGACCAGCGTCTCGCTCTCCAGCAGCTTCCCCTTGATGACGTTGTTCACGTAGATCAGCTGGTCGTTGTCGGTCAGTTCGCCCTGGAAGAGGTCGTTCACCTTCGCGACGATCTCGGCGAGCAGCGCCTTTTCCTTGTCCTGGATCGAGCCGGAGCCGCTCTCGGTGATGGGCTGGAGCTTCTCGCCTTCGCCGCCGAGCGTCAGCGGGCGCTTGCCCTGGCTGGAGAGCTTGTGGTGGGTCAGGACGATCTTGGAAACGTCGACGCCTTCGCGCTTAATGGCTGTCTATGGCTACGCACGCGTCAGCACTGTCGACCAGGACCTGACGACGCAGGTCGAGAAGCTGACCACGGCCGGCTGAACGTCCGAACATACAGCGATCAGCGAAACTCAGATCGGAACGAGCACGGTTTTCATCCCCGTCTCGTCCCGTCTCGGTCAAAATGCAAAATGGTCGCCGTTCCGCTTCCGCCCGAACGGTGGCCAGCCTATCGCGATCCTTTACTCTAAGATTTGCAGCATCTTCGGAATAACGTAATCCAATATCCCGGCGGTCACGTGCGAAGCATAAGTTTGATAGGAGTTATCCTTCGCAGAAGACGCGAAGTCGACAACGCCTTTAAATATAACCGACATCGGGCGGGGGGTTCCGTTATTCAGGCATGCGTAGGCAACTCCGTAACTCTCCATGTCGAGGCCAATTATACCACGATGCTGACTTAACAAGGTTTCAAAAGCCGCTTCGTTCGCGACGACGGATGCCCCCGAAACCATAGGTCCTATATGGATACGCAACTCTTCATCCGGCTTCGGTCCATAAAATGAGTGTTTAATTTCGGAAAGCCGAACCCTGTCTTCCGACAACTCCCTGAAAACAGCTATCACCCGGGGGTCCAAATCAAGTTGATGAGGAGACGGAAGGAACCCCTGCTTCTTGCCAACTTCAACGATCTTCCCGCTACCCCAATCCCAGGTCGGGTCGGCGACGATGACATCTCCAAGGTTCACCTTGTCAGATCGTCCAGCGCAAATTCCGGTCATCACGAGCAAGCGCGGACGAAACTGATGAATCACTTTTGAGGAAAGAGCCGCCGCTGCCGGCAGGCCCATACGAGGCGCTGCTGCCGCGAGTACAGAATAGGACGTCGAATCGTGCCTCAGTTGGCCAGCGAAATATCGCGTCTCGTCGTGTCGAAACTTTATCGTTTCCCACGAATAAGGCAGGCGCCTTACCGCGTCCAACTCCGGAGAATCGAGGGCGCAAATTACGGCCACATCAGTACCGTAGGTTATGCCGTCTCGAAAATTATTGGACTGTCGGGCGTCGCAGATATAGCGGACTTTGCGGCTCAATTGTCCTCGCCATTCTTCAGAATTGGCTTGGTAGCGAATTATCGACCAGAGCCTTTCGTCAAAGGCCGAACCAAATTCCTCGATTGCATCTGAGAATTCCGATATTCCAATCACATAGCTGGGGTTATTTCGTTGATCACTTCTATCCAGCTCTCGGAGTACTTCAAGCCCCGCGCCGCGTGTCGCTTGAGTGTCGAGCCGCCGGGGGATATTGATGTCGAGAAGTAGTAAATCGAATTTCTCAGATGAAACAGCCTTTAGAGCATGGGCTGCATTAATTGCATGAACAACCGTCGTAGCATTTATTCCAGCGTCAGATAGAACGGACATAATTTCAGCATACTTAAAAGGGCTATCTTCAACGATCAATACGCGCAAAGGCATCTATCAAATCCCATCCAAAAATTGCGTGTCGAGAATAATCTTTAAGCGGTCCTTCCAGTCGTCAACATTTGATCGATAGTGTACCGTCCCGAGATAATTCGTGAAGCGCGTGGCAAGCTCGACCTGTAGTTCACTCAGAGTGACTTCCTCTGCCTCTTCCCCGAACCGCCCAAATTGTGTGACTACAACCGTGGGCAGCACGACCTCCTCGCGCTGCAGTTGGCGTAGGATCTCCCGCCCGGCGAAGTGATGGGGACGCCCCCTATCGTCCCTAAGAGACCGGTCGTAGTTTGCCATCGTCATATCAAGCAACATCAAATCCGCCTCTCCGCGCAACGCCGCCCTTAGGCCACTCGTCAGCGAACGTGCGAGCTCTATTTCGGCATTTGGCATCCACTCAATGATGAAAGCAGCTAGCGCAGCGGATTTGCCTTCGTCGTCTTCAACGATAAGGATTTTCATGCCACCACACCCCTGCTATCTATCAAGATCTGAACATTGAAATTGCCGTCTGCGACAGACACATCAAGATCGTGAGTGCGGCCAAGGTCGCTTCGCAGAAGTTTCCAAATCTTAGGGTAGCCCGATCCCCCTTCCTCACCGAGTAGCTCTATAGATTTGGTCTGGCCATAATCAGAGTTAATTGTGCGAGCTTTAGATTGCACAGCCGGGAGGTCAGCCTTGGAGCCAATGTCATTACGTAAATGAAGATAGAGAGAGTTCTGGCTAGATTCAGCAGCGACATCAATCCTTAAGCTATCGCGACCAGCCGCGCCGTGCTCAGCGGCATTGTCAAATAGCAAGAAAAAGAGGCGAGCCAAATGAGGTAGCGTCCAACCTTTCATCTGGATAGGTTTTGTCTTCAAAAATGTCTCGTTGATTGCGACGTTTTTATAATATGACTTGACAGTTCGAATGCCGGCCTGGAAAGCCAATTCAAGCTCGTAGTCATGATACTCGGTTGAACTAGACAAGGTGAACCAGCTTGAAACGCGTTCAACGGCGGACCGCATTTCGCCCTTAACGAGCGACAACGACGTGTGGATGGCGGGAATATGTTCTTCTACTCCGATTTCTCGTAGATCGAGGTCAGTCTCGTCAATCAAAGCTATAAACTCAGATAATGTCGATGTCTCAAGAGTCGACCTTATGGACGACAAACAATATTGCGTTCGCTCCCAGAGATATGAAATAACGACATCGACGAAATCATCGTAGCTATATACTTTATCAACTCGAGATTCCACAATCGCTATATCAGTGTCGGTCATGTCATACACAAACAGACCATCTGGACACGTCTCAGAGCGAATCCGCAACGTATGACGATTCAATTTGTCGATCAGGTCGTCAATTTTCCTGGAAAGCTTATCAAGTTTTGCGCTGACCGCAGCACGTTTGGGTTCGTCGTGGTCGAACCGCTCTAGCCAATAGTTGTTAGCGCGATACTGGCCGCTATCAGACTCTTTGTTTGTCACAAGCTGCCGAGAAAACAGCGGACCCCTTAGCTCCTGCAAAATATATCCGTGTCGAATGTTGGTGCTCAGGTTCGAATTCAGTCCGAACTCCTTATTATTCGCAAACTGATCCCGAATACGAAGCACCATCTCTGTTAAGATAGTCCGACTTTCAGCAAGAGGTGTGCCGAAAGTCAGAAACGTAACGGAATCGCCGACAGCCGTGCGTAGGATTCGTTGAATGTTCTCGATTAAAGTGTCACCGGTGTACGCCTTCATAGCTTGGTACCGGTTCCAGCTGTCGCGCATCACAATATCGAACGACTTCCGAATAGATTCGACGTGGACATAAATTTTACTTTGATCTAGCTTTTCGGAGGTTTCTCTTACCACTTGCCGGGTCTGAATCTCACGGATTTCTTCCTTCAGTTCGTCGGGAGAATTTCGATTGGAGTTTATTAGCATCTCGTTCAGAGAAATCAGAACAGCAATCCGCTCATCCTCGACGGCCTTCGGGCTGTCGAGCGCCAGAGACTGATCAAGGACATCCGGTACACAAATATAACGAAGAAAGTATTCCAGCTTTGCGGTGTCATCATCAATCCCAGATCTGACTAGTTCAGACGCAAAATCTACGTTATCGCGGCGAAGAACGTCTTTGTATGCATCCGCGCGCTCGGCATCACGATCTGATGAATATAGCCTTGAGTAAGCGTCAAAAATTATGGCAATGCTCTTTCGGCCCCTGGTCTTTGAATTCCGAAAGGGCGCATTGTGTTCAACCATTATCTGATCGATCAGTGATCTAATGGGTAGAACTATCCCAAAATAGCTCGACTCCAGGTAGAGGCTTGCGGCCAACTCCGCGGCGCCGATTGTGTCATCCTCGCGCAGCATTGAATGGCAGAGTTGGACCGCGGCTTCTCCTCTCGTTGGCCGAGCACGCATCGTTGGGAGGAGGTCGGCGAGGAGTGAGGAAGATTCAGCGAAGTTGCCTTCCCGAGTTGCCTTATATACCGAAATCCGCGTTCGGCGTTCGTCCAGCAAAGAGGCCAGTTCGCTATCGCTGACCGCCAAACCCGCAATGTAAGCCACCGAGGAAATTGCATGCGAGGTAGGGTGCTGTAGTCTCAACTTGTTGATGTAGGATACGCAGCTTTCTTCCCCCGGCAGACAGAAAGCTATCAGCGGATTTTCGTCGAGGACATTAAGAGCGGCTAAGCGCTGGCTTCGCTCCGCTGGAAAGACACGCTCGTCGTTTGCCTGCCTTATGAGTATGAGCGATAGAGAGGCAGCCCATGAAAAGTTACAATATGTGAGTATGATTTTCTGAAGCCGCTGCCTGGCTTCGAGTGCATCGGTTGAGAAATTAAGGATGTGCGCGAGGTCGTGAGCTATACTTTCCGCAATAGTCCCCGTATTCTCCAGTATCTGTAGTGTATCTGCACAATTTGGCTCATAGCTGATTCTCGATAAAATAGAGATATGCTCGACGGTAAGTAAATTGAGATCAAGTGAATTAGTTATGTCTTTGATTGCTGCATAATCGCCATTGGCATAGTAGTCCAAGACGTCTACAAACTGATGAGGCATCACCGGCTGTGCATTTGTGCCGCCGTAGCACGACGCAATTCTTTGGAGACGCGGATCCTCTATGGCCTGGGAAAGTTCACAAATGATGCGACCGGTTATATCATCTCGGTCGTTTACATGATCCTCTCGGCACGTTCTTATTTGAGCAACTTTAAGAAGTATCTCGTACTGATCAACAACAGCGAGATTGTCACTGTAGCTTATCATTTCAGCAAGTTGGGTATCTTTTAGATCGTAATATTTTCCGTTTAGTGCATTTACGATAAATGGGAATCCAAAGTCGTCGGACATTAGATCAGAAAGCATTCGATCAAAAGACGTTTGAGTAATTGCTGCGTTACACCGCAAAGAAAACCATAATGAAAGTTGCTTGACGATGCCGGGGGCCTTAGAGGTCAATACAGTATCAACGAATTCTTTCCTCTGCGAATGCCCGCCGGTTGCTTGAGAAAAGCAGATGCGGTTCTCAATAAGCCAGAGAGATGTTCCAATGTCGGCTTCGATATCATCAAGAAGCGATCCGACATCTGCTGGATCCCCCGTTAAAAACACGTTTTCTATGATTCGGCGCGCCCGAACATATCGGCTGAGGCTCTCAGCATGCGCGAGAACGATGCCCGCTCGCCAAGCAAACTCGTTTTCATAGCTGGATATATACGGAGAGCTATGAGCGCGGAGTTCATCCACGCGTTTCGGAAACGCGGCAGGCAAAACGAAAGAGCGATAGGACGGATCTGCTGCGAAAAAGGCGGAAATTCGATACAGCAATCGTGGGTCTTGAGTGAGGCGCATGCGGCGAAGGCCGCGAAAGACATTGCCAGTTTTGCGGATGCGGTCGCGCTCGCGGACGAACTCGCTCCTGGCAGAAGTAGCGTTAGATTGCATCGAAGTCACTGCTAGGCGCCTGGATTGGGGGATAGACCCTAGATGTACCGACCCGCTTTGCCGACTTCAATCTGCGGGCAGCTGAGCGAACCAGCTTATTGTTGGCGGGATGAAGGTGGCTACTGATGCGGAGCCCATGCTTTGTTCGATAGGCTATAGGCCAACGGTCAGTCTGGGCGGGGCCGCCAAGTATGTCCGTAAGGGTTGACTCTTATCAACGGTCATGGAATCTATCGGACATCATCTCAGCGAACATTTTTGGAGGCGAATGCAGACCGTTCTCTATGCACGGGTAAGCACCCTCGATCAGACCATCGAGCATCAGCAGACGCAGGCTGAAGCTGCGGGTTTCAAGCTAGATCGGGTTCTCGCGGACCACGGGGTTTCCGGGGTCAAAACCAAGCTGGAGGAGCGACCCGAGGGAAGGCGCCTCTATGATATGCTGAGAGCCGGTGACGTTCTGGTGGTCCGATGGATAGACCGTCTGGGTCGCAACTATGATGACGTCAGAGACGCGGTCCAGGAGTTCATGCGTCGAGGCGTGATCGTTCGAACCATCATCAACAACATGACGTTCGATGGGTCCACCAAGGACCCGATGCAGATGGCTGTCCGGGATGCACTCATCGGGTTCATGGCCGCAGCCGCCCAGTCGCACGCCGAGGTGACGAAGGCCGCGCAGATCGCGGGCATCGCTCATGCCAAGAGTCTCGTAGGTGAGAAGCGCTACAAGGGGCGAAAGCCGAGCTACGACGAGAACCAGCTGGATGAGGTCCTGAATCTTGCTGGGCAGAAGGCTGGTATAAGCACCATCGCGAAAGTCACGGGATTGAGCCGTCAAGCGGTCTATCGGATCGTTGATGATCCAGCCGCTGCGCGAGCTTCATTGATCGAATGGGGATCGGTCCGAATCTGACCAGATGATGCGCGATGCTACAGCGGATTGCGGCGAGACAGGGAAACTGGCTCTGCTAGGTTTCTGCTCGCTGCCTTGCCCGTGCGTGACATGACAACAGGGCAGGCCAATCAAAAGAGCGAAGGCGGAGCCGCGCGGGTCTCCCATACTGCCGATTTCCGTAAACTCCACGTAGTCTGCTCCCGCCCCTCCTGCGACCTTCGGAACGTCTGCAAATGTGCAAGGCCGCGGTGCCCTTCCACGAACCGGAAGGACGGTCGTGGGCGGGTACCAGCGTTAGATTCGATCCAATAGCGGCATCTCGGGCTAAAGCGTGGTCCAGTTCGTCAGATTGGATGGTCGAATGTCCACGTGTATATGCAGATGTAGAAAATCACTGAAAAGATGAATGTGAACACGCGACTTTGGCTAAGGCGCGTGTTTCTAACTATTGCGGCGTGTTTTTCTCCGGGGAAATGATATAATACAAACTGTATTATAAACCCGGGTATCAGAATCGCGCCAAGCACAAACCGGATCAATTACGACGACCTCCCGCCATGCTGCCGAGTACGCTCCGCAAGATGGCGGTCGCGATCTGGCGTAAGATTCCCGTTTGGCTTGCTCGAGCCGCCGCCGATTTGGTCACTTCATCGAAGCGCGATGTGGGTAGGCCCGGTTTAGCTTCCGCAGTCTGGTCAGCGTTGTGACACCTTGCCAAGGTGGGCTCAGCAATAACCTTGAGCTTTGGCTCGATCTTTATGGGCTCCCGTTTGGTGTATTCCGGAATGATGATCGCTTTTTCGATCTGATTCAGCCGAATACCCCTTCTCCGGGCGTCGGCCAGGATTTTCTTTGCATGCCGCGTCGGCAGGCCATGCGACGTCAAATAGTATTCGACCCTTTCAATATCCGATTGAGCTTTCTTCTCAGCCTGAGTCGGACCCCGCAGCCATTTCTTAAAGCCCTTGCTCTTCACCAACGCCGTGATCGGATCTGCTAAGGCGACTTGTTTTTTTCGACGCACTCTTGCCTCCTGCCCTAACGGCAATTTATTCAATCGGCGCGGAATGACCAGAGGCCGGCCAAGGCCATGGAGCACGCGGAGTCGATTAGCTGCCCATCAAAGCGCGCGTCGGATCTGCGGCGGACGCGCGAGCGATCACGCGGAAGCAGCTGGCTCATTGACTCTGGCTAGAGCTCAGCCGCATGTTCCTGGTTTGTTTGCTTTCGATCCATTGGCATGAAGCAGCCCAACCCTAGCTGGGATCTCTACTCTTCCCATTGGCAGGTCGACGCCGACCGGCCTGACGGCACGTTCAAGGAGCCTTTTGCCTACACCAACTTCTTCTTCCCCGCGGAAACTGCGTAACATGCCGCAATATGGGAGCTCCCGGGCTATCGGATTGTCTTCTCGAACCGGATGCAGGTCATCAAGAGGAACTGGGAAGACTGATTGGCAGTGGCTCTGGGGCCGCTGCCCAACGCTTCCAGAAGGACATCGTCGCCTGCCAATATCAGCGAGACGCCAAGCGCCGACCAGAATCTGCCTTGGATATCACCGATGCCCAGTCCCATGAAAATGCTCTGGCCAGAATCCAGGATCTTTACGGCGCCATTGAAGATAGCGCCGAAGAGCAGGACTTGATGGACCTCGTCGATGCAGTGGCGGCCCATGAGGCTAGCCACACATTCTAACGGACCTTAAGAGTTCGATTGAGCTACCTGGGCACCGGCCGCTCTCGCCACTTCGCTCGGGTCGCGCCTCGGGGTCACTAGGTCAGAGATTCCGGGCTCGATGATCCTGGTCGCGACCATGCCAACGGCGGCACCCCCGATGATGGCCAGAAAATGGAAAAACGACGCACTGGCGCTGCCCGTAAAGGGCGACACTAGAACGCCGACCGCCACCGCCGCAGCGGGCCAGAGAAAGTTCGCTCCGGTAGTGTTGGGAGGCAGGATGTAGCTGAGCCCCAGCACTCCAACGGCTGCAATTAGCGCGAACGGCCAGCCGCCGGGGAGCAAGAATGTGCCGCCCGCAAACGCCACGGCGCTGGCCAGCCACCGGCTGATCGATGTCTTTCGCATTGCGGCTCGCTCGATCTCATCGTGAGCCTCGACTGCGCTCTGCACGGCAGCGGTATCGAGCTTCAGCTCAGCAAGAAGCGCCGGGACGAACCTCTCTTGGAATTCCTGGAAGTTCAGGTCGACGTCGCGGGATACTTCGACGATCGGTTCAACCCATTCCTCGCCTACGCCCCAATCCGTCACCAGCTGGGCGACGAATGGATCCGGGTCAGCCGTCTCGTCGGACGTGCAGATCAGATCATAGACTTGCGCCGGTGTCAGGTCTCGGCCGGCGATCGCCTTGATCAAATCGCTTTCGATCTGTGCGATTGAAAGCCCACTGGACAGCAGATAGTCGAAAAGGGCCGGTCGCCCGAGGTCGTGCAGGTCGTACCAGTCAAAGAGAAGCGCGAGCTGCTCGAACTCATTGGTGCCGTCACCGTCTCGGTCGGTCGCGAGGAGCGCGATGGTTTCGGCCGCGCTTCGTTTCCCCTGCGAAAGGGGCTCAAGGAGCTCTCGCTTCACATACCGCAGATCACGTCGCTGGGAATCCATATAATCGATGACCCATGGCGTAACGGCATTTGGCAGCCGGTAACTGACCAGAAGGTCATCCACCTTCTCGAACCGTAAACGCTCCTTCTTCTCACGTCGCATCGCCTCGTAATGCTCAGATTTTTCCTGGCGTCGGCGGTACTGTTCGTCTTCTTGTTCCTTTCGACGCCTGGCGCGTTCTTGCTCTGACCGCCGCTTATCAGCGGCCGCTCCCCGATTGTGGAGCATTACCCCGACCCAATCGGAGTTTGCAGCGTAGCTTTTACGGCGCCTCAATATTTCCTCCCCCGAATCTTTCACCTACATAACTGCAGCTGTGACTAAGGATAAAGAGGCGCGGATGCTTATTGCACMTGATGAAGGGAAGTCGCGGCGATCAGATCTGGCTGAACTCGGCGTCAAGACCGCGGTCGCGGGATTTGGGCTTTCGGTCGGACGCGGCGCCTATCGTGGCTTCAAGGACAACTGGCTGGTTGTGGCGATCATTTCCGCAGCCCTGCTTGGGAGCGGCTTCGGCGTCTGGAACTTGGTCCGAGGCCATCCGGCTTCATCGTCAAAGCTTTTGCGGGCCCTGACGGCGATCGGCCTCGCAGTGGCTGGCAGCGGCGTTTCTTTTGGCCTCGTCGTGATGTTTAGCGGCGACGCGGCGGTTGCGCTTGTGGTCTCGGTCTTCCTGCAGGTTTTGAGCGTTGGTATCGGAGCAATCGTTGGTGCCGCGCAACGGTCCGGGCGTCTGCTTCGCTTCTCGACCGAAGACCACAACAGGCGATTCCTAGACGGAGCTGGCCTGATCGAAGTCGGTGGGAGCGACAACACCCTCACTGACAGTCATGGCAATGAGATGGTGGTCGACGATTGGCGGCGCGACCGGATTGTGCTTCGCCGCACGAACGGCAGAGGCGTCGGCCATATCAGCCTCGATTCCGGCGGCAGGATGCTCCAATACAGCCCACCGGGCTGAGCGCTCGTTGCACCAGAGCGCGGCGGTTGCCTGCAGACTTGAAGCGAGCTTTGTTCTGCTCGCACGCCGTCCGATCGCCCTCCTGGTGCTGATTGGTCAAGCGCTCGTCGATGACTTCCCGCAGTACCCGAACTATCCGGCTGCCTTACTTCTTCTGGGCCAAGGCAAACATTTCATCCTTCGCTCGCTGAGCCAACGCCATGTCGACCTTGAATATCCTCGAGCAGCGTGGGATCGGGACATTGCCAAGTCCACCGGTCTCATTTGGGAAACCCGCCAAGCTCTGCGAAAAACGTGTGCTATTTTCTCTGGAGGGCTGATCGAGGCTGCACGAGTGGCTTCTGGTACAAGGCGACCCCAAAGAAGGGCTTCTGAAGGGGCTGTTGCTCGAAGGCGTGCGGCGATCACGATGAATGACGAGGATGATCGCCGCACGGGCTACTCTCTGGATGTCCGCTTGGCTAGCGGATGTCTGTCAGGCCCGGCCACCCGGCGCCTGGTGCTGCTGGGACGCCGGTCTTCCCCGGTTATCCAGATAGAGCCTGATGGCTTTCCTGATCAGGAAGTTTCTGGATGCACCGGTTGAGGCCGTGATGCGTTTCAGGCGGTCCACTACATCGCGGTCACACAGTATCTCAACTCTTACGGTTTCAGATTCTCGATTCAATACGTTCTCCTTCGACCCCGGTGGAGACCGGTGCTAAGGTATTTATCGAATTGCAGCTGAATAGATAATTCGGAAATTAGAACTGCTCAACATCCAGAAAGCCTGAATTTAAGTGCTTCTCTGAAATTGTTTCGATCTATGCGCCATTTGTCATGCGCCACGGAGTCTCTTGTCCATCCATACCGGTAGCATATTTTATCTGGATCGACTCCGTTGTCCAATTTGTCCTGGTGATCCTGATGAGCGTGCTTGAATATGTAGAAGGCTCTATCATCAAGGTTGCGCTCGTCGACCGACTGAAGATCGATATCATTCTTGCCCGCATTGGGGATCGCCTTATTCCACAAGCGCTCGATGGCTTCCCTTAACGCTCGAATGTCGACATCGAGCTTGAGAAGAATGTGCATGTGAGGGGCAACAAGATTGCCCTTATCGTCAAAATGCTCCATCGTACCGATGAAGAAAGGCCACTCTTCGAAGGGCTTATCTTTGAGAGTTGGAACAATTTCTAGAAGCAATTTCTTAATAAGCTTCAATGCAGTAATGTATAATTTCTTGGTTTTGTAATCTCTGTCATAATATTTCCATTTGCTGCTATGGCAGTAGTTCATTGATATTGTCAGAAAATAATTGGGAGATTCAGCAATTGCACTCTTCGCATCCCAATGGCGCGATGCGAATTTTAATTCGTTCTCTGCTAGTTTTGCCTGTATCCTAGTTAGCTTTTCTCTTTCCTCAGACGTCTTTGCGTTCGCGATTTTATAGGCCAGAGACGGGCCTTTCACTCGCGTGTCTAATTCGAGGGTTCCATTCTTTAGACGTGAGTTATATGATTCAATTAGTTTAATTTCCTCATTGGTATGATTTCGCTTTTCTTCTATTTCGGTATATTTTCTGTCTAATCCCATTTTTCATAATTCCGTTGGTTATATTCAAATCGTTACGATTTGAAGCCACAAGTGGCAAATCGATTGTGTAATAATTTATTAACATTAAGATTTGCTGATAAGCTGAGTTTTTGGCTTTGCTCATGTTTTTAACCTCATGTTTTTAACCTCGTTCAGAAACTGAACAAGGTTCCCCGAGAGGAAAATCTCGATGAGCAAATTCCTCTTACATCAGGCGTTGTGGTACATATAGGGGAGCAATACTGCTTTCTTGTACTCTTGATGTTGTAATTGTATTTATCGACTTGATGGACAAAAAGCTTATTGACTCACAAAAATACATAAAGTATTTTTTAAGAAAATACCAATTTGATAATTGAGATATGCTTGAAAGGAGCAACTTTAAGCTATGCCCATTTCGGCGACCTTCGATCCGAACTCAGTTCTGTTGCGACGCGAGGCGAGACGGCTCCCATGCCGGTAGGGCCTCCAGCCACGCTACGGCTTCGCCATGCAGTATGACAGTTCTTCTTCCCGCTTTGCGCGCTTTGAGGCGCCCTGCAGCTATTTCCTGATAGATCGCAGAACGACCACGCCCCGAAACCTTAACCAACCCGCCGATACTATAGGCAAGTTGTTGAGTTGTGTGAATTTCCTTCGTCACTATGACAGTTCCTTTCTCAATTTGCGCCGAATCCGGCGATCTGAACTGAGGAGACAGAACCACATCTCATCTGTTGGATAATATGGATTTGTTTGGAGAAAATTCTGAGTAGGCAGGCGGTTAATCTCCAAGAAAATCTGCGGCAGACGTTCAGCGCAGTTCTCGCGATTTCCTCCTTAGGCGATCCTTCTTAGCCTCAACTGAAGCGCCCACGATCTCTCTGTCGTGTCGTCTAACCACCTCCACGGCTGAAGCATTTTCGGTCATTCCTTCTCGCTGGAGATCACGCATGATCAGCAGCCAACGAGTGTCATCAAACCTAGGGGCTCCCCTTTTTTGACCGGAAGATTGCGGCTTCTGACGATCAAGCCGGTGAGGATGCTCTCCTATCCTAAAGGCCTGAGGAGCGCTTTGACGGAAGAGATTTTGCGCTGCGCGGGTGGACGCATATTGGCTGAATGAACAAGAAAAATCATATGCTCTGAGAGCGGGCATGATCTCGTGCTCGAGGAAATGGAGGCGGGACCAAAGTACACCCTTATCCCCGAGGATGGAGCACCCGTCCAACATACCGCTACCGAGGAATCCATCCCCCATCGAAAAAGATACGTCACTGTTGAGAAAAGCCGCCATGGTTTCAGGAGACAACGTGCCGGGTTCGCCTACTGGCACGATACCCCGCCAAGCTCTCATCAGAATGTCACCGAGACTTCTGGAATACGCGAGCAACAGGTCCTCGAGTTGCTCCCCTAGATTGGCGGGTATTTTTGACCGCACTGAGTGTTGGCAAGCCATCCAAAGTGCGATCTGAATTATCGATACCCTTCCTGCCTCACAACGCGGCTCACCAGCGCATTCCGATGGAAACATCCCCATTACCTGCGACGGGCTAAATCGGTCCTCGGGATGCGCGTAGCAGTCAGGCCATCGGTTCCGTTCCACGGCGACGTCTCGTTGCCGCCAGCCGGGCGAGGACAAATCTAACTCGTCACATCTAGCAGCCGAGATAATGCTCATGGCTCTCAGCTGCTGAAGCAGGCTGGCCTCTGCAGAAGCAGTCACACTTGGTTGCTGCACTTTGAGCGTCTGCCACGTGTTGGCCTGCAGAACGGCTGCCAAATCGCGCATGACGATCCAGATCAGAGCCTGTTCACAAGACCAGTCCGCAAGAAAACTGGATGTCTCAGACGGCATCCACCGCTCCTATCGCCAAACTTCTAACCGGCAAGCCATGCCCCCCACCAAACGGGTCGACAATCGGCGGATCGGTACTCCTGTAGCGATAAGAACAACAAGTTTGAGAGGGAAACTGTAAAGCCGCGCGTCGCGAAAAACGCTCACGTCAGAGTCCATCGGCGTCCATAGACCGCCCGGCACGTTTATTCGATGGATATTTGACGATCTGGCCCGAGATCAACCTAAGTGGTTGAAATCGTTGGCGCTCCCTAGGGGACTCGAACCCCTGTTTTCGCCGTGAGAGGGCGACGTCCTAGACCGCTAGACGAAGGGAGCAGCGCGGCACGGGCGGTGTTTAGTCGGGCTTCCGCGCCGCTGCAACTGTTTTCGTGCATAAGCCTTGGGATAAATCGAATGAAGGCGGACGGTGCGCTCGCCCGCCCTCATGGTTCCATGCGTCGCGGCGGCCGATCAGGCGGCCTTTTCCGCCAGTGAAGGGTAGTCCGTATAGCCCGTGGCATCGCCGCCATAGAAGGTCGCGACATCCGGCGCGTTCAGCGGTGCATCCTGCTGCAGCCGCTCGACCAGATCGGGATTGGCGATGAACAGCCGGCCAAAGGCGATGAGATCGGCCCGGTCCTCGGCCAGCGTCTCGATCGCAAGTTCGCGGGTGAAGCCGTTATTGGCGATATAGGCGCCCTTGAAGGCCTTGCGCAGCGCCAGATAATCGAACGGCAGATAGTCGCGGGCCTCGCGCGTCGCGCCTTCGACGACATGGATGAAGGCGATACCGGTTTCGTTGAGCCGCTCGACCAGATAGCCGAACAGCGCCTGCGGATCGCTGTCGCGCGCATCATTGGCCGGGCTCACCGGCGAGATGCGGATGCCGATGCGGCCTCTCGGAAATACCGTTGCGACGGCCTCGATCACCTCGAGAACGAGCCGCACGCGATTTTCCAACGAACCACCATAGGCGTCGCTGCGCCTGTTGGATCCGTCGCGCAGGAACTGGTCGAGCAGATAGCCATGCGCACCATGAAGCTCGATGCCGTCGAAGCCGGCCGCCCTGGCGTTCTCCGCCGCCCGAACATAATCGGCGATGATGCCTGGGATTTCGTCGGCAGCGAGCTCGCGCGGCTCGGAGACCGCTGTAAAGCCGCTTTCGATATAGGTCTTGGTATTGGCCGGGATGGCGGAGGGCGCGACCGGCGCCTGCTGGCCGGGCTGCAGCGAGACATGGCTGACGCGCCCCACATGCCAGAGCTGCGTGATGATCTTGCCACCGGCCGCATGGACCGCGTCGGTCACCTGCCTCCAGCCGGCGATCTGCTGGTCGTTATAGATGCCAGGCGTCCAGACATAGCCCTGGCCCTGCTGCGAGATCTGCGTGCCTTCGGTGACGATAAGCCCGGCGCTGGCGCGCTGGCGGTAGTACTCGACATTCAAGGCATTCGGGGCATCGCTGCCCCGCGTCGCGCGGTTGCGCGTCAGCGGCGCCATGACGATGCGGTTCCTGAGTTCGATCTCGCCGAGACTGAACGGAGTGAACAGGGAGGCAGCGTGATCACCGGACTGGCTCATTGGATGGTTCCTCTTGGCTCGCGGCCCTTGCCATGAAGCGCTTGAAAACCGCATGGCAAGACAAGTCACCTCGCCTTGCCATGCGTTGGACGCAAGAGGAGATAAGACTTGCATGCGGAATTGGCAGGGCCGCAAATGCTGGCATGGGATGAAAGCAATGCAGCCACTCATTCCCGGCCGGGATCGACACAGGTATGGTCGCGCGGGGAACCGACGATAGAAAATCCTTCTCCCTGGCCGGCACCGGCTCTCGCTGGCTGAACGTTGTCGGGACCGCCTCCCGGCTTGGGATGCGCAGTGCGATAAGCCTCGTCTATCCACCGTCCTGCGTTGCCTGCAAGGGAGCGACCGCCGAGGCTCAGGGCCTTTGCCCGGCATGCTGGAGCGGAATTGGCTTCATCGAGCGCCCGTATTGCGAGTGCCTCGGCACGCCCTTCGCCATCGATCTCGGCGATGGCATCGTCTCGCCTGCGGCGATCGCCGAGCCGCCGGCCTTTGCCCGCGCCCGTGCCGTCTGCCGTTTCGACGGGACGGCGCGCGAGCTGGTTCATCGCCTGAAATATGGCGACCGCCTCGAGCTCGCGATCACGCTCGGCCGGATGATGACGCAGGCTGGCCGCGAAATCCTCGTCGAGGCCGATTGTGTCGTTCCAGTGCCGCTGCATCGCACACGCCTCTGGCGCCGCCGCTTCAACCAGGCTGCGGCACTTGCAAGGGTCGTCGCGCGCCAGAGCGGCGTCGCCCTCGCTCCAGAGGCGCTGACGCGCGTCAAGCGGACGAAACAGCAGATCGGCCTGACGCGTCCCCAACGTATCGAGAACCTGCAGGGCGCCTTCAAGGTCCTGCCGGCGATGAGAGCCACGATCGCGGGCCGCCGCATCCTGCTTATCGACGATGTCCTCACCACCGGCTCGACCGTCAATGCGGCCGCACGGGCCCTGCTGCGTGCCGGCGCCAGCCATGTCGATGTCCTCACCTTCGCGCGGGTGGTGACGGATGCCTGATGGCACACTACATGATGTGTCAGAACAGTATCGCCGGAACCGTCATGCCGCAGATCACGCTCTACACCACCAGCTGGTGCCCCTATTGCACCGCCGCCAAGTCGCTCCTGAAGAAGAAGGGCGCGGCCTTTGAAGAGATCGATGTCGACGGCAAGCCGGAGCTGCGCCGCGCCATGAGCGAGAGGGCCGGCGGCCGCAGCTCCGTCCCGCAGATCTTCATCGGCAACCGTCATGTCGGCGGCTCCGACGACCTGCATGCGCTCGATGCCCGCGGCGAACTCGACACGCTGCTCGCGGCATGAGGCCGCATCATGAGGAATGACAGAATTGCCGGGCGTCCGCGCCAGGTGGCGCGGCGACGGTCCGGGTGTATCACGGCGACCAGCCGCCTCATGAGTCAACGATGATCCGCTATTCCCTTCTTTGCGACAGCGCCCATGAGTTCGAAAGCTGGTTCGCGAGCTCCACCAGCTTCGAGGAGCAGTCGCGCCGCGGCCTCGTCTCCTGCCCGGTCTGCAACAGCAGCAAGGTCGAGCGCGCCATCATGTCGCCGAGCGTGACGCGGACAGATCGCGGACCGCGCGCCGAGGCGCCTGGTTCGGAGGCTCTCCCTGCCCCGGCAACGCCTGCACCAGCCCCCGTCGCTCTGATGGGCGAGAAGGAAATCGCCTTCCGCGAAATGCTGACGGCTCTGCATAAGCACGTCACCGAGACCGCCGAACATGTCGGTCCCCGCTTTGCCGAGGAAGCTCTCAAGATCCATCACGGCGAAGCCGATGACCGCGCCATCTATGGCGAAGCGACGCCAGACGATGCCCGCCTGCTGCATGAGGAAGGCGTCGAGTTCATGCCGCTGCCGCGGCTGCCGGGCGGTCGAAACTAGTTTTTCCTACCAGTCACCCGGCACGCCCAGGCTATCCACGCGCTTGTCGCCCATTAGTCCAAGACGGGATGCTCCCCCTGTGATGTGAGCATCCCGGAGGGCACCTGAAGGAAGCACCGCAGCGCGTGCCCATTCCAGCACCCCTTGCAAATTCATGATTACGGGCATATACCCGCACCCATGTCCAGCCCTTGCATCTGCACGACCTTGCGTTCGGCCTCTCGCCGCATGGCTGCCTTCTACGACGAGGCCATGGCGCCGGTCGGGGTCAATATCGCGCAGTTCAGCCTGATGCGGACGATCGCGCGCTCCGCCCCCGTCACCTTGACCGAACTCGGGCGGTTGACCGAACTCGACCGCTCGACGATCGGCCGCAATGTCCGCGTGCTCGAGAAAATGAAACTCGTGGCGCTCGGCCGCGGCAAGGACCAGCGCGAGGCCACGGTCTCGCTCTCCGATGCGGGCCGAAAGGTCCTCGAAGACGGCGCTCCGCTCTGGCATGCAGCGCAGAAGGCGCTGGATGACCGGCTCGGCGCCGAGGCCATGCGGAACCTTCGCGCGGCACTCGATTCACTTTGATCTCTCGCACAAATGCGGGCATATACCCGCAACTAGGAGACTCGCATGCCCACTGACGCTCTCGCTCCCGCGGCCCCGACCGGGCTTGCAGCGCTCTTCGCCCGGCGCGGCGTGCATTATGGCTGGGTCGTTGCCGCCGTGACCTTCCTCACCATGCTGGTGACGGCCGGCGCGGTCGGCGCGCCGGGCGTGCTGATCGGACCTCTTCAGAAGGAATTCGGCTGGGCAACCTCGGAGATTTCCTCCGCTCTGGCGATCCGCCTCGCCCTGTTCGGCCTGATGGGCCCGTTCGCCGCCGCGTTCATGAACCGCTTCGGCCTGCGGCCCGTCGTCGGCGTCGCCCTGACCTTCATCGCCGCCAGCGTGCTCGGCTCCTTCGTGATGACGCAGCTTTGGCACCTGATGCTGCTCTGGGGCATCGTCCTCGGTCTCGGCACCGGCATGACAGCGATGGTGCTCGGCGCCACCGTCGCGACGCGCTGGTTTGCGCAACGGCGCGGCCTGGTGGTCGGACTTTTGACGGCAAGCACCGCTACGGGGCAACTCGTCTTCCTGCCCTTGCTCGCGGAACTGACCGAGCGCGTCGGCTGGCGCTCCGCCATGGTCTTCGTGCTGGCCATGATCGTGATCGCGGCCGTGGCCGTGCTCCTGTTGATGCGCGACCGGCCCGCCGATGTTGGTCTCGCCCCCTATGGCGAGACCAGGATCGAGCCAGCGCCTGTGGCTCCGATCAGCCTGCTGACCATGCTGGCCTCTCCGCTCGTTGCGCTCCGCGAAGCGGTGCGCACCCAGACCTTCTGGGTGCTGTTCGGAACCTTCTTCATCTGTGGCGCGAGCACCAACGGCCTGGTGCAAACCCATTTCATCGCGCTCTGCGGGGATTATGGCATGGCGGCGGTCACGGCGGCCGGCGTGCTCGCAGTGATCGGCATCTTCGATTTCGCCGGCACGGTGGGCTCAGGCTGGCTCTCGGATCGCTATGACAGCCGCTGGCTGCTGTTCTGGTATTACGGGCTGCGCGGCCTCTCGCTGCTCTACCTCCCCTTCAGCGACTTCTCGTTCTACGGCCTGTCGCTGTTTGCCGTGTTCTACGGCCTGGATTGGGTCGCGACCGTACCGCCGACCGTGAAGATCGCGGCGGACCGTTTCGGCGACAAGACCAACCTGGTCTTCGGCTGGATCTTCGCCGGGCACCAGCTCGGCGCAGCCTTCGCCGCCTATGGCGCCGGCTTCAGCCGGACTGTCTACGAGAGCTATCTCCCGGCCTTCTTCATCGCCGGAGCCTTGTGCCTGTTCGCGGCTGCCTTTGCGATCACGCTCCGCGGGACCAATGCCCCGCTGGCGAGCGCCAGGGCTACTGCCTGAGAGATCAGGGCCAGCAGCAGTGCGATCCTCACAATTGCCTGCTGGGAAAGGCCGGCTGCGGCCCGGCGCGGGTTGGCACCGCGGCGTGGAGCTTAGATCATCGGATCGGATATCGTATCCGGCCCGATGATCTCGGCTTCTGTGCGCGCTTCGGCGTTCCCGAAAACCGCGGCCCACATTTCGGGCAGGCTTCAGAGTGGCTCGATCGCGGGGACCTTGAAGACCTCGACCGTCGACTTGCCGCCCGCCAGGACCCTCTCCCATTCCACCTCGGCGCGGACGCGTGCAAGGCAGGGCTCCAGCTTCGCCTCGGCCAGCGCATGCGGCACGAAAACGAGCCCGTCATCATCGCCGATGACGAGATCGTTCGGCTGCACCGCGACACCGCCGAACACGATCGGGCCGTTGACGATGCCCCGTTCCATCGAGGAGGGGCCGCGTGGCATCACCCAGCGCGAGAACATGATGAGGTCGGGCCATTGCGAGACCGGCCCGACATCCCGCACCGCCCCGTCGACGACGACGCCGGCAATGCCCTTGAGGCGCGCGGCGCCCCCGAGCAGATCGCCGATCATCGCCGCATCACGCCGCCCGCCTGCCGCGACCACGACGACATCGCCGGGGCCGGCCATCGCGATCGCATGATGCACCGGCCCGTAATCGGCGGGTTCGCACCAGGCCGTCACGGCCGAGCCAGTCAGCCGCGTGCCCGGCGCAAAAGGCCGGATCGGCCGGATGCGCGGATCGGCATGGCCGACACCGCCGAGCTGGTCGGCAATGACCGAGCTCGGGACCGCGCGCCAGGCGTCGATCAGGCCATCGGGAAGGCGGGAATTGCGCGGATTGTCGAGGCGGGTCGGCATGGTGATGGCCTTTTTTGGTAGCGGTTCAGAAACTCGGTTCACGCCCCGCCCTCCCGGGCGACCGGAGGAAGGTTTGGTGCTGGACCAGGCAGGAGGGGTTGAAGGCAGAGAACCCGGATCGTCGCTTTGCTCCGTCCGGGCGGGCATTCAATGAGCGCGAGCTCAGGCCGCCCGTCCCGAACGCCTGCCAAGATAGCGCTGAACAGCCCGCTCCAGCCGGCGCACGCCCTCGGCAAGAACCTCTGGCGAGGAGCGCGTGAAGTTGACACGCATCGCGCTGTTGAGCGCCCCATCGGGATCGAACACGCTGCTCGGCACGAAGGCGACCTTTTCCTCGAGCGCGCAACTGTAGAGTTCGTTGGTGTCGATCTCGTTGGACTTCGCCCGCATCCAAACGAACATGCCGCCGGGCGGGATATCCCACTCGAACCATTCGCCGAGATGGCGCGAAGCGGCGGCACAAAGAGCATCGCGCCGCTCGCGATAGGCTGCGACGATGCGCGGAATATGGGTGGCCTCAAAGCCGCTTTCGAGCAGTTCGAGCGCAACCGCCTGGGTGAACATGCTGCTGCTGATGTCGGTCGACTGCTTGGCGAGCGCCAATGTCGCGATCATCCCGGCTTCGGCCACGATCCAGCCGACGCGCAGGCCGGGCACGAGGCTTTTGGACAGCGTTCCCAGATAGATCACCGGGCCATCATAGGCCCCATCCGGATAGCGCGCGGCATGGGCGGCGAGAATGCTGGGCCCGGCCTCGCCATCGAGCTGCAGCGGCAGATAGGGATCGTCCTCGACCAGCCAGGTGCCGGCCTCGAGAACCTTGTCGAGCAAGGCCGCACGCTCGGCCTGGCTGACGAGCACCCCAGTCGGGTTGGAATAGTTCGGCACGGTATAGACGAACTTGGCCTGGCGCAGTGCCAGGTCGAAGCCGGGCCGTTGCAGGCTCCAGTCCAGCCCCTCATAGCGCGGGTGGCGCGGTCGCCAGGCATCGAGCGCGCCGAGATAGGTCGGGAATTGATTGACGATCAGGTCGCCCGGATCGATCAGCGCCTTGCCGATCAGGTCGAGCCCCTGCATCGCCCCTGTCGTCAGCAGCACATTCTCCGGTCCGAACCGCCTTCCCGTGCTGGCCGTGACGCGCTCGGCGATGGCCTGGCGCAACGCCGGCAACCCCTCGACCGAGCCGTATTCGAGCGCGACGGCGCCCCAGCGTTTCAGCGCCCGCTCGCTTGCGGCAGCGATCGCATCCACGGGGTAGAGCTCGGCCGCTGGCAGTCCGCCGGCAAGGCTGATGATATCGGCCCGCCCGCCGATCGCCATGAACTGCTGGGTGATGCTATTGCCGGATTTGAACCACTGCGAGAGCGCAGGACGTGCTGCCGGCAGCTGGGCATTCGATATCGCCATGACGCTTGAACCACCTTCGTTTCAGCCGGGCACGATGTCCTTTGAGCGACTATAACAGTCGCGAAGTGAGAGAATCCGTGCGATGTTCCGGCCTGCTGCGTTTCCTTTGCGGATAATCGCCATTAACCCGCAATTCCGGAGTGAAAATCACTCATGATCGAATTGGACCGGATCGACCGAAGGATCCTGGCCGCACTTCAGGATAACGGTCGGATTTCAACTCTCGAACTCGCCGAGAGAGTCGGCCTTTCGCCGACGCCATGCAGCCGCCGGATCAAGCGGCTCGAAGACGCCGGCGTCATCGAGGGGTACTCGGCGCAGATCAGTCCGACTGCGCTCGGTTTCGGCATCTGCGTGATGGTGAGCGTGAAACTGGCCAAGCAAAGCCCGGATGCGGCAAGCCAGTTCATGACCGCGATCCAGGGCCAGCCCGAGATTACGGAATGCCTGCTGGTCACCGGCAATGTCGACTATCTCTTGCGCGTCTGGGTCAGGGATATCGAGGCGCTCCGCACCTTCATCAGCGCTGCATTGCAGGCGATTCCCTGCGTCGCGGAGACCTCGACCATGGTGATCCTCGACACGCAGAAATCCAACCAGCTCCTGGAGGTAGCCAGCCACGCACCAGGCAGGAAACCACGGTTCAGCCAGCCCAGGCATGCGCCCGGCAGCGTGTAGCGCCGACTCATCCGAAGGTCGGAGACGACTTGCGCGGCCCTCTGGCGTTATCTTCGCCGCAGTGCAACATTGAGATTGCATTGGGTCCAGGGTGGAACGGCAAGGGAGCGGCGATGAACGCGATCGGCCCAATCGGCGACAAGCCGGCGCAGCGTGAGAAACCCTGGATTTTCCGCACCTATGCGGGCCATTCGGACGCGGCCGAGTCGAACAAGCTCTATCGCACCAATCTCGCCAAGGGACAGACCGGCCTGTCCGTCGCTTTCGATCTGCCGACCCAGACCGGCTACGATCCCGACCATGTGCTGTCGCGCGGCGAGGTCGGCAAGGTCGGTGTGCCGATCAGCCATCTCGGCGACATGCGGGCTCTGTTCGACCAGATCCCGCTGGCGCAGATGAACACCTCGATGACGATCAACGCGACCGCCGCCTGGCTGCTCTCGCTTTACGTCGCGGTTGCCGATGAGCAGGGCGCGCCGCGCGCGACGCTGCAAGGCACGACCCAGAACGATCTCGTCAAGGAATACCTGTCGCGCGGCACCTATGTGTTCCCCCCGCGCCCCTCGATGCAGCTGACCACCGATATCGTCGTGTTCACGGCGCGTGAGCTGCCGAAATGGAACCCGACGAACGTCTGCTCCTATCATTTGCAGGAAGCGGGCGCCTCGCCGGTGCAGGAACTCTCCTATGCGCTCGCGACCGCGATCGCGCTGCTCGACTCGATTCGGGCCCAGCCGGAGGTCAGCGAAGCGGAATTTCCGGGAATCGTCGGGCGCATTTCGTTCTTCGTCAACGCCGGCATGCGCTTCATCACCGAACTCTGCAAGATGCGGGCTTTCGTCGATCTCTGGGACGAGATCACGCTGAAGCGCTATGGCGTGCAGGAGGAGGCGATGCGCCGCTTCCGCTACGGCGTGCAGGTCAATTCTCTTGGCCTGACCGAGCCGCAGGCCGAGAACAATGTCTACCGCATCCTGATCGAGATGCTGGCAGTGACGCTCTCGAAGAAGGCACGCGCGCGGGCCGTTCAGCTTCCGGCCTGGAACGAGGCCCTGGGGCTGCCCCGCCCCTTCGACCAGCAATGGTCCCTGCGCATGCAACAGGTCCTGGCCTACGAGACCGACCTGCTCGAATTCGGCGACATCTTCGACGGTTCGGCGGCAATCGACGCCAAGGTCGAGGAGTTGAAGGCCGCAGCCCTCGACGAACTCGCGAAGATCGATGCCATGGGCGGCGCGCTGGCCGCAGTCGAGTCCGGCTACATGAAACAGGCGCTGGTCGAGAACGGCGCACGCCGCATCGAGGCGATCGAGCGCGGTGAGCAGATCGTCGTCGGCGTCAACAAGTTCACCACCAGCGAGCCCTCACCGCTCTCGGCCGGAGAGGGCAATGTCGTCACCGTGCCGGATTCCGTCGAGATGGAAGCCATCGGCCGGCTCAAGGCCTGGCGTTCGGCCCGCGACGACAAGGCAGCACAGGCTGCGCTCGCGGAGCTCTCGGCAGCCGCCAAGGAAGTCCGAAACGTCATGCCGGCCTCGATCGCCTGCGCCAAGGCCGGCGTCACTACCGGCGAATGGGCCCAGGCCCTGCGCGAGATCTTTGGCGAGTATCGCGCCCCGACCGGCGTCGACACCGGCAAGCGGGGCGACGATCCCGGCCTTGCGACCGTCAAGGCCGCGGTCGCGCGCGCGACCGAAAAACTCGGACGCCCACCGCGCTTCCTCGTCGGCAAGCCTGGCCTCGACGGTCACTCCAACGGCGCCGAGCAGATCGCCGTCCGCGCCCGCGATGCCGGCATGGCGGTGAACTATGGCGGCATTCGCCAGACCCCTGAGGAGATCGTCACGCAGGCGCAGGAGACCAAGGCCGACATCATCGGCCTCTCGATCCTTTCCGGTTCGCATCTGCCATTGGTGCGCGATGTCACGGCCCGGCTGCGCGTCGCCGGCATGACGATCCCGGTCGTGGTCGGCGGCATCATCCCGCCCGATGACGAGAATGCCCTGCGCAACATGGGCGTGGCCGCGGTCTATACGCCGAAGGATTTCGCCTTGGACGGGATCATCGCGGATGTCGCCGGGCTCGCGGCGAAAACGCAGAAATAGGGCACTCGGCGCGCCATCGGCAAACCCGCCGGGGGTAGATGGGCGAGCCGGCGCACCGGCAGCGCAGCAGGTTACGTCACATGATCATCCCGGAGGGCCCGATAGGTCGTCTCAGACCAGCCCCGTGGTCTTCAGCTGCTGATACGCCTTGAGGATCTCCTGCAGCGTGCCTTCGCGCGAGCGGTCGCCGCCATTGGCGTCGGGGTGGAAGCGCTTCACCAGTTCCTTGTAGCGCGCCTTGATCGCGACGGAATCGGCCGTGTCGTCCAGCCCAAGCGCATCGAGCGCCTTGCGCGCCACGGCGCCGACGCGGGGCTCCGGCTTTGCAGCCTGCTGCTCCCTGCGCGTGCCAAAGATGTTGAAACCGTCCTGCACCTCGGGCCCGGCATCGCCGGCAGCCGCCGCGCGTCCGCGCTGCGACATGCGTGCCGCCTTGGAATTGACGCCGAGTTTCCAGGTTGGCCGGTGGCCGATCTCTTCCTGCTTCTGATAGGCGGCGAGCGCCTCGTCATTCATGCCGGAGAAGTAGTTATAGGTCGCGTTATAGGCCTTCACATGTTCGAGGCAGAACTGGAAGAACTGGCCTTCCCGCCCCCTGCCCTTCGGCGCGCGGAACTCACCGGCGCGCTGGCACCCGGAATGGTCGCAGCGCACAGCCACAGTCTCGACCACCTCTTCCGCCTCGGAAGGGCCGATCCTGATCCGGTCGAAAAGGCGAGAATTGAAATTCATGGTCTCTCGGTTATGCGGGCGGAAAGCCAAACGGACAAGCTCTGCACGACAGGCGCTGTCAGGCGCCTGCGGCGGACACATTCGAAACGCTGCAGAGATCGGCCCCGATCGCGTCAGAATCCCAGCAATCCGGGTGGCCGTCAATGCGTCCTAGATAATGACGCGCTGCGCCAGTCTCAACGGCTGCATGCGGGATCACCGCCCGAAGCCAATATCGGCCTGGCCCCACGCGGCACGCGGTAGATCGGAGCCTCGCCCGAATCCGCCGCGACCTCGACCAAGCCGACGCCGACATGAGAGCCCGGAGAATCCGGCTCGAATGAGGCGGCGATGACATTCGCCCCCGATTGCGTCATCGGCACGAAGACTGCGGTCGCCGGAACGTCCAGCCGGCGCGGCCTGAGCTCGACCTTCACCGCCTGGTCCGGATTGATGTTCTCGCGATCGGCCTTCTTCACCGTCCCCTTCTGCTCGACGACGAAGGCCTCGACATCGAGCGAAGCCGGCCCGCCCAATGCGCAGACGGCGATGCCCTTCAGCTTCAGGGCTTCAACCGCAGGCTGGCCCGAGGCCAGCACGATATAGCCTTCCGGCCGCACCCGGCGCCCGGTGATCGTCACCTGGCGCGAGTCGCGGAAATCGACTTCCGTCGGCATGTCGGAAGCGGTGTCGGGATTGACCAGCGGGATCGCCATCTTGACGGTGGCAATGCGGTGGCCGACGACCAGCTCGCCTTCGTTCTTCGCCAGTTCGCCGCGCGCAGCCGCGACCGCCTGCAGCACCGCCTTGTCATTGGCGGCGACCGTATCGAGAACCGACCGGGAAATGACGTAATGCGTCGCGATGCGCCGCTCCAGGTTCTCGAGTTTGAGGCCGACGCCGCGCGTCTCGATCAGAAAGGAGACCGCGCCCGAAAGTCCGAACAGGTTGCGCGCGATGCCGGGCGCATTGCCGCCCATCGAGACGACCTTGTCGTCCTTGTTGTAGCCCGTCGTGAAATACCAGAAGGAGGAGAGCCCCTTCTCGGCCATTGCCTTGTCCATCGCAGGCTTGACCAGCTCGGACGCGAGCTTCGTCGTCTGCTGTGGCACGGCCGGATTGGTCGCGTAGAGGATCATAGCATCGGCGGCATTGAGCCCGCCGAACTTCTCGAGCCAGCGATTGGCGACTGAGAACTCATGCACGTCGACGATGACGTCGGGCGGCAGCTCGGCGAGCTTGGCATGCAGCGCCTTCGTCTCCGGCAAGGTCAGCAGCAGGTGATCACGGTTGAGATCAAAGCCGTTGGCACCGGTGCGCTTGTCGGCCGCTGCCCCGTCAGGGTTGGTGCGCGGCACGATCACCACTACCAGCTTGTCGAGCACGGCCTTGAGGTCGGTCGTGGCCAGATCATTGGCGAGTGCGAGCATCGCTTCACCACCGGCCGGCTCGTTGCCGTGCTGCTGGCCGACGAACCAGACGATAGGCCGCCCCAACGCCCTGAGCGCCGCCGCATCCTTGGCGCCTTCCTTGGAGAAGATCAGATAGGGCAGATCACGTCCCTGCTGCGACGTGCCAAGCGAGCCGAGCACGACCTGGGCCGGCGCCTTGGCGGCGAGATCGGCAACGAAGGCGTCGAGCTCGGCCTGCGTGGTCAGCCCGGGCGTGCCGCGTGTCAGCGACGGCGTCGCCAGCGGGATCGGCACGGATTTGTAGCGGGCAAGCACGGCCTCGCTCTGCTTGTAGTCGGCGACCTTGCCCTCCTCCTGCGCCAGAGCGGGAGCGGCTCCGAGCAGCGTCAACAGCCCAAGAGCGAACGCCGTTCTCGTCTTCATCCCAACCTCCAGCGAAATGCCGCATTCACCTGACACCAGGCGGCGACTATGAAACGGCGACGGAGACCGGACAAGCAATCCGCGATTGCTGACGGCCCAGCGGAACGAGGCGACAGATGACCAGCATGGCGGAACGCATCACCAGCAAGCTCGATTCGGCACTGGCGCCGGAGCATCTGCGTGTCATCGATGAATCGCATCAGCACCAGGGCCATGGTGGCTGGCGCGAGGGCGGCGAGACGCATTTTCGCGTCGAGCTCGTTTCCTCCGCCTTTGCCGGCAAGAGCCGGCTGGAGCGTCATCGCCTCGTCAACGCGGCGTTGGCCCAGGAACTGGCCGACCGGGTGCATGCGCTGGCGATTGTCGCCAAGGCACCGGGAGAGGCCTGAGCCGATCAGCTCTTGGCCGATCAGCTCTTGCCCGGCCGCTCCGGCATGAAGGCGTAGATCGCGCTCGGGACGAGCAGCAGCGCCGCAAAGCCCCAATGGAGATGGGCAAAGGTGGTCGCGGCGTCGAGTCCGGCCTGGCGCTGCTCGGCGATGAACCAGCCCGAGCCGGACTGGATCGCCGCTGCGCCTGCAATGAACAGGAAATTGATGCAGGTCATGCCACGCCCGATCAGGTGCTCGGGAAAGAACAGCCGTGCATGCGCCATCAACACCGCATAGGTGAACCCCGTCGCGCCGATGAGCGCGAACAGGCCGATGGCCAGCGCCGAATGCGCATCCCCCCAGAGTGCCAGGGCGATGAAACAGAACGCGGTCAGCACCGTCCCCCACAGGACCAGCGGCTTGCTGCGGCCGAGCCGCTGTTCGAGCCCACCATAGAGGAAGGCGCCCGCGATCATGGTCATCGCCATCGCCGTTGCGACATGGCCGCTGGCGATCGCATCGAAACCGTGCACGCCGCTCATGAAGGGCGCAATCCAGAGACCGCGGATCGTCGCGATGATCGCGTAGCCGGTGAGGGTGATCGGCGCGAGCAGCCAGAGCGGACGGAGCGCGAGAATGCTCCGCAGCCCCTTGAGCAGGCCTTCGTCACCGCCTGAGGCCGCCTTGGCCCTGGGCGGATCACGAACCAGCGCGGCGGCGACCACGGTCGCGGCCAGGAAGCAGGCGGCCACGACCAGCATCGACGGCCGCCAGCCGAAGCGGGCAGCCGCGACCGCCAGCGGGCCCGCGCCGACGAGATTGCCGATCGAGCCGAGGCCGATAAAGGCCGAGGTCAGGAAACCGAAGCGCTTGGGATCTTGCGTGCGTGCGAACAGGAACAGCGCAGACATGAAGATCGGCGAGCAGCCAAGCCCGAGCATCGCCATGCCGAGCGTGCCGGTGACAGCGTGGGTCGCCGTCGCGAAGAGGAAGGCGCCGGCCGAGCCGATTGCCATCGTCACGGCGACGGTCCGGCGCGGCCCCAGCCGGTCGAGCGCCCAGCCGACCGGGAACTGCGCCAGGGCGAAGGTTATGAACCAGGCCGCGCCCAGAAATCCCAGCTCGCGCGGCCCGATCCCCAGATCCGTCATCACCGGGCTGGCGATGACGCTCAGGAAGGATCGGTAGAAGATCGAGAGGATATAGGCCGGCAGCAGCGCCAGGAAGATCGTCACGTCAGACGGTCACTTGATCCGCTCGAGCACCGAGACATAGTTGGCCACCGCAGCCCCACCCATGTTGAAGATACCGCCCAGGCGTGCGTCCTGGACCTGCATGCCTTCGGGCGCCTCGCCAGTGAGCTGCATAGCGCTGAGCACATGCATCGAGACGCCGGTCGCGCCGATCGGATGGCCCTTGGCCTTCAGGCCGCCGGAGACATTGACCGGCAGCTTGCCGCCCTTCTGCGTCCAGCCTTCCTTGATGGCGCGGGCGCCCTCGCCTTCTTTCGTCAGGCCCATCGCCTCGTATTCGATCAGCTCGGCGACGGTGAAGCAGTCATGCGTCTCGACGAAGGAGAGATCATCCAGCGTGACGCCGGCATCGGCGAGCGCCTTCTTCCAGGCTTCGGCACAGCCGTCGAATTTGAGGATGTCGCGCTTCGACATCGGCAGGAAGTCCTGGACATGGGCCATGCCACGGAAGCCGACGGCCCGGCGCATTTCCATCGCCGTCGCCTGATCGGCCAGTACCAGCGCGGCAGCGCCGTCCGAGACCAGCGAACAATCGGTGCGCTTCAGCGGCCCGGCGACATAGGGGTTCTTCTCGCTCTCCTCGCGGCAGAAGGCGAAGCCGAGATCCTTGCGCATCTGCGCATAGGGGTTCTCGACGCCATTCTTGTGGTTCTTGGCCGCGATCATGGCGAGTGCATCCGACTGATCGCCATGGCGCTGGAAATAGGCGGCGGCAATCTTGCCGAACACACCGGCGAAGCCACCGGGGGTCTCGCCATCTTCCGGCAGATAGGAGGCCTTGAGCAGGAATTTGCCGATATCGGCCGAAGGTGTCTTGGTCATCTGCTCGACGCCGACGACGAGCACGATCTTGGCATCGCCGGCCTTGATGGCGCGCACGCCCTGGTGCACGGCGGCCGAGCCGGTCGCACAGGCATTTTCGACCCGCGTCGTCGGCTTGAAGCGCAGCGCCGGGTCCGCCTGCAGCACGAGCGAGGCCGTGAAATCCTGGGCGGAGAAGCCTGCATTGTAGTGGCCGAGAACGATCTCATCGACCTGTTCGGCGGTAATGCCGGCATCGACCAACGCGTCCGTCGCCACGCGGACGATCAGGCTCTCGATGGTTTCGGCATCCTGCTTGCCGAACGGCGTGTGGGCCCAGCCGACGATTGCAGCGCTCATGACGACCTCTCAGAGTAATGTGCAGTTACACTTATCTGCGCCCGACCACGGTATCGTTCAAGCCGGAAACAGCGCAATCCGGCCGTGCGCAGAAAGGGGGACTGCCCGCGAAGCCCCGCTCGTAACGATATAGCGCGTTGCCGCCCATGAGGGGAGAGGATGAGCCTGTTCGCGCATTCTGCGCCGGCTCTCTGCATGACGCTGGAGACTGTGCTGGGCTTGCCTGGTCGAGCTTTCCGCGTCCACCTGTGCCCGCGGCACGTCCAACTGACGGCCTACATTTTCTCGCCGGGCAGCTGACTGGCTTGTTTCACCCAAGCGGCGAACTGCGCCTCGTCGAGTTCGCCCTCATGGATATCGAGATAGCGCACGTCCTTCTGCTTGGACGCACCGAGCGGAACAGGGCTCAGCGATGCGCCGCGGAAGAACGCAACTTTCACGTATGTCGTGAGGCAATGAAAGCCGAGGAACCAGCCTTGGTCCTGACCCTCCACTCCGTAGAAGGGCGAATTCCATTTGACCGCCTTGCGCGCCCCGGGAACGGTGCGCTCGATGATGGCATCGAGGCGGCGTCCGACGTCGCTTTTCCAGCCCGGCATGGCCGCGATATAGGCCTGCACGGGGGCGTCACCATAGCCCTTGGCAATCTGGGGATTGCCACCCGAAAGCAGGACGACTTCGCCCGGCTGCGCCTTCAGCGCCGATCTGCGCGGTCTGGCCCGCTTCTCGAGAACCGGCTCGGCGGCCTCGTTCTCCGTGGCCTGCTCCGGCTTTCTGGACATCCCAGTCATCATCTTCACTGCTGTCTGGCGGTGCGTCGGCCGCCGCCCGATTTGGCGGCATAGGGCAGCGCGAACATGTAGAGACCGGTGGGCAGAAGCACGAAGAGCGGGAACAGCGGCAGGAAATACACCCACTCGGCAGGCTGCTTCCCAAGGCCCAAGGCGATGAAGATCGCGATGACGACCACCGTAAAGATAATCGACATCCAGCGGTGGATCTGCCGAATCCAGTCGTTCCAGTTCATTGGGACCTCCTCTGAGGGCAAGGTGCAGCGGATCGGGCGACGCAGACGTCAATCCGTCCGCGCCATGACCTCTTCCAGATTTCCAAAGAACCGCGGCCAGCCAGCCATTGCTCCCCGGTAATAGGGCTGCTGGTCCGGCCTGAACCCCGTCTGCTCCATGCGCAGAAAGGTCCCGGTGCTCGTAGGGATGAGCGTCCAGGTGACGACGCTCTCGAGATCCTTGGTGTTCCACGTGTAGGTCAGCGTCTTGTGCGGCTCGATCGCCTGAATTTGACACTCGACGACGCCCCAGTCCGCGCTGAGATTGAACCGGTGGCCCAGATCTGGCTTGAAGTTGTTCTTCATCAGCCACTCCTCGATGAGATGCGGTTGCGTGAGAGCGCGCCAGAGCTTTTCCGACGGATGGGCTATCTCACGCTCGACAACGACCGAGAGCGTTTCGGTCGACGTTTCGTTCATTGGTCCATCCTCTTCAGCAGGTCTTCGAGGTCGTCGAATTTACTGTGCCAGAACCCGGCCATTTGGTTCGTCCAGTCGATCAGCGGGCCCAGGGCGCCGATTTGCGCGCTATAATGCGTCTGACGCCCTTCATGGCGATCCCGCACCAGCCCGGCCTGCTTCAGAATGCCGAGATGCTTTGAAACGGCCGGCTGCGAGATCCCGGCTTGGGCTGTGAGTGCCCCGACCGTCTGCTCACCTTCGCGACACAGCCGTTCGAAAATGCCCCGCCGCGTCGGATCGGCGAGCGTCCTGAAGAGCGCGTCGTGAGCGTTCAGCATCGGAACCCATAACTCATTGGCTATTGATTTGACTCATAACCGCCGAGATATGCGTAGGTCAAGCGCGGTGCTATCGCAGCACCATGATCGGTCACAGGAACCACCGGACATGTCGTACGGAGAGGCAGCCTCGCCACCCGTTGCGGCGCGGCTGTTCATCGGTCAGCCGGCACATATCGGCGCTGGGTCGAACCTGTCAGGCACCCAAGATCGGCCGTGTCCGCAAGATAGTCGCCCAAGCGGTTCCGTGGAGCGGCGGCCGGCTAAATCGCCAGCATCAGGAGCAGGCCGACACCGAAGACGATCATTGCCATGCCCAGCAGTTCGCGCCGCGTCGTACCTTCCGAGAACATCTTGCGCGAGGCGATCTGCGCCAGTGGCACTTCGATCAAAGCCAGGGTCCGGACATTGGCCGCCGTCGTCAGCGAGAAGCCGATGAACCAGAACTGCGAAGCCGCCGCGCCAAGGAAACCCGCCGTCAGCGAACGGCGCCAGTTCTTCAGGCTCAGGACCAGCGCCTTGCGGTTGGCGATCAGCATGTAGAGCGTCAGGATCAGTGTCTGCAGGCCCAGCCCCAGAGCAAGGGTCGTCGTCGCCCGGATCAGGAAGTCGCCATCCGGCAGAGACTGGATCGCGCCGCGATAGCCGATGGCCGACAGCGCGAAGCAGGCGCCTGAGCCGATGCCGAGCAGCGCGGGACGCAGGCCCGCCCGGCTCAGCTTTTCGCCCGGCTTCCAGGAAACCAGGACGACACCGGCCGTTGCGATCACGATCGCTGCGAATTTCGCCGGGCTCAGCGCATCCCCGAGCAGCAGCGCTCCGAAGACCGCCACCTGGACTGGCTCCGTCTTGGTATAGGCGGTGGTCACGGCGAAGGAGCGCTCTCTCATCGCCGCCAGCATCAGGGCCGTCGCCGCGATCTGGGTCAGCGCGCCCCAGCTCGTGATGCCGAGCGTCGCAAGGCTGATCTGCGGCGGCAGGCGCCCCAGGCCAAGGCAGACGAGGAGCAGGAACAGCAGCGCGAAGGGCAGACCGAACAGGAAGCGCACCTGCGTCGCGCCGACGACGCCGATCACCTCCGTCAGCGAGCGCTGGGTGAGGTTGCGCGCCGTCTGCAGCAGCGAGGCGACGATCGTTGCCGGGATCCAGAAGAGGGTAAAGCTCACGCGGGCATCCGGGGCTGGAACTGTGACCAAGGCTTTACGGCCGCCCGACATGACTAGGCAAATCGCTCCGCTGGGGGTAGGTATGCGTCCATGGGCGGGCCGATCGGTCGCGCCGTCTCGAAAATGCCGCACGCGTCGCGTTGAACCCTGCGCCTTCAACCCTCGTCCAGACAGGCTCAAGACCCGCCCGATGAACGCTCCCCGTCTCGCTGTCCTCGCCCTTGCCCTGTCCGTCAGCGCTCCGGCCCTCGCCGGCACGAGTCTGGTGGTCGATGCGTCCAGTGGCGCCGTTCTCTCCAGCGAGAATGCCAGCCAGGCCTGGCACCCGGCCTCGACCACGAAGATGATGACGGCCTATCTGGCGCTCAAGGCAGTGCGGGCCGGCAAGCTCGGGCTTGAAACGGCGATCCCCGCCTCGAAGCGGGCCGCGAGCCAGCCGCGCGTCAAGGTCTATATCCGCGCCGGGCAGGAGATCACGCTCGACAACGCCCTGCGCATCATGATGGTGAAATCGGCCAACGACATCGCCTATGTCATCGCCGAGGGCGTCGGCGGCGATGTCGAGACCTTCGTCGGGATGATGAATGCCGAAGCCCAGCGCCTCGGCATGAATGACACGGTCTTCACCAATCCGAATGGCTGGCATGATCCGAACCAGCAGGTCAGCGCCCGCGACCTCGCGGTTCTCGCCATGGCGCTGATGCGCGAATTCCCGGACTATTCCGATTACTGGAACACCGGCTCGGTTCAGCTCGGCAAGCAGGTTCTCCAGAACACGAACGGCCTCGTCGGACGCTATTCCGGCATCTCCGGCATGAAGACCGGTTTCGTCTGTGCCTCGGGTTTCAACGTCGTGGCGACGGCGACGCGTGGCGGCCGCACGCTCGTCGCGGTCGTGCTGGGTGCGCTGTCCGCCTCCGAACGCACCGTCAAGGCGGCGCAGTTGCTCGATGACGGCTTCTCGAAATGGGGAGGCTCCGGCTACACCCTCGCCAGCCTGCCCTCCGGCAATGGTGGACGCGCCAACAATATCTGCGACGAGGTTCGCCGCAGAGGCGGCGGCGTGGCTTTGGCCGACGATTCCGACGTGTCCGGCCCCATCGCCGCCAATGCCGCATCCGGCAGCGGCAATGACAACGCCATGAGCGAGCGCTTCGGCGGACCGCAGCCGCAGGCTCGCGCCACAGGCGCCCTGCTGATGCGCACGCCCTCCGGCCGGATCACGCTCGGGCCGCGCGCGCCCATGACACCGGTACAGGTCTCCTTCGGCCGCTCACCGAGCTCTGCTTCGGCCCCGCTCGCCGCCAATGTCACAGCGCGGCCCGACACGCAGTTCGCCCGCGATCGCGCGCCGGTCATTACGCCAGGAGCCCCGGTGTCCGCCGGAGTAGCATCCGGCCCATCGACACGCACCGCCTCGAGCAATGGCGCCATTCCGCGCGGGACGACGGCCTTCGCTCCGAGCAGCGAGGATGTCCAGCCTCCGTCGAATGCCTTCCAGAGCGGCCCCATGAAGCTGCAGGGCGCGATCCGGCCCGGCGCGGCGGCGGCGTCCAGCCTGCGCCCTGGCTCGGCCGCAGGCATCAAACAGGCCGCCCGCCCGCCAGTAAGGCCGGCCCCCGCCAAGCCCGACGCGGCGGCGAAGGCCAAGCCGGAAGCGGCGGCAAAGGCCAAGACCAAGCCGGGGCAGAGCGAACCCAAGCCTCAGCCGGCCCGCACAGGCGCCGTGAAGCCCCCCGTCAAGCCGAAAGCCAAGGTGAACGACGACGCCTGAGTCCTGGAGGGTGCGCGCCGAGACAGCCCGCACCGCCAGTCGACACGGCATCGCCCTGGCGTTTGCCTCGGCTGCCGCCTATGGCAGCAACATCGTCTCGGCCCAGCTCGCGGGCCAGGCCGGCCTGAGCGGGCCGCTGCTGGTTTTCTACCGGGTTTTCATCATGCTCGCGCTGGTGGCCGGAGCCGCCTGGCTTCTGCGGGCAAACTTCAGGGTTCCGCGGCACCAATACCGGGCGCTGCTGGCCTTCGGCCTGACCAGCGCTCTCGTCGGCTCGGCTTACCTGTCCTCGGTCGCCTTCCTGCCCGTGACCGTCGCCGCCGTCATTTTCTACACCTACCCGGTTATCATCGTCCTGGCCGAGCCGCTGCTGACGCCTGCGCGCTTCAGCCTCGACCGACTTGCGGTGGCGCTGACCGCCTTTCTCGGTGTCGGCATGGTCGTCGGGCCCGATCTGCATGGGCTCGATCCGCGCGGGCTTGCGCTCGCGCTCGCAGCCAGCCTCGCGGCCGCGGCACAGTTTTTCGCGGGCTCCGCCTGCGCCGCGACGCCGCTCGCGCCAAAACTGTTCTGGTCGCATCTGCTCATCCTGCCGGTGACAGCGGGCATTCTCGCTTTCGTTGGCGGCTTTGCCCTTCCGAGCGCGCTGGCCTTGGCACCGATGGCCGTCGCGATCACCATTGGCGGCTATCTCGTCGGCTTCCTGTTCCAGGTGATGGCATTGGCCCGTGTCGCGCCAGGCCCCGCTGCCCTCACCTTTTGTGCCGAGCCGGTCTTTGCCGTCGGGATAGCCGCCGTGATGCTCGGCGAGCGGGTCGGCGCGCTGCAATATGCGGGCGGCGCCCTTGTCGTCGTCGCGATCATGGCTAATGTAATATTGGAACAAAATCGGGCGCGACGCGTGCCTGCCCTTAGCCTTGATCGATGATGCCCGACATGACCGGTAGCGACCAGAGACCCATCCCGATCCCGTTGACCTTGCTCACGGGCTTCCTTGGAGCCGGCAAGACGACCCTGCTCAACCGGCTGCTCAAGGACCCCGCGCTTGCCGATACCCTCGTGATCGTCAACGAGTTCGGCGAGATCGGGCTCGACCATCTGATGATCGAGGGTGTCGAGGAGAACATGGTTCTGCTCGCCTCCGGCTGCCTCTGCTGCACCATCCGCGATGACCTCATCGTCACGCTGGAAGACCTCTTGCGCCGCCGCGACAACCATCGCATCGCGCCATTCAAACGCGTGGTGATCGAGACCACCGGCCTTGCCGACCCGGCACCGATCCTCAATGTGCTGATCAACCACCCCTATCTCGCCATGCGCTTCAGGCTCGACGGCGTCGTCACGCTGGTCGATGCCGTCAACGGCATGGCGACGCTCGACGCCCATGAGGAGGCGCGCAAGCAGGTGGTCGCGGCCGACAGGATCGTGCTGACCAAGGCGGACCTGGTCGCGGATGGTCAGGCGGTCGAGGTGCTACGCCAGCGACTCCTGGCGCTCAATCCCGGGATCAACCTTCTCGCGCCGGATGCTCCGGCTGCGGACTTGATCAGCGCCGGCCTCTACGACCTTGCCGACAGGCCCCAGGCCCTGCGGAACTGGCTTGCCGTCGAGGCTCTGGCGACCGGCTCGGGCGGCCATCACCATCACAATCACGATCACGATCATCACGCCGATGGACACGGGCACGGGCATGACAATCATCATCATGATGTGAACAGGCATGACGAGAGCATCCGCGCCTTCTCGCTCTCGGCTGATGCTCCGATCAATCTGGCGACCTTCGAGCTGTTCTGGACCTTGCTGCGCTCGACCCACGGGGCGAAGCTCCTGCGGCTGAAGGGGCTCGTCGCCATAGCCGAACACGCCGGCCAGCCGCTGCTGGTCCATGCGGTCCAGCAGATCCTGCATCCCCCGATCCTGCTCGACAGCTGGCCTGATGCAGACCAACGCTCGCGCCTGGTCCTCATCGTCAAGGACCTCGACGAGGCGATGGTGCAGCGCCTCTGGGCCGCCTTCCTTGGTCAGGCTTCGGCGGCGCTCACGCCTCCGCGCGCAACAGCCGCCGGATGATCTTGCCCGTCGTCGTCAGCGGCAGTTCCTCGCGAAAGGCGATCTCGCGCGGATATTCGTGCGCCGAGAGCCGCTCGCGCACGAAGCGTTGAAGTTCACCGGCCAGATCCTGCGAAGGCGCGAAGCCGGCATTCGGCACGACGAAGGCCTTGACGATCTCGGTCCGGAGTTCGTCCGGCTTGCCGACGACCGCCGCCAGCGAAACCGCCGGATGCTTCAGCAGGCAGTCCTCGATCTCCCCCGGCCCGATCCGATACCCCGATGAGGTGATGACATCGTCGTCGCGGCCGACGAAGTGGACATAGCCATCGGCATCCCGCACGGCCTGATCGCCAGTGGTCATCCAGTCGCCGATGAATTTGTCGACCGTCGCCTCCGGCCGGAGCCAATAGCCGAGGAACATCACCGGGTTCGGCCGCCGGATGGCAATCTGCCCTTCCTCGTCCGGCGCGCATTCCGAGCCATCGGGCCGGATGATCGCGACCTCATGGCCGGGAGTCGGCTTGCCGATGAAGCCGGGCCGGCTGACGCCGATCATCGCGCAGGACGACAGCACGAGATTGCACTCGGTCTGGCCATAAGCCTCGTTGATCGTCAGCCCCAGCGCCTCGCGGCCCCAGCTCAGCGTCTCGGCTCCAAGCGCTTCGCCGGCTGCCGCGACCGTGCGCAGTTTCAGGTCAAAGCGGTCGCGCGGCTTGCCCACACTGCGCAGCATCCGGAGCGCTGTCGGCGGGATGAAGGCATTGCGGATGCCGAGATCGGCCATCAGCCGAAAGGCGTCTTCGGGGTCGAAACGGGTATGGGCGCGCGCCACGACCGGAACGCCGAAATGCAGCGCCGGCAGCAGCATATTGAGCAGACCGCCGGCCCAGGCCCAGTCGGCCGGCGTCCAGGCGAGGTCGCCGGGCATCGGCAGGAACTCGTGCACCATCTGCACACCGGGCAGATGCCCCGGCAGAACCCTGTGGCCATGCAGCGCGCCCTTCGGGTTGCCCGTGGTGCCGGAGGTATAGATCATCAGAGCCGGATCGTCGGGCCCGGTGTCCGCAACTGAGAAATCCTCGCTCGCATCCGCCAGCAACTGCCCCCAGTCCTCAGCACCCGCCCCGGCGCCATCCGTGGACACCATCAGGTCGAGATCGGGCAGCGGCTCGGCAATCTGCCGAACCTTCATCAAGCCCGCTGCATTGGAGATGAGCGCGCTCGCGCCGGAATCGCGCAGGCGATAGGCCAGCGCATCGACCCCGAAGAGCGCGGCCAGCGGCACCGCGATGGCGCCCAACTTATAGGCGGCGAGATGTGCGGTGAGCACGGCCTCTCCCTGCGGCAGCAGGATCGCGACCCGATCTCCGACGCCGACGCCGCGCATCGACAGCGCCGTCGCCAGTCGGTTCGATTGCGCTCGCAACCGGCCGAAGCTGACCGGCGTTACCGTCCAGTCAGGGGCGACGTCGAGAATGGCCGGCCGGTCGGGCTCCAGCGCGGCCCAGCGATCGCAGACATCGACAGCAATGTTGTAGCGCTCTGGAATCCGCCACTGGAAGGTCTCGCGCAGGCGGCCGTAATCGCGCAAATCGGGAAGCATGAAAGATTGAGGGTCCGGCGTTGATGGCGCGGCACGATAGGCAGCCCTCGCCGCGCTGTCACCTTGGCGCTAGGTCAGATCCGCTCTGCACCTTGCTCAGCCATTCGCCATCTGCGAACGCCGGGCCCAGCCCGTCATGCGGCTCTCGACAAGGTCGACGATGGCGACGAGAAGCACGCCGAGGACCGCAAGCACGATCAGCGCCGCAAAGATCAGCGGCACGTTGAAATCAGCCGAAGCGCGGGTGATCAGGTTGCCGATGCCGAGATTGGAGGCATTCTGCTCGCCGATCACCGAGCCGACATAGGCGAGCGTGATCGAAACCTTCAGCGCCCCGAAGAAATAGGGCAGCGCGCGCGGAATCCCGACCTTGGTCATGATGTCGTAGCGGCTGGCACCCAGTGCCTTCAGCACATCCTCGGTCTCGGGCTCGATCGTGGCCAGCCCGGTCGCGACATTGACGACGATCGGGAAGAACGAAATCACGAACGCGGTCAGCACCGGCGGCTGCCAGCCGACCCCGAACCAGATCACCAGGATCGGCACGACAGCGACCTTGGGAATCGAGTTGAAGCCGACAAGCAGCGGGTTCAGGCCCGCATAGATCAACCGGGACGAGCCGACGAGCAGGCCGAGCGCCAGACCGAACACGATCGAGAGCACAAAGCCGGCCGTGGTCATCCAGAGCGTGTGAAAGGCGTTCGTGTAGAGCGGCTTTTGATACTGCACCAACGCAGCCCAGATCGCGGAGGGCGGCGGCAGGATGAAGGAGGAGATCGCGAAGGCGCGGCAGGCGATCTCCCAGATCGCGAAGAAGCTAAGCGTGAACAGATAGGGCGCGAGCCTCAGCCAGAGCGAGCGCTTCATGCCGCCTCCCGCGCCGTACGGATATGGCCGCGCAACTCATGCACGACCGACGCGAATTCAGGCGTATAGGTGATGTCGAGATCACGCGGGCGCGGAAAATCGATCTCGCGCTCGGCGATGATCCGCCCCGGCCGCGCCGACATGCAGAACACCCGGTCGGCCAAGAAAACGGCCTCGCGCAGATCATGGGTCACCAGGATCACGGTGATGCCGCGCTCGGCATGAAGATCGCGGATCACGCACCAGAGTTCTTCGCGCGTAAAGGCATCGAGCGCACCGAAGGGCTCATCCAGCATCAGGAGCTTCGGCTCATGGATCAGCGAGCGGCACAGCGAGGCGCGTTGCTGCATGCCGCCGGACAGCTGCCAGGGGAATTTCTGGCCCATGCCCTCGAGTCCGACCTTGGCGAGCAGAGCCTCGGCCCGCGCGACATAATCCGACTTGTTGGCACGCAAGCGCGAACGATGCGGCTCGACGATCTCCAGCGGCAGCAACAGGTTCCGCAATGTCGTGCGCCAGGGCAGCATCACCGGATTCTGGAAGGCCATGCCGGTGATCTTGATCGGCTGCGTCACCCCCTGCCCGGCGACGATCACCGTGCCGCGCCGGGGCCGCTGCAGGCCGGTCGCGAGCTTCATCATCGTGGACTTGCCGCAGCCGGAGGGGCCGACGATCGCCGCGAACTCGCCCTCCCGGATCTTCAGCGAAAGCCCGTCCACGGCGGGGGTGCTTTCGCCTCCGCCGTAGACATGGGTAACTTCGTGGAGTTCGACGAAGGCGCTCAAGCGCGAGCCCGCAAGGTCGAGCGCATCAGAACTTCCGCTCGGCCACAGGCGGCAGGTAGCTGTCGTCGAAAGCCGCCCCGGCCTTCGCCTTGTCCTTGAACGTGAAGGTCAGCCCAATCTGGTCCAGCGCCCGTTCCCAGCGCGCCTTGTCGATACCGCCAAAGCCATCGGCCTTGACTGCTGGCGTCATGACGTTCTGGGCGATCGTCATCTTGAGGCGCTCGACCTCGACCTCGAGCTTGGCGACATCGTTGCGCTGGATCACGAGCTTGCCGCCGAGTTCCGGGTCGGCCACCGTGTCGCGAACGCCTTTGGTGATCGCCCGAAGCAGGCCACGCACGGCCTCGGGCTTTTCGGCCGCGAATTTCGGCGAGACCATCACGACATTGCCGTAGAGCTCGACGCCGTAATCCGACATCAGCAGAGTGACGATGTCGTCGACGGGAACGCCGCGTGATTTCAGGTTGATATAGGAGGAGTTCGCGAAGCCGAACACCGCGTCGACCTCGCCTGAGGCCAACATCGGCTCACGCACGGGGAAGCCGACATTCTCCATCCGCATCTTGCTGTCGTCGAGCTTGTTGACGGTCTTGAAGATCGGCCATTGCGCAAAGGCCGCGTCAGCCGCCGGCGCGCCGAACTTCTTGCCCTCGAGGCTCTTCACGTCTGCGCTGATGCCCCGGCTCTTGCGGCCGACGATCGAGAAGGGCGGCCGGTCATAGACCATCATCACCGCCTTCAGATCGACGCTGGGATTCTCGTCGCGGAACCGGATCAGCGAATTCACGTCGCCGAAGCCGGCATCGTAGGTGCCGGACGCCACCCGCGGGATCGCCTCGCGCGAGCCGTTGCCCGTGTCGATCGTGACGTCGAGGCCCTCGGCTTTGAAATAACCCTTCTCCTGCGCCATCAGGAACAGCGCAGCCGGGCCCTCGAAGCGCCAGTCGAGCGTGAAGCGAACGGCGGTCTGAGCGAAGGAGGGACCCGCGCCGGTCAGGCAGGCTGCGGCGAGCCCCAGGGCGCCCAGCGCACGGCTCATCCCACGCCGGGAGAGCATCGTGGGGCGGAACGGGTTCGTCGACATCGGCAGCTCCGGATCATCACATGCAGGCGGGTCGGCAGGACCCGTTCGAACGGAACGCGACCAGCAAATCCCATGCCGTGGCGTCCTATGCTCAAACTGGCCGAATACAAAACAAGGTCAAGCGCATAGCGCCGAAAATGCATGCACTGCGCCTAAAATATAACGCGACGTCACCAGGCCCGATCGCGATCGGCTAAAGCGGCAGCGCTCCGTCGGTCTTGACCTCCTCCATCACGGCATAGGTCCGCGTCTCACGCACCGCCGGCAGCGCCAGCAGCACTTCGCCGAGGAAACGACGATAGGCGTTCATATCGGCCACCCGCGTCTTCACGAGATAGTCGAAACCGCCGGCCACCATGTGGCATTCCAGCACTTCGGGCGCCCGTTTCACCGCGGTTGCGAAACGCTCGAAGGCGTCGGGCGTCGTCTTGTCGAGATAGACCTCGACGAAGACCAGCAGATGCAGCCCCAGCTTCAGCGGATCGAGCGTCGCGCGATAGCCCGTGATGTAGCCGTCTCGCGAGAGCCGCTTCAGTCGCTCACCGGTCGCGGTTGGCGACAGGCCAACCTTTTCAGCCAGTTCGACGCCGGCGATGCGCCCGTCGGATTGCAGCATGGCGAGGATACGCCGGTCGGTTCGATCGAGCACGGGATTATTCTCTAAAAGCTCCGGAATATTCGAAGATAGATAAAGGCTATCACGGAAAATGGCCATTGATATCCGGCCACGCAAGCGCGATCCTTGAAATCATCCCGTCATTCATTCGGAATCGCACCATGGCCGCTCCTGCCCCCCGTCCGGTCGCCCCGTCCGCTCGCCACGCCTTCCGCGCGCCCTATGCCGAAGACGATACGACGATTGCGGCACGGCTGCTTGCCGGCGCCAGGCGCGAACCCGCAGCCAAGGCGAGGATCGACCAGCGCGCGACCGGGCTGATCGAGGCCATCCGGACCCGCAAGGTCGGCCTGGGTGGCATCGAGGAACTCCTGCGCGAGTACTCGCTCTCGACCAAGGAGGGACTTGCGCTGATGGTTCTGGCCGAAGCGCTGCTGCGCGTGCCGGATTCCACGACCGCCGACCAGTTGATCGAGGACAAGCTCGGCCAGGGCGATTTCGCCCATCACGAATCCAAATCGGATGCCTTCCTGATCTCGGCTTCGTCCTGGGCGCTTGGCATCACCGCCCGCATCATCCAGCCGGGCGAGACGCCGACCAGCATCATCGGCAATCTGTCGAAGCGCCTTGGCCTGCCGGCCGTCCGCACCGCCACCCGCCAGGCGATGCGTGTCATGGGCAATCATTTCGTGCTCGGCCAGACCATCGAGGAGGCTCTGAAGCGCGCTCGCTCGGGCACCGGCAAGCTCTATCGCTATTCCTTCGACATGCTCGGCGAAGGCGCACGCACCCAGGCCGATGCCGACCGCTATTTCGCCTCTTACGCCGCGGCCATCGACGCAATCGGCCGCTCGGCCGGCAATGACCCTCTGCCGAACAGGCCGGGCATCTCGGTCAAGCTGTCGGCCCTGCATCCGCGCTATGAGGCCACCAGCCACGAGCGCGTGCTGAGCGAACTCGTGCCCAAGGTCATCACGCTGGCCCAGCAGGCCAAGGGCTACGACCTGAACTTCACGATCGACGCCGAGGAAGCCGACAGGCTGGAACTCTCGCTCGACGTCATCGATGCGGTGACGGCAGATCCGACGCTCGCCGGCTGGGACGGCTTCGGCCTCGCGATCCAGGCCTACCAGAAGCGCGCCTCGGCGGTGATCGACCATATCGCGGCCCTGGCCGAGCGCCACAACCGCCGCATGATGGTGCGCCTGGTCAAGGGCGCCTACTGGGATACCGAGCTGAAGCGCGCCCAGGAGCGCGGCCTCTCCGACTACCCCGTGTTCAGCCGCAAGGCGATGACCGACCTCAACTACGAGGCCTGCGCCGCGCAGCTGCTGGCCTTGCGTCCACGCATCATTCCGCAATTCGCCACCCACAACGCATTGACGGTCGCAGCGGTCGCCGAGATGGCGGGCGGCTCCCAGGGCTTCGAGTTCCAGCGCCTGCACGGCATGGGCGAGGCGCTCTATGAGAGGTTGCTCCAGGAGGATTCCGGCTTCGCCTGCCGCACCTACGCCCCGGTTGGCGGCCATCAGGATCTGCTTGCCTATCTCGTGCGCCGTCTGCTCGAGAACGGCGCGAACTCCTCCTTCGTCAGCGTGTCCGGCGACCCTGACGTACCGGTCGCACAGCTGCTCGTACCCCCTGCCGACATCATCGGCACCTCGGCAGCGGCTCGCCATCGCCGAATTCCGCTTCCCGCCGACATGTTTGGCGCCTCGCGCAAGAACTCGGCCGGCGTCGAGCTTGGGCATGAGGCCAGCCTCGTCGCGCTTCAGTCGGAGATCGGCCAGGCAGCAGCCAAGCCGTTCCCCGAGGCGACGGTGATCATCGACGGCAAGCCGGCCGGTGGCGTCTCCCGCCCCGTCCTGTCCCCGATCGATGCCCGGCAGGTCGGGACCGTCCTGGAAGCCGATGATGCCCTGGCCGATCGCGCCATCCAGGCGGCCCAGGCCGGCTTCACCAGCTGGAACCGCACCCCCGCCCGGACGCGCGCTGCCGCCCTGCGCAAGGCTGCGGACCTGATGGAGGACCGACGCGGCCTGCTGCTCGCACTGCTCCAGGCCGAAGCCGGCAAGACGCTTGACGATGCCATTTCGGAGGTGCGCGAGGCCGTCGATTTCTGCCGTTACTATGCGGCCGAAGCCGAAGCGCATTTCGCCACGCCGCAGGTACTTCCCGGCCCGACCGGCGAGGAGAACCGCCTGATCTTGCGTGGGCGCGGGCCGTTCGTCTGCATCGCGCCCTGGAATTTCCCGCTGGCGATCTTCTCGGGCCAGGTCGTTGCCGCGCTCGTCGCCGGCAATAGCGTCGTCGCCAAGCCAGCCCCGCAGACGCCGCTGATCGCCGCCGCTACGGTCCGCCTGCTCCACGATGCCGGCATTCCAGCTTCCGCCCTCCATCTCGTGCCGGGAGACGGCAAGGTCGGCGCCCGGCTCGTCGCTCATCCAGCCGTGGCCGGCGTCGCCTTCACCGGCTCGACCGCAACGGCGCGCGCCATCAACCGGACGCTCGCGGCCAAGGATGGGCCGATCGTTCCGCTGATCGCAGAGACAGGCGGCCTCAACGCCATGATCGTCGATGCGACCGCCCTGCCTGAGCAGGTCGCCGACGACGTCGTGATGTCGGCCTTCCGCTCGGCCGGGCAGCGCTGCTCGGCGCTGCGCCTCCTGGTGGTGCAGGAGGATGTCGCCGACAAGATCCTCGAGATGATCGTCGGTGCCGGGAAGGAGTTGAAGCTCGGCGATCCGCGCGCCATCGACGTTCATGTCGGTCCGGTGATCGATGCCGCCGCCAAGAGCCGGCTCGACAATCATGTCGCGGCGATGCGCGCCGAGGGCCGGGTCGAATGGGCCGGCAGCACGCCGGCGCTCGGCGGCACCTTCGTCGCACCGCATATCGTCAAGCTCGACGACATCTCCGACCTCACCCAGGAGCATTTCGGCCCCATCCTGCATGTCGTGCGCTGGAAGGCCGGGGAACTCGACAAGGTCATCAACCAGATCGAGGCCACCGGGTATGGGCTGACGCTCGGTGTGCATTCGCGCATCGAGACGACGGTCGAGCGGGTTGCCGAGCGGCTCTCCACCGGCAATGTCTACGTCAACCGCAACATCATCGGTGCCGTCGTCGGTGTGCAGCCCTTTGGCGGTCACGGCCTGTCCGGCACTGGCCCCAAGGCTGGCGGACCGCACTATCTCGCCCGTTTCGCGACGGAGCAGACGGTCACGGTCAACACGGCGGCAGCCGGCGGCAATGCCAGCCTGATCGCGATGGGCGAATGAGCAAGGCAGGGCGAGTGAACAAGCCCTATCGGCCCAATGTCGGCATTGCGCTCTTCAATGCCCGGGGGCTCGTCTTTGCCGGACGCTCATGGAGCGACGGCCCGGAGATCGTCCACCCCGGACATGACTGGCAGATGCCGCAGGGCGGCATCGCTCCGGCCGAGGAGATCGTCGCAGCAGCGCGACGCGAGCTGGCCGAGGAAACCGGCATCAGCGAGGCCGCGCTCTTGGGCGTCACCGCGGAGTGGTGGCGCTACGACTTCCCGCCCTATGACGGGCCGCCGCACCGGCTCGATCGTTTCGCGGGGCAGGAACAGCGCTGGGTCGCATTCCACTTCACGGGCAGCGAGGCGGCGATCGACATCGGCCGCCCGAACGGGGACGCCCCACCGGAGTTCACCGAATGGGCCTGGCTGCCGCTGGCCGAAATGCCGGCCCGTGTGACGCCGTTCAAGCGCGAGACCTATGAGCGCGTGGCCGAGGCCTTCGGGCATTTCGCCAGACCGGCCTGATCTCGGGACGCAACGTGCAACAAAAAAGGGCCGCTCGCGCGGCCCTTATGTCATCTCGATGCCGGAAGGCAGGTACGCGATCTCACGCAGCCTTGCGCTGCTGGAAGACGCCCTTGAACTCATGAAGCTGGATCAGCAGCTCCTGCAGGCGACGCTGTTCGTCTTCGGTCGGCGCAGCCGCCAGGCGGGTTTCGACCCGGAGGATTTCGGCGTCGAGCACGTCATTGTCGACGTCCTCGATGAAGCCGGCCTTCTCGGTCAGGATCGTCAGGGCCGTGGGATTGGCTTCGACGATACCGCCGCCAACCACGAATTCCTTGCCGTTGCCCGGCCCCGTCTGGGCGAGCACGATACCCGGCTTCAGCGCGGCGACGATCGGCACGTGGCCGGCGAGAATGGTCATCTCGCCTTCGACCGACGGCACGATGACGCTGACGACTTCGCCCGAGAACAGGATGCTCTCCGGCGAGACGAGTTCGAACTTGAAGGTGGCCATCAAGGGCTCTCCCGCTGCTTCAGTCATCCCGGCTGGAGCGCAGCGTGGAGCCGGGATCCAGGCCAAGGCCTGTGTCGTCGATGCTGGGGCGCGGCTCCCGGGCTGGCTTGCGCCATCCCAGATAGCCGTTGCCCCAGCGGATTACGCCGCTTCGGCAGCCAGGCGCTGGGCCTTCTCGACTGCTTCGTCGATCGAGCCGACCATGTAGAAGGCCGCCTCCGGGAGGTGGTCGTACTTGCCCTCGACCAGTCCCTTGAAGCCCTTGATGGTGTCCTCGAGCGCAACGAGCTTGCCGGGCGAGCCGGTGAAGACTTCGGCGACGAAGAAGGGCTGCGACAGGAAGCGCTCGATCTTGCGGGCGCGGGCGACCGAGATCTTGTCCTCTTCCGAGAGCTCGTCCATGCCCAGGATCGCGATGATGTCCTGCAGCGCCTTGTAGCGCTGGAGGATCTGCTGGACCTGGCGGGCGATGTTGTAGTGCTCTTCACCGACGATCGCCGCGGACAGCATGCGCGAAGTCGAGTCGAGCGGGTCCACCGCCGGGTAGATGCCCTTTTCCGCGATCGAGCGCGAGAGCACGGTCGTGGCGTCCAAGTGGGCGAAGGAGGTGGCCGGCGCCGGGTCGGTCAGATCGTCCGCCGGCACGTAGATCGCCTGCACCGAGGTGATCGAGCCCTTGTTGGTGGTGGTGATGCGCTCCTGCAGGTTGCCCATGTCGGTCGCCAGCGTCGGCTGATAGCCCACCGCCGACGGAATACGGCCGAGCAGCGCGGACACTTCCGAGCCGGCCTGCGTGAAGCGGAAGATGTTGTCGACGAAGAACAGCACGTCCTGGCCGCGGTCGCGGAAATCCTCGGCGACGGTCAGGCCCGAGAGAGCGACGCGCATGCGGGCGCCCGGGGGCTCGTTCATCTGGCCATAGACGAGGGCGCATTTCGAGCCTTCGCCGCCGCCCTTCTTGTTCACGCCCGACTCGATCATCTCGTGATAGAGGTCGTTACCCTCGCGGGTGCGCTCACCGACGCCGGCGAACACCGAGTAGCCGCCATGGGCCTTGGCGACGTTGTTGATCAGCTCCATGATCAGAACGGTCTTGCCGACGCCGGCGCCGCCGAACAGGCCGATCTTGCCGCCCTTCGCGTAGGGAGCCAGCAGGTCGACGACCTTGATGCCGGTGACCAGGATCTGCGCTTCCGTGGCCTGCTCGGCATAGCTCGGCGCAGGCTGGTGGATGCCGCGAGTGGTGGAGGTCTTGATCGGGCCAGCCTCGTCGACCGGCTCGCCGATGACGTTCATGATGCGGCCGAGGCACTCGTCGCCAACCGGAACCGCGATCGGCGCGCCGGTGTCGCTCACTTCCTGGCCACGGACCAGACCTTCGCTCGAATCCATCGCGATGCAGCGCACGGTGTTCTCGCCGAGGTGCTGCGCAACCTCGAGAACCAGGCGGTTGCCCAGGTTCGTGGTCTCGAGCGCGTTCAGGATCGCCGGCAGCTCGCCATCGAACTGCACGTCGACGACGGCGCCGATGACCTGAGCGACGCGGCCCGTACCGGTATTGGCGGACTTCTCGGTCTTGGTCTTGGTGGTCTTGGTTGCGGCTTTGGCCATGGTCGAACCTCGATGAGCGTTCAGCTTTACGGACAAGCCTGCGGGCTTAAGCGCCGCGCAGGCCCTTCAGGCGTTAGAGCGCTTCCGCTCCGGAGATGATTTCGATGAGTTCCTTGGTGATCATTGCCTGACGCGAGCGGTTGTAGAGCTGCGTCTGCTTCTTGATCATCTCACCGGCGTTACGCGTGGCGGAATCCATCGCCGACATGCGCGCGCCCTGCTCGGAAGCGGCATTCTCGAGAAGCGCCCGCAGCACCTGGACAGTCAGGTTGCGTGGCAGCAGAACGTCGAGAATTTCGCCCTCGTCGGGCTCGTACTCATAGACGGCGTCGGTCGTCTTGGTCCCCGCCGGGATTTCGGCCGGAATGATGCGCTGGGCCGTCGGGATCTGCGAGATCACCGACCTGAACTTCGAGAAGAACAGCGTCGCGACATCGAACTCGCCGGCGTCGAAGCGTGCCAGGACGTTCTGCGCGATTGTCTCGGCATTGACGAAGCCGACTTGCTTGAAGCCGCGCAGGTCGACCAACTCGATGATGTCCTGCTCGAACTGCCGGCGCAGGATGTCATAGCCCTTCTTGCCGACGCAGATGATCTTGACCGTCTTGCCCTCGGCCTTCAGCGCCTGCGCCTTGTCACGCGCCAGACGCGCGATCGAAGAGTTGAAGGCGCCGCACAGGCCGCGCTCGGCCGTGCAGACGACGAGCAGATGGACCTTGTCCGAGCCCGTGCCGCCAATCAGCCTTGGAGCGCCGTCACCGGCGACACCAGCAGCCAGACTGGCAAGCACCGTCTCCATGCGCTCGGCATAGGGACGCGCCGCTTCCGCCGCGCTCTGGGCGCGGCGCAGCTTGGCAGCCGCGACCATCTGCATGGCCTTGGTGATCTTCTGCGTCGCCTTCACTGAGGCGATACGATTTCGCAGATCCTTCAATGAAGGCATCGACGATCCTCATATTGCCGGGGTGATGAAACCCCGGTCGACCTCAAGCGAACGACTTGGCGTAATCAGCGACGATCTCTTTCAGCTTCGCGGCATTCGCGTCCGAAAGATCCTTGGTGTCGCGGATTTCGTTGAGTAGGGCGATATGCTTGCCGCGCACCAGCGCGAGCAGGCCGTCCTCGAAAGCGCGAACCTTGTTGACCGGCAGCGGGTCGAGATAGCCGTTCACGCCGGCATAGATCACGACCGTCTGCTCTTCCATCTTCAGCGGCGAGAACTGCCCCTGCTTCAGGAGCTCGGTCAGGCGGGCGCCGCGGTTGAGCAGGCGCTGCGTGACCGCGTCGAGATCCGAACCGAACTGCGCGAAGGCAGCCATCTCGCGATACTGCGCGAGCTCGCCCTTGATCTTGCCGGCAACCTTCTTGGTCGCCTTGGTCTGCGCGGCCGAACCGACGCGCGACACCGAGAGGCCGACGTTCACGGCCGGGCGGATGCCCTGGTAGAACAGGTCGGTCTCGAGGAAGATCTGGCCGTCGGTGATCGAGATCACGTTGGTCGGGATGTAGGCCGACACGTCGTTGGCCTGGGTTTCGATGACCGGCAGCGCCGTCAGCGAGCCCTTGCCGGCCTCGTCGCCCATCTTGGCGGCGCGCTCGAGCAGGCGGGAGTGGAGATAGAACACGTCGCCCGGATAGGCTTCGCGGCCCGGCGGGCGGCGCAGCAGGAGCGACATCTGGCGGTAGGCGACGGCCTGCTTCGACAGGTCGTCATAGATGATGACGGCGTGCATGCCGTTGTCGCGGAAATACTCGCCCATGGCGCAGCCGGCGAACGGAGCCAGGAACTGCATCGGGGCCGGATCGGAGGCCGTGGCCGCCACGACGATCGAGTATTCGAGCGCACCGCGCTCCTCGAGCACCTTCACGAACTGCGCGACGGTGGAACGCTTCTGACCGATGGCGACATAGACGCAGTAGAGCTTCTGGCTCTCGTCCGTGCCTTCGTTCAGGGCCTTCTGGTTGAGGATCGTGTCGAGCGCCACGGCGGTCTTGCCGGTCTGGCGGTCGCCGATGATCAGCTCGCGCTGGCCACGGCCGATCGGGATCAGGGCGTCGATCGCCTTGAGGCCAGTCGCCATCGGCTCATGCACGGACTTGCGCGGAATGATGCCGGGCGCCTTCACGTCGACGCGCGAACGGATCTTTGCCTTGATCGGGCCCTTGCCGTCGATCGGGTTGCCGAGCGCGTCGACGACGCGGCCGAGCAGCTCCTTGCCGACCGGCACGTCAACGATCGCGCCGGTGCGCTTGACGGTCTGGCCTTCCTTGATCTCTCGGTCGGAGCCGAAGATGACGACGCCGACATTGTCGCTCTCGAGGTTGAGCGCCATGCCGCGCACGCCACTCTCGAACTCGACCATCTCACCGGCCTGGACCTTGTCGAGGCCGTAGACGCGGGCGATGCCGTCGCCGACGGAGAGAACCTGACCGACTTCGGTGACGGAGGCTTCCGACCCGAAATTGCTGATCTGAGCCTTCAGGATCGCGGAGATTTCAGCGGGGCGGATTTCCATCAGCCGACCTCTTTCATGGCAAGACGAATTGAATTGAGTTTGGTTTTCAGCGAGGCGTCGACCATCCGCGAACCCATCTTGACGACGAGACCGCCAATGATGGCCGGATCGACCTTGATAGCGACGGCAACATCCTTGCCCGCCACATCCTTGAGCGTCGCGCGGATCTCGTCGAGGCGCTTGGCCGACGGCTCCTCGGCGACCGTGACTTCGGCACTGACGATGCCCTTGGCTTCGGCGACGAGCGCACGATAACCGCGGATCATGCCCGACAGCGCGAACAGGCGGCGCTTGCTGGCGACGAAACCGATGAAATTGCCGGCGATACCGCCGATGCCCGCCTTGGCCAGCAGGGCGGTGATTGCAGAGACCTGCTCCTCGGCCGTGAAGACCGGGCTGCTGATCAGCCGCTTCAGATCGTCGCTCTCGGCGATCATCGCGCTGAATGCGTCGAGATCGGCCGAAACGGCGTCGATCGCACTGGCCTCCGAAGCCAGTTCGAATAGCGCCGTGGCATAGCGCCCGGCTACGCCCGACACCAATGTCTGATCCTGCGATCCGCCTTCAGCCACGCTCACATCTCTCGTTCAATGGACTGCACCGGCGACCTTCTTGATGAAGGTGGAGTGCATCGTCCTGGCGCTGCGATGTTTCAGACAGACGAAAGCCGCGCGAGTGCGCACCTTGCGTCCGAAATGTGGCGGTGCACTAACATGAGGCTTTGGGGGGCGCAATCCGTAGATCGCGATCAACAGGGCCGTTTTCCGCAGCCGGGCCCTGCACTCACAGGAAGCTTTGCGGGTCGACATCGACCTGAACCCGGACGGAACCCTTCGCTCGCGGAGCGCTCTTCAGCCAGGCACGCAGGTAATCCTGCAGATTGACCTCACGTGCCGTTTTCACGATCAAACGCATGCGATGCCGCCCCCGTAGCACGGCAAGAGGGGCTTCTGCGGGCCCCAGAACGACGACTCCGTCCGGCGGTGCCGCGCAGCGCGCCAGTGCACGGGCATGATTTTCGGCCTCCGCCTGGCTGTTGGCGGAGACGATCAGTCCGGCCAGACGCCCAAAGGGCGGCAGGCCGGCAGCCTCACGAGACGCCGCCTCTGCGGCATAAAACCGCTCCGGGTCGCCCGAGACCAGCGCCTTGAGCACGGGATGGCTGGGATCATGGGTCTGGAGCAGAGCTCGGCCCGGCTTCTCGCCCCGGCCTGCCCTCCCCGTCACCTGACGCAGGACCTGGAAGGTTCGCTCGGCCGCGCGGGGATCGCCCGAGGTCAGGCCGAGATCGGCATCGACGACGCCGACCAGTGTCATCCCCGGAAAATTATGCCCCTTGGCGACGAGCTGGGTACCGATGACGATATCGAACTCCCCCTCCGCCACTGCCATCAGTTCCTGCTTCAGCCGTTCGGTACCACCGGGGAAATCGCTGGAGAGCACGATCGAACGCGCATCGGGGAACAGCGTCGCGACCTCTTCCGCAAGCCGTTCGACACCGGGTCCACAGGCCGCGAGGCTTTCCGGCGCATGACAGGCCGGGCACTCGTGCGGCCGGCGTTCGACATGGCCGCAATGATGGCAGACCAGCGCCCGCCGAAAGCGATGATCGACCAGCCAGGTCGAACAGTTCGGGCACTGGAACCGGTGACCGCAATCACGGCAGAGCGTCAGCGGTGCGTAGCCGCGGCGGTTGAGGAACAGCAGCGACTGCTCCTTCGCCTCCAGATTGGTCGTGATGGCCTTGACGAGCGCGCCCGAAATCCAGCGCCCGCGTTCAGGCTTGTCGCGCTTGAGATCCACGAGATCGAGCGTCGGCAGTTCCCGCCCGCCAAAACGTTCCGGCAGTTTCAGATAGGCATAGCGCCCGCGCTCGGCATTGACGCGCGTTTCCAGCGATGGCGTCGCAGAGGTGAGGATGACCGGCGCCTTCTCGATCATGCCGCGCACCACCGCCATGTCGCGGGCGTGATAGCTGACGCCGTCCTCCTGCTTGTAGGCGGCCTCGTGCTCTTCATCGACCACGATCAGCCCGAGATCACGGTAGGGCAAGAACAGGGCCGAGCGCGCGCCCGCCACCACTCTCGCCTCGCCGCTTGCGATCGCCGCCTGCAGCCGCTCCCGCCGCCGCCCCGAGACTGCCGAGTGCCAAAGCCCGGGCCGCACGCCAAACCGGGCCTCGAAGCGGTCGATAAACTGCGCCGTCAGCGCGATTTCCGGCATCAGGATCAGGCTCTGGCGACCGAGCCGGATCGCCTCCGCCACAGCTTCGAAATAGACCTCCGTCTTGCCCGACCCCGTGACGCCCTCGAGCAGGGTCACGCCGGAGGCCGCCGCCTTGACGGACGCAACCAGTGCCGTCGCCGCCGCGGCCTGTCCCGCCGACAGGGCCGGTCGCGCGTGATCCGGGTCGGGAATGTCGACGACCTCACCGCGCGGCAGCGCCTCGATGGCAAAAGTCCCCGCATCGACGAGCGAATCGATCACCGCCCCACTCACCGAGGCCGTCTCGGCCAGCGCCGATTTCGCGATCAGCAGGCCGCCCTCCGCCGCCGCGATGGCTCGCGCCCGGGCCGGCGTCATGCGCTGGGGCGGCGGCCCGACGAGTCGGACGCCCATCTTCGGTCGTTCCGGCGTATCATCGGGCGGGCGCCGCAGCGCAAGCGCCAGCACCGAACCCTTGGCCGCAAGCGTGTACCAAGCGACCCAGTCGACCAGCTTCATCAGGGCCGGATCGAGCGGCGGCATGTCCATTTTGGCGCTGACGCGCTTCAGGTTGCCACCACGCCCCGAGCCCAGGCTCCAGACGACGCCCACAGTCTCGCGCGGGCCCAGCGGCACCTGCACGATATCGCCGGGTTTGAGCGCGAGCCCGTCTGGAACCGCATAACTATACGCCTGATCGAGCGCGAGCGGGATCAGCACGTCGACCGTGCCGCCTGTTTCGATGCCTGTCTCAACCTCGCTCATGCGCCCGTGTCTAGCATCGATTCGGTCCCTGTTAAGGCAGGGGCGTCATGCTCGGCTCAGACCACAGGGGACGCCGATGACCGATTTCGAGACCCTGCGCCAAAACTGGCTCGTCCATCTCGCCAGCGAGCGCCGTCTTTCACCCAAGACGCTCGAGGCCTATGGCCGCGACCTTGCGCAGTTCTCCACCTTTCTCGACGGCCATTTCGGCGGCAAGCCGACCCTCGAGAATCTGGCAGCGCTGAAGCCGCTCGACTTGCGAGCCTTTCTCGGCCAGCGTCGGCGTGACGGCGTCGGCAACCGCACACTGATGCGCCAGCTTGCCTCGCTGCGCTCCTTTGCCCGCTTCGGAGAACGCACCGGCAAGCTCACGGCCTCGGCCTTTGCCGCGACGCGCGGGCCGCGCATTGGAAAATCGCTGCCGCGCCCGCTTGATGCCAAGGCCGCAAAGGCCGTGATGCAGGCCGATATCCGCGCCGGCGAGGACCGCGAAACCTGGATCCTGGCACGAGACGCAGCCGTGCTCGCCCTGCTCTATGGCTGCGGCCTGCGCATCTCCGAGGCGCTTGGGTTGTCGCGCGCGCAGGCACCAAGGAGCGCATCGGATACGCTGACCGTGATCGGCAAGGGCCAGAAGACCCGCATGGTGCCTGTTCTGCCGGTCGTGGTCACCGCGATCGAGGAGTATCTCTCGCTCTGCCCCTGGCGATTGCCGCCGGAGGGCCCGCTCTTCCTCGGCGCCAAGGGTGGACCGCTCTCGCCCCGCATCATCCAGCTCGCGGTCGAGGGCCTGCGCGGCGCGCTCGGCCTGCCCTCGTCTGCGACCCCGCATAGCCTGCGCCATTCCTTCGCGACCCATCTGCTCGGGCGTGGCGGCGATTTAAGGGCCATCCAGGAGCTACTCGGGCACGCGTCCCTCTCGACGACGCAAATCTATACCCGCATCGATTCGGCCCGTTTGATGGCGGCTTATGATGCGGCCCATCCCCGCGCCCAACGATGAGAGCCCAAGGCGAGCGAGCCCCCTTGATTCCGCCGCGGAACCCGGCCATTGCCCGCCGTCTCCGGGGGGAACCAGAATCGCATGTCTTCGCCAGCAGCCGACGTCACCGAAACCGCCACCAGCGGCAGCAACAAGCGCATCGCCCTGCTCATCGCGATGCTCGCCCTGATGCTGGCCTTCTCAGAAATCGGCGGCAAGAACGCCGAGCAGGAATCGATCGCCAAGAACATCGAGGCTTCGAATCTCTGGTCATTCTTCCAGGCCAAGACGATCCGCGGCACCACACTGCGCACGGCCGCGGAGGCGATGGAGATCGATCTCGCAGCCGCGACGGACCCCGCCACCCGCGAGCGCATGCAGAAGCGCATCGACGGCTGGAAGCAGACGATTGCGCGCTATGATTCGGAGCCCGAGACCAATGAAGGCCGCAAGGAACTGGTCGCGCGCGCCAAGACGGCCGAGGCCGTGCGTGACATCGCAGCGGCCCGCGACGACAAATACGACATCGTCTCAGGCCTGCTTCAGATCGCGATCGTGATTTCCTCGGCCGCGATCATCACCGGCGTGACGATGCTGGCCCTCACCGGCGCCGGCCTTGGCGTGATCAGTTTCGCCCTGATGCTGGTGGCGCAGTTCGCGCCGACCGCGCTGTTCTGAACCCTCACACGGTCTGTGGCGGCGCAGGCCATGGCACCTCGCTGCCGCGTAGAATTTCCCAGGCCCGCGCCATTCTCAACACGCCGAGATCGTCGAACCGCCGCCCGGTGATCTGCAAGCCGATCGGCAACCCCTCGGGAGTAAGCCCGGCATGGACCGAGACCGCCGGCTGATCCGACATGTTCGCTGAGACCGTGAACGCGATGTGCTCGAAGGGCCGCTCAGGGTCGTGGATGGGCGAGGCCAGCTCAGCCGCATAGGCCGGCACAGGGGAAACCGGCGACAGCACGAAATCGAACGGTGCACAGGCTTTCAGCGCCGCATCGCGCATCGCCAGCATCTGGCTCATCCCGCGATAGACTCTTTCGCCACTCAGATTCCGGCCGCCCTCGGCCCAGGCGTAGATATAGGGCAGAACCCGTCCCTGCCTGGCATCCGACAGGCCGCCAATGTCGACCCAGGCGCGCTGCCGCCAGAAATCATCAAGCCCGTCCAGCATTTCGCGGGTCAGGAAGGGCGCAACCGGCTCGACAATCGCGCCAGCCGCCACAAAGGCCCTGGCCGCCGCCTCGATCGCAGCCCGGGTATGCGGCTCGACGGCAAGCCCGACTCCGGCATCGACCTGGAGCCCCAGCCGCAAGCCCTTGACGTCAAACTCCAGCGCCAGCCAGTCGATCTCCTGTGGCGGCAGGCTCATGCCATCGCGCCTGTCCGGCCGGGACAGTTCCCGCATCATCAGCGCCGCATCCGCGACCGAGCGGGTCATCGGCCCGGCGACGCGGCCGTAATAGGTCGGGTCGATCGGCACGCGGCCAAAGCTCGGCTTGAGGCCGACCAAGCCGCACCAGCCGGCCGGCAGGCGGATCGAGCCACCGATATCGGTGCCGACATGAAGCGGCCCATAGCCCGCAGCTCCCGCCGCACCCGCCCCAGCCGAGGAGCCGCCAGGATTCTTGGTCAGGTCCCAGGGGTTGCAGGCGAGTTCGTGAAAGCTCGACAAACCCGAGGAGAGCATGCCGTAATCCGGCATCGTCGTCTTGGCGAGGATGACGCAGCCGGCCTCCCTCAACCGCGCCGCCGGCGGTGCGTCCGCCGATGCCGGCTCGAGATCGCGCGCGGCCGTGCCGAGCGGCACCGGCACGCCCTTGGTCGCGATGTTCTCCTTGATCGTGCCGGGCACCCCGTCGAGAGCCAGCGCCTCCCCCTTCAGCCAGCGCATCTCGGAGGCCTTCGCCATCGCTCGCGCCGCGGCGGGATCATAGGCATAGAGCGCCTTGAGCTGCGGCTCCCATGCGGTAATCCGTGCGATCACCGCCTCGGTCGCCTCGACCGGCGAGAATGTCCGTGCGGCATAGCCGGCGAGAAGCTCCGTCGCGCTCAGATCGGCAAGATCGGTCATCGTCTCATCCTCATCGTCACTCAGCGGCTTCGGCGCAGGCGCGGGTCGATGGCATCGCGCAGGCCGTCGCCGAGCAGATTGAAGCCGAGCACCGCGATGGCAATCGCCGCGCCGGGAAAGATAGCGAGCCATGGCTGCACCGCCATGAAGGTCTGCGCCTCGTTCAGCATGCGTCCCCAGGACGGATTCGGCGGCTGCGTGCCGAGCCCGAGATAGGACAGCCCCGCCTCCGCCAGGATCGCCAGTGCGAACTGGATCGTCGCCTGTACGACGATGACGCCAGCAACATTCGGCAGGACATGGCGGACGCTGATCTGCACATTGTCGAGCCCGGCCGCCCGCGCCGCCTGGATATAATCCCGCGTCCAGACCTGAATCGCCACCCCGCGCGCCAGGCGCGCGAAATAAGGCAGGTTCAGGATGCCGATCGCGACGATGGCGTTGAGCATGCCCGGCCCGGCGATCGCCGTGATCATGATCGCCGTCAGCACCGCCGGGAAGGCATGGGTGAAGTCGGCCGTGCGCATGATCAGGTTGTCGAGGAAGCCGTCGCGCCGGATCGCCGCCAGCAGACCGAGCGTTGTGCCGAGCACCAGACCGAACCCGACCGCGCCGAGCCCGACCGCCAGCGAGTTGCGGGCGCCCACCATGATCATCGAGAAGACGTCGCGACCGAATTGGTCGGTCCCGAACCAGTTCGTCGCCGAAGGGGGCTTCAGGCGATTCAGGATCATCATCTGCGTCGGCGGATAGGGCGTCCAGACATAGGACAGCAGCGCCCCCGCAACGATGATCCCGGTCAGCGCGAAACCGATCAGGAAGGAGGGGCCCGTCCACCAGCGTTTCGCCGAGACCGGGGCCGACGCACCGGCCGGTGTCACGACGCCTCCCTCAGGCGCGGGTCGATGAGCCCATAGACGAGCTCGACCGCAAAATTCACCAGGATGGCGAGGCCGGCAAACAGCATCACCAGATCCTTCACGACGATCAGGTCATGCTGGGTGATCGATTGGAAGACGAGGCGCCCGAGCCCCGGCAGCGCAAAGACATTCTCGATGATGATCGCGCCGGCGATCAGCACCGAGAATTGCAGCCCCATGATGGTAACGACCGGAATCAAGGCGTTGCGCAGTGCATGCCTGACCACCGTGACCGGTTCTGCCAGTCCCTTGGCGCGAGCGGTACGGACGAAATCCTCCTGCAGCGTGTCGAGCATCGAGGAGCGCGTCACCCTGGCCAGGATCGCCGCCTGCGGCAGGGCGAGCGCGAGGGCCGGCAGCAGCAGCGCCTTCACGGCAGCAGCCGGCCCGGCCTGCCAGCCCGGGAAACCGCCGGCCGGAAACCAGCCGAGCCCGATCGCGAAAAGCAGCACGAGCAAGAGGCCGAACCAGAAATTCGGAACAGCCAGCCCGAGCTGCGCGAAGACCATCACGGCCGCATCGGTCGGCCGATTATGATTGGCTGCGGCGAGCAAGCCAAGTGGAACGCCAATCGATGTAGCCAGCATGATCGCCCCCAGCGCCAATGGCAGGGTGACAGCCATCCGCTCGCCGATCAGCTGGGCCACCGGCACACGATAGGTGTAGCTCAGGCCGAGATCGCCGGTCAGGAGGCCCGAAATCCAGGCGAGAAAACGGACCAGTGCCGGCTTGTCGAGCCCCATCTCCAGGCGCAGGGCCGCCAGCGCCTCGGGAGCCGCATTGAGCCCAAGCGTCACGGCAGCCGGATCGCCCGGCAGCACCTCGAGCGCGATGAAGATCACCAGCGCCGCACCAAGCAGAGTGGCGACAAGCGCCACGCACCGGCGCGCCAGGAACGACAGCACGACCTAGCGCCAGCGCACCTCGGCGAGCGGCGTGATCGGGAGCGGCCAATCCGTCCACATCCCGTCCAGCCCGGCCGCCGTCACCGTGATCTTCGGCAGGATGAAGAGGAAGCCGTTGACCGCATCGCGCGCCAGGATGCGCTGGGCTTGCCTGTACATCTCATTGCGTTGGCCCTCGTCGAGGGTGACGTCGATCTTCGCCATCAGTGCCTTGAACTCGGGGTTCTTGTACTGGAAGTAGTAGTCGTCGCGGGCATAGATATTGATGTCGAGCGGTTCGGTATGGGCGATCACGCTCAGGTCGAAATCCTTGCCGCGGAAGACGCGCTCCAGCCATTGCGGGAATTCGAGCGGCTCGATCGAGGCGTTGATGCCGATCTGCGCAAGCAGCGCCGCAATGATCTCGCCCGAACGCCGGGCATAGGTCGGCGGCGGCAGTTTCAGCGTGCAGGAGAAGCCGTTCGGGAAGCCGGCCGCGGCCAGCAGCGCCTTGGCCTTGGGGATATCGACCGGATAGGTGCCGGTCAGGTCTATATAGGCCGGATGCAATGGTGAGAAATGACTGCCGATCAGGTCGACATCGAAGCCGTAGACCCCGAGCGCGATCGTCTTGCGGTCGAGCACATGAGCGATCGCCTGACGCACGCGCAGATCGTTGAACGGCGCCTTGGCATTGTTGATGGCGAGGATGACCTCGCCCTCCGTCTTGCCGAAACTGACCTTGAGCTTGGGATCAGCCTTGAGCTGCGGCACGGCTTCAGGGGCCGCCAGATTGGTTTGCGCGTGGACATCCCCGGCCCGCAACGCGGCGACCTGCGCCTGCGGATCGGCGATAAAGCGGAAGGTCGCCTTGGCGAGTGTCGGCTTCTCCCCCCAATAGCCGTCGAAGCGTTCGAGCTCGAGCCTGTCGCCACGATTCCAGCGCACGAACTTGAACGGGCCGGTGCCAACCGGATTGGTCTTGTTGTTGGCGGCGCTCGCTGGCGCCACGATCACCGCATCGCCCCAGGCGAGACCGTAGAGGAAATTCGCCGTCGGCTGTTTCAGCCTGATGACCACGGACGCCGGATCAGGCGTCGCGATCTCCGCGATCGGCGTGAACAGCTGGCGCTGGGCGTTGGTCGATTCCGGAGCCACGGCCCGCTCGAACGAGAACCTGACCTGTTCGGAGCTGAACGGGGTGCCGTCATGGAACGTCGCGCCCCGCCGCAGCTTGAAGCTGTAGGTGATATTGTCGGGTGCGATCTCCCAGCTTTCGGCGAGGCAGGGCACGATCTTGCCGGTCCGGTCCATCTTGACCAGGCCTTCGAAGATGTTCTGCAAGGTAACTTCGCGGATCGCCTGCGCCGCGCCCGAGGTCGGGTCGAGCGTCGGCGGTTCCAGCGTCATCGCAATGATGACGCTGTCCTTGGCCTGCGCCAGAGCAACGAAAGGCAACTGGGCCGCCAGCGCGGCTGCGCCTGCTCCGGCAAGAAGGTCACGCCGCGTCGTCATCAGCCACTCCCATGCATGTCGCGGCGCAAGATGGCGCGGGAGATGGGCCCGGCGCAAGACGGCTCTTCCGTTTCGTCCACGCGACAGACCGATCGCGTCAGACGAAGTAATCTGGATGCTTTGCCTGAAGATGCACGAGATCGGGCAGGAGCGTGCCGAGATGGGTGCGCATCGCCGCAACCGCCTCGGTGGCGCGGCCCTTGCGGATGGCATCGACGATCGACAGGTGCTCGCGGATCACCATCGCCATGCGCCCGGGCACCGGCAGGGTCATGCGTCGGCAGCGGTCGATCTGGCTTTTCGCCGCCTGTGCGATTTTCCAGATACCGGGATACCCGGCGGCATCGGCCAGCGTCTCGTGAAAGGCTTCGTCCGCGAGATGGAAATTCTCCTGATCGCCGATATCGAAGGCTTCGTGCAGGCGCGCGACCGTGGCATCAAGTCGGGCGATGGCCTCCGGCGTCGCGATGCGGGCAAGCAATTCCACGGTCGCGCATTCCAGCGCCTGCCGGATGAAGACCGCTTCGGGAATAGCCCCGGTCGGGATGCGCGCAACGAAAGTCCCCGCCTGCGGAAAGATCTCGACCAGCCCCTCTTCCTTGAGACGGATCAGCGCTTCGCGGACCGGGGTACGGCTGACGCCGAAGCGCGCCGTCAGCTCCTTCTCGGAGAGCGGCACGCCGGGCCTCAGCTCCATGGCGAGGATGGCGCGTCGGAGATCGTCCTGAACCAGTGAAGCGGCCGTCGAGCGCCCGGCGGGAGCCACGGCCCGCCCCAGGGGGCGGCGCTCGCGTCGATTATCCGCCGCATGGCCGCGGCCGCCTGCGAGCTCGTTCATCGTCCCGTCCCAGCCACCCATGTCTCCCGAACGCTCCGGCCTAAGCCCTGTGAGCGCCACCCTCCTTAGGCGCTACCACAATCACTTTTGACATACTAGTATATTAGTATATTGATCCGATACGCTTCTCGCCCGTACAGTCGCGGGCCTATCGGGACAGATTGCTGATGTTGCTGCACGATGATCGCCTGTTTCCTGCCGATCCGGTGACGCGAGGCATCGCGCGCCGTCTCTATGCCGGGATTCGCGATCTCCCGATCATCTCGCCACACGGCCATACCGACCCGCGCTGGTTCGCCGAGGACAAGCCGTTCCCGGATCCGGCGACGCTGCTGGTCAAGCCCGACCATTACATCTTCCGGATGCTCTACTCGCAGGGCGTCAGGCTCGAGCAGCTCGGCATCGCCCGCAAGGATGGCGGCCCGGTCGAGACCGATACCCGCGCGATCTGGCGGCTCTTCGCCAGCCATTGGCGGCTGTTCCGCGGCACGCCGACCCGGCTCTGGTTCGAGCATGCCCTGTCCGGGGTCTTCGGCATCAACGAGCGCCTGAGCCCGGAGAATGCGGACCGCATCTACGACCGCATCGCCGAAAAGCTAGAGCAGCCGGAGTTTCGTCCCCGCGCCCTGTTCGAGCGCTTCAACATCGAGGCGATCGCGACCACCGAGGGCGCGCTCGACGACCTGAAATGGCACGACATGATCCGGGAATCCGGCTGGGGCGGCAAGGTCGTCACGGCCTATCGGCCGGACAGCGTCGTCGACCCCGAATTCGAGGGCTTCAAGGACAATCTCGCACAGTTCGGCGAGCTGACCGGCGAAGATGTCACGAACTGGACCGGCTATCTCGCGGCCCACCGCGCTCGCCGGGCCTATTTCAAACAGCGCGGCGCGACCTCCTCGGACCATGGCCACGCCACCGCGCGCACGGCAAATCTCTCGCAGGCCGAAAGCGAGAAGCTCTTCGCCAAGATCCTGAAGGGCAAGTTCTCGGCCGAGGATGCCGACCTGTTCCGCGGTCAGATGCTCACCGAGATGGCGAAGATGAGCCTCGATGACGGCTTCGTCCTGCAGATCCACCCCGGCTCCGTCCGCAACCATAACCCGATGCTGTTCGAAACCTTCGGCCGCGATATGGGCTGCGATATCCCGCGCGGCGTGGATTACGTTTCGGCACTGAAGCCGCTGCTCGATGCGGTGGGCAACGAACCCAACCTGACGGTCATCGCCTTCACGCTCGACGAGACCGTCTATTCCCGCGAACTCGCGCCGCTCGCCGGACATTATCCCGCTTTGAAGCTCGGACCCGGCTGGTGGTTCCTCGACGCGCCGGAAGCCATGCTGCGCTTCCGCGAGCTCACGACGGAGACCGCAGGCTTCTACAATACCGTCGGCTTCAACGACGACACGCGCGCCTATCTCTCGATTCCGGCCCGTCACGACGTCGCTCGCCGCTGCGACTGCACCTATCTCGCCAAGCTCGTCGCCGAGCATCGCCTCGGCGAGGACGAGGCGGCGGAGGTGGCCTACGACCTCGCCTATCGCCTGGCCAAGGAGGCCTACCGCCTGTGACCAGCGCAGCGAGCTCGATCGACGAACGCCAGGCCGCGCATCCACGCGATGTGAAGCGCTACGACACCGAGGCACTGCGTCAGGACTTCCTGGTCGAGCGCATCTTCGTGCCGGGTGAGCTGACGCGGACCTACAGCCATTACGACCGCATGATCGTCGGCGGCGCCACCCCGGTGAGCAAGCCGCTGACGCTCGATCCCTTCGCTCCGACCGGCACGCCCTTCTACCTGGCGCGCCGCGAACTCGGGGTAATCAATATCGGCGGCGCCGGCACGGTCACCGTCGACGGCAAGCAGTTCGCACTGCCGAACCTCGACGCGCTCTATGTCGGACTGGGCGCGAAGGAGGTCAGCTTCTCCAGCGCCGATCCGGCCAACCCCGCCAAGTTCTACCTGACCAGCGCCCCCGCCCATCGCGAGGCGCCGCATCAGCTCATCCGCCAGTCGGATGCCAATACGCTGCATCTCGGCTCGGCCGAGACCTCGAACAAGCGCACCATCCGGCAATACATCATGCCGAACACGACCGGCACCAACCAGCTCGTCATGGGCATGACGGCACTCGAGCCCGGCTCGGTCTGGAACTCCATGCCCTGCCACACCCATACGCGGCGGATGGAAGCCTATCTCTATTTCAACCTCGACCCGGCCCATCGCGTCTTCCATTTCATGGGCGAACCGACCGAAACCCGGCATCTGCTCGTCGCCAACGAGCAGGCCGTGATTTCGCCGAACTGGTCGATCCATTGCGGCTGCGGCACCTCGAACTACGCCTTCGTCTGGGCCATGGCCGGCGACAATGTCGAGTTCACCGACATGGACGCCGCGCCCGTCGAGATGCTGCGCTGATGGTTGCGCGTGCGCCCTTCGATCTCGTCGGGCGCACGGCGCTCGTCACAGGCGCCAATACCGGCATCGGCCAGGGCATTGCGCTGTCGCTGGCTGAGGCCGGAGCCACGGTCGTCGCCGCCGGCCGCTCGTCCATGACCGAGACGGTGGCAATGATCACCAGTGCCGGCGGACGCTGCCTGCCGCTCGCCGTCGATCTGCAGCAACCCGGGATCGCAGCCGAGGCCGTCACCAGAGCCAGCGAAGCCGCCGGTCCGCTCGATATTCTCGTCAACAATGCCGGTATCATCCGCCGCGCCGACGCTCTCGATTTCAGCGAGAGCGACTGGGACGAGGTCATGAACGTGAACCTCAAGGCGAGTTTCTTCCTGTCCCAGGCCTTTGCGAAGGCAGCGCTCGCGGCCGGCCGCAGCGGGCGCATCGTCAACATCGCCTCGCTGCTCTCCTTCCAGGGCGGTATCCGCGTCGCCTCCTATACCGCGAGCAAGAGCGGGCTTGCCGGCCTGACCCGGCTGTTGGCCTGCGAATGGGCGGGCAAGGGCATCAATGTGAACGCGATCGCCCCCGGCTATGTCGAGAGCAACAACACGCAGGCCCTGCGCGAGGATGCCGACCGTAACGCCGCCATCCTTGCCCGCATCCCGGCTGGTCGTTGGGGCAAGCCTTCGGATATCGGCGGGGCTGCCGTCTTCCTTGCAAGCGACGCGGCGGCCTACGTGCATGGTGCGATCATCCCCGTCGATGGAGGCTGGCTGGCACGATGAGCGAGCGTCTCAACTCCTTCTTCCAGCATGAGCGCGACTTCGCCTGGCAGGCGACCGAGCCCGGCGTGAAGCGCAAGATCATGGCCTATGGGCCCGACCTGATGATCGTCCGCGTCGTCTTCGAGGCCGGAGCCATCGGCAAGGCGCACCAGCACCCGCATCGTCAGGCGTCCTATGTCGAGAGCGGCGTCTTCGACGTCACGATTGACGGCAGGACCAGCAGGCTAGCGGCCGGCGACAGCTTCTTCGTGCCCGAAAACCTCGTCCATGGCGTCGTCGCCATCGAGGCCGGGCAGTTGATCGATTCCTTCACGCCGATGCGGAGGGAATTTCTCTAAGGCCGAAGCCGGCATGGGGCGGCACGGCTCCCGAACACGGGGCAAGAACGACCGGGAAAATCCGGCGATCTATTCAAACGGGAGGAACAGGAACATGCTTACAAGACGGACAGTCTCCGCGCTCGTCGGCGCGGCTTTCATCGCAGCGACCGTCGGCGCGGCTCAGGCGCAGAACGTCACCCTGCGCTCCACCGACATCCACCCTGACGGCTATCCGACCATCGAAGCGGTCAAATACATGGGCCAGCTGCTGGATCAGCGGACCAATGGACGCATCAAGATCAACGTCTTCCACTCCGCCCAGCTCGGCCAGGAGAAGGATACGATCGATCAGACGCGCTTTGGCGTCATCGACATGAACCGCATCAACATGGCGCCGTTCAACAACCTGATCCCGGCGACCAACATACCCTCGCTGCCCTTCATCTTCCGCTCGGTCGATCATATGCGGAAAGTCATGGACGGCCCGATCGGCGACAACCTGCTCAAGGATTTTGAGAAGCACGACCTGATCGGCCTCGCCTTCTACGATTCCGGCTCGCGCTCCTTCTATAACGGCAAGCGCCCGATCGGCTCGCCAGCCGACATGAAGGGCATGAAGATTCGCGTCCAGCAGTCCGACATGTTCGTGGCTCTGGTCTCGGCGCTCGGCGCCAATGCCACCCCGATGCCGTTCGGCGAAGTCTATTCGGCGCTGCAGACCGGCGTCATCGACGGCGCCGAGAACAACTGGCCGTCCTACGAGTCGACCCGCCATTTCGAGGTCTCGAAGTTCTATTCGACCACCGAGCACTCGCTCTCGCCGGAGGTGCTCGTGATGTCGAAGCGCAGCTTCGACAAGTTCAACGCGGCGGACCAGGCGCTGATCAAGACCGCAGCCAAGGAATCCGTCGCCAAGATGCGCGAGCTCTGGGATGCGCGCGAGAAGGAGTCGGAAGCCAAGGTCAAAGCTGGCGGCGCACAGATCAACACGGTCGAGAAGCAGCCCTTCATCGATGCGATGAAGCCCGTCTACGACAAGTTCGTCACCGATCCGAAGCTCAAGGAGATGGTGGCTGCCATCCAGGCGGTGAAGTGAAGGCCGGCGCGGCCCTTCCGGCCGCGCCCAGTCACTTGCGTCTCCTTTTCGGCCTTCCCCGGGTGGAGCGGTTCTGACGATCCCGCTTCGCAGGCGGTTTTCACCGCCGGCGAAACTGGAACAAGCCAGCATCACCCGGGAAAAAGCGCCTCACGCGGCGCCGGAGCGTCTTGATGCTTCTCCTTGCACAAATCCTGACCCGGCTGGGCGCCAAGCTCTGCCTCATTGCACTGGTCATCGCCGGGGCAGGTCTTGTCGCCATGACCGTGATCGTCGCATGGGGCGTCTTCGGGCGTTATGTGCTGAACGACACGCCGATCTGGGTCGAGGCCAGCGCCCTCTTCCTGATGTCCTGGTTCATCCTGCTCGGCGCCGCAGTCGGCGTGCGCGAGAGCGATCATCTCGGCTTCGAGGTCGGCCTCGCCATGTCGCCGCCGCCGCTGCGCAACGGGCTGATCATCCTGACCGAGCTTCTGGTGATTGCCTTCGGCCTCGCCATGCTGGTCTATGGCGCGCAGCTCGCCATCGGGACCTGGAGCGACCGCCTGCCGATCATCGGCATCTCGCGCGGCTGGGACTATGTCCCCATCGCGGTCGGCGGCGCCTTGATCGCCCTCTTCTCCTTCGAAAAGCTCATGCTCTTTCTCACCAAGGCGAAATCCGCCCCGCTCGGCTTCACGCATTTCGGCAGCGCACAGGAAGTCTGAGCGATGGAACTCTGGATCCTCTTTGGTACCTTCGCGCTGCTTCTCCTCATCGGCGTGCCCGTGGCTTTCTGCCTGGGCATGTCGTCGATCGCCACCGTCGTCTATATGGGCCTGCCGCCGGTCGTCGTCTTCCAGCAGATGAATTCCGGCATGAACGCCTTCGCCATGATGGCGATTCCGTTTTTCATCTATGCCGGCGACCTGATGATCCGCGGCGGCATCGCCGAGCGCCTGATCCAGATGGCCTCGAGTCTCGTCGGCCATCTGCGCGGCGGCCTGGGGCAGGTCAATGTCGTCACCTGCACGCTGTTCGGCGGCATTTCCGGCTCGGCCGTCGCGGATGCATCCGCCGTCGGCGGCCTGATGATCCCGCAAATGGTCAAACGCGGCTACGACGCGGACTATGCGGTCAATGTCACGGCCAATGCGGCGATCATCGCGCTGCTGATCCCGCCCTCGCACAACATGATCATCTATTCGCTCTCGGCGGGCGGAAACATCTCGATCGCCGATCTGTTTACCGCCGGCATCATCCCCGGGCTGATGCTTTGTGCTGCGCTGATGGTTGCGGCCTGGGCCGTCGCGGTCCGGCGCGGCTATCCGCGCGAGGCGTTTCCGGGATTTGCTGCGGTGGGCCGCTACATGGTGCTGGCGCTGCCCGGCATCCTGCTGATCTTCATCATCTTCGGCGGGGTCCGGTCCGGCGTTTTCACCGCAACGGAATCCTCCTGCGTGGCTGTCGTCTACGCCGTCCTCGTCACCATCTTCGTCTATCGCCAGCTCACCTGGACGGCCTTTGTCGAAGCGACCCTTGGCGCGGTTCGCACCACGGCTATGGTACTGCTGGTGATCGGGACGGCCGGCGCCTTCGGCTGGCTGATGGCCTTCCTGCAGGTGCCGCAAGCGACGATCGGCGCGATGAAGGCGGTCTCGGACAACCCGCTCGTCATCCTGCTGATGATCAATCTCATCCTGCTCGTGCTCGGCACGTTCATGGACATGGCGCCGATGATCATCATCTGCACGCCGATCTTTCTGCCGGTTGTGAAGGCCTTTGGCGTCGACCCCGTGCATTTCGGCGTGATCCTGATCCTGAACGCCGGCATCGGCCTGAACACGCCGCCGGTCGGATCGGTACAGTTCGTCGCCTGTGCCATCGGGCGCGTCTCGATCGGGGAATCGATGCGGACGATCTGGCCCTTCTACGGCGCCAGCGTTGCCGTACTCCTGCTGGTGACCTATGTCCCTGCAATCTCCCTCTGGCTGCCAAGAGTGTTCCATTGACCAGACTGTCGCCGCAAACCCTTGGCAGCCTGCCCAAGACTGTCCGCCGTCCATCCTATGAGCGCGCAGGGCTGAAGCCCGGCATCGTGCATCTCGGGCTCGGCGCCTTCGCCCGCGCCCATCTCTGCGAATATACGGATGATGCGCTCGAGCACGCTTTCGGCGCCTGGGGTATCAACGGCGCCAGCCTGCAGCGCCCCGACCAGCGCGACAGGCTGAAGCCACAAGGCGGTCTCTACAGCTTCCTGAAGCGGGCTCCAGACGGCCCGCAGATGCGCATCATCGGTTCCGTGCTCGATGTGCTCGTCGCGCCCGAGAATCCCGCCGCTCTCGTCACACGTCTCGCCGCCGCCGAAACGCGCATCGTCTCGCTGACCGTGACCGAGAAGGGCTATTGCCACGACCCGGCCACCGGCCGACTGCGGCAGGATCATCCCGACATTGTTCACGATCTGGAACATCCCGATGCCCCGCGCTCGGCCATTGGCCTGATCGTCGCCGCCCTGAAGCTGCGAAAGGCCGAAGGCCTCGCTCCCTTTACCGCGCTGAGCTGCGACAACCTTCCGCATAACGGCAAGGTCCTGCGCGGCCTGGTGCGCGACTTCGCAGCTCTGCAGGACGATACGCTTGCAGCCTGGATCGAAGCGAATGGAGCCTTCCCGGCGACGATGGTCGACCGCATCGTGCCCGCCACCACCGACGCCGACATCGCGGAGGCCGCCGGCCTGCTCGGTGTCGAAGACGCCGCACCGGTGATCGGAGAACCCTTCCGGCAATGGGCGGTCGAGGATCGTTTTGCCAGTGGCAGGCCCGCATGGGACGAAGTCGGCGCCCAGATGGTCTCCGAGGTCGCGCCCTTCGAGTTCATGAAGCTGCGCATGCTCAATGGTGCCCATTCCAGCCTCGCCTATCTCGGCTATCTCTCCGGCCACGAGACCGTGGCCGAGGCGAGCGGCGATCCGGTGCTCGCCCGCTTCCTGCAGGGGCTCTGGGCCGAGATCATCCCGACCGTGCCCGCTCCGCAAGGCGTCGATCTCACCGACTATGCCGGCGCGCTGCTCACCCGCTTCCACAACCCCGCCATTCGCCACCGTACCTGGCAGATCGCCATGGACGGCTCGCAGAAGCTGCCGCAGCGTCTGCTCGGCACGATCCGCGAACGCCTCAAGGCCGGTGCGCCGATCGATCACCTTGCGCTCGGCGTCGCGGCCTGGATGCGTTACGTCACCGGCACGGACGAGACGGGCACCGTCATCGATGTCCGCGACCCGCTGGCGGGCGAATTCGCCCGCATCGCGACGCAGGCGGGCCGGAATGCGCAGGCGCTGAGCAGCGGCCTTCTCGGCATCGAAGCGATCTTCGGTAGCGATCTGCCGCGCGAGACGGCCTTCACCAAGGCTGTCGCCCGGCAGCTCGATAGCCTGTTCTCGCAGGGCGCGAAGGCAACGGCGGCGGCGCTGGCGGCCTGAGGCCGAAGCCAGGAAAGCAACAGCGCATGTGGAACCCTCTCCTGCAGGGACAGGGTTCCACATGCGAATAGCGAAACCTCTTGATCAGGCTCGCCCCCTGTCGCCAGATGCGGCCATGAAGCGGCTCGCCCTCCTTGCCCCCACATTCTGCCTTGGCCTCCTGATAGCCGGCACAGCTGCGGCGCAATCTCCCGCGACCGTCCCCAATTTCTGGGACGGCAAGATCAGGCTCGATCGGCCGGAGCCCGGGCCCCCACGCGTGGTTCGTTTCCTGACCGACGACGACTATCCGCCGCTACATTTTGCTGCGCCGGACGGCGCGCTGACCGGTTTCTCGGTCGAGCTCGCCCGTGCGGTCTGCGAGAGGATGCTGTGGACCTGCACGGTTCAGGCCCGCCGCTTCGACACGCTGCTCGATTCCCTGGCCGAAGGGCGCGGCGACGTCCTGGCGGCGGCGATGGCGGTGACGCCGCAGATCCGCGCCCGTTTCAGCGCCAGCCATCTCTATTTCCGTTCCCCTGCCCGTTTCGTCACGACCCGCGGCAGTGCTCAGCCGGAACTCGACAGCCGCGAGTTGCAGGGCAAGCGGATCGCCGTCATCAGCGGCTCCGCGCATCAGGCCTTCCTCGAACGTCTGATGCCCTTCGCCCAGCGCCGTGAAGCCCCCAGCCTGACGGCAGCGATTGCCGCATTGCGCAGCGGCGAGGTTGAATATGTCTTCGGGGACGGCGTCGCGCTTGCACTCACGCTCGCCGGCCGCAACGGCGGCGAGCTCGCCTTCAGCGGCGGCCCCTTCCTGGAAAGCCGCTATTTCGGCGAGGGGGTCAGCTTCCTCACGCGCAAGGATGACCCGACCCTCATACGCGCAATCGACTATGCGCTCCAATCGCTCTGGGACGACGGCACCTATGCCAGGCTCTATCTGCGGTTCTTTCCGGTGAGCCCGTTCTGAAGGGAAGCCAACCCAGGCTCCTCGCCGATCTCGTGTCCGGAGCGCTCGCAATCGGCGCCCGGCCTACCCGGTTCCCCGAAGGCTCGCTGCCGCCCCAATCTCGTCAGGTTCGGTTGCCCCACGCAGAATCAGGAGGGAGGTGAGCCCGTGGACCCGCCTCCCTCCCGTTTCATCGCGCGGGGCGTGTATTGGAGAGCTCGCCCTCGAGCGCCAGGCGGGCCGCGCTTGCCATCCAGCCAGCCGTGGCGGGCAGGATATCGTCATTGAAGTTGTAGCGCTCGTTGTGGAGCTCGCCACCGTCGGTCACCGGGCCATTGCCGATCCAGACATAGGCGCCCGGCCTGTCCGCCATGAAATGGCAGAAATCCTCGCTCGCGGTGCTCGGCGGCACGTCGCGCCGAACAGTCAGACCAGCCTGCTTCGCTGCCGCGACCGAGATCTCTTCCTCCAGTTCGGTATTCGCCGTGGCGCGACCGCCAGTGATGATCTCGATCTCGGCCCGCATCTCGAAGGCCTCGGCCGTGCTGTTGGCAATGCGCTTGAGGCTCCCGATCACGCGATCGCGCACCGCCGGCCGATAGGTCCGGAAAGTGCCGTCGATGGTGACGCTGGACGGGATCTGGTTCGGCGCCTGGCCGCCATGCACCATGCCGACCGAGACGACCGCGCTGTCGAGCGGATCGACATTGCGGGCGACGATCGTCTGCAGAGCCACGATCAGATGGCTCATCGCAACGATCGGATCGCGCGTCAGGTCGGGCTTGGCGGCATGGCCGGCCGTGCCGTGCAGGGTGATCCGGAATCGGCCGGGTTCGGCCATAACCGGTCCGTGATGAACCGCCACCGTGCCGGCTTCCAGGCCGGGCCAGTTATGGAATCCGAAGACGCGCTCCATCGGGAAGCGTTCGAACAGACCGTCGGCGATCATCGCCCGGGCGCCGGCACCATTCTCCTCCGAAGGCTGGAACAGCAGATGGACCGTCCCGCTCCAGCTTTCGTCGCGCGCCAGCAGGGCGGCGGCTCCGAGCAGGGAGGTCGTGTGGCCATCATGGCCGCAAGCGTGCATCACGCCCTTGTTCGTGGAGACATAGGGCAGGTCATTCGCCTCGAGAATCGGCAAGGCGTCCATATCGGCCCGCAATCCGACGCTGCGGTCCGAGTTGCCGCGCTTCAGCGTCGCGACGACGCCGTGACCACCAATGCCGGCGGTAAAGGGAATGCCGAGTTCGGTCAGCTTCTCCTGAACGAAGGCAGCCGTCGCGCTCTCCTTCAGCGAGAGTTCGGGATGCGCGTGGAGATGTCGTCGCCACGTCTTGAGCGTTTCGAGGAGAGCGTGATCCATGAGGTATCCGATACAGAGCCAATCGCGGAGCGGAGCCTATACGCATGCGCCGCAAGAGCAATTCGACCGAACGCGACCCGGGCAGGCAATGAATGCGGTGCAGGGCAGGCAACGCCCCAGGACAGCCGGCACCGATTGACGCCGCCCGTTCTCATCTGTCAAAGCCGGAGCTTCCGAAAACCTTGAGACAGACGAGGACCCGCCGCAAATGTCCGCTTTCGATCCCACGCTCGTGGATGCCGCCCAGCGTTCGGCCGCCTGGCCGTTCGAGGAAGCACGCAAGCTCGTGGCCCGGATCGAGAAATCGGGCAAGAAAGAGGTGCTCTTCGAGACCGGATACGGCCCCTCGGGCCTGCCGCATATCGGCACCTTTGGCGAGGTCGCGCGCACCTCGATGGTGCGCCACGCCTTCCGCGTGCTCACCGACGACACGGTGCCGACGCGGCTGATCGCCTTCTCCGACGATCTCGACGGCCTGCGCAAGGTGCCGGACAACGTCCCGAACAAGGAATTGCTGGCGAAGCATCTCGGACGGCCGCTGACCGAGGTCCCCGATCCTTTCGGCACGCATGACTCGTTCGGCCGGCATAACAACGCCCGCCTGCGTGCCTTCCTCGACCAGTTCGGCTTCGATTACGAGTTCAAGTCCTCGACCGACAGCTATCGGGCGGGCGAGTTCGACGCGACCCTGCTGAAGCTGCTGGCGCGCTACGACGCGGTGATGAAGATCATGCTGCCAACGCTCCGCGAGGAGCGCGCCGCGACCTATTCGCCCTTCCTGCCGATCCATCCCAGGACCCGCATTGTCATGCAGGTGCCGATCGAGGCGCGCGATGTCGAGAAGGGGACCATCACCTGGACCGACCCGGAGAGCGGCGAGCGTTTCGAGACCCCTATCACCGGCGGCCATGCCAAGCTGCAATGGAAGCCGGATTGGGCGATGCGCTGGGTCGCGCTCGGCATCGACTACGAGATGGCCGGCAAGGACCTGATCGATTCCGTCAAGGTCTCGTCGGCCATCGCGCGCGCCCTCGATGCGACGCCGCCGGACGGCTTCAACTACGAGCTCTTCCTCGATGAGCAGGGCCAGAAGATCTCGAAGTCGAAGGGCAACGGCCTGACCATCGAGCAATGGCTCTCCTATGGCTCGCAGGAGAGCCTGGCGCTCTTCATGTACTCGCGTCCGCGCGAGGCCAAGAAGCTGCATTTCGACGTCATTCCGCGTGCGGCTGACGAATATCTGCAGTTCCTCGGCGGCTACGAGCGGCAGGATTGGAAGAACCGGCTCGGCAATCCCGTCTGGCATATCCATAACGGCAACCCGCCGGCGCCGGAGGTGATCGCCTCGGGCGAAGGCGATAACGCCGCCAAGACGCAGGTCACCTTCGGGCTGCTGATGAACCTCGTCGCCGTCGCCAATGCTGAGGACAAGGATGTGCTCTGGGGCTTCCTGCGCCGCTATGCGCCGGGTGCCTCGCCTGCGACCCATCCGCGTCTCGACGCGCTGGTCGGCTACGCGATCCGCTATTTCCAGGATTTCGTGAAGCCAGCCAAACAATACCGTCCGGCGACGCTGGAGGAGCGGCAGGCCCTGCAGGATCTCTCAGCCAGGCTCGGCGAACTCTCGGCTGCAGGCGTCACCGATGCCGGCACGATCCAGGACGCGGTCTACGATATCGGCCGACGCGATCCTTACAAGACCGTGCAGAAGGACGGCTCGGCCGGCGTCTCGCTCGCCTGGTTCAACACGCTCTACGAGATCCTGCTCGGTGAGCCCAAAGGCCCGCGCTTCGGCTCCTTCGCCGCGATCTACGGCATCGAGAACACCCGCGCGCTGATCGCCAAGGCGCTCGCCGGCGACCTGCTCGCCGAGCACCACGCCTTCCTGAAGGCGCGTGAGGCGGCACGGGGATGAACAAACGCACCGCGCTTGCACCGGATATGGTCGAACAGGCCATCCGCAGTCGCCGCGCGGTGCGTGCCTTTCTGCCGGATCCGGTCGATCCTGCGCTGGTGCGGCTCCTGCTCGAACTCGCCGCCCAAGCGCCGAGCGGGACCAATATGCAGCCCTGGAAGGCGCGTGTGCTCGGCCCCAAGAGCCGGGCACGGCTGGAAGCCGGGTTGCTCGCTGCGCTCGACGATCCCGACTTCAAACCGGCGGAGGAGTACCGCTACTACCCGCAGACCTTCACCGAGCCCTATCAGTCGCGCCGCCGCAAGGTCGGCTGGGACCTCTATGGCCTGCTCGGCGTCACCAGGGGTGACCATGAGGGTATGAAGCGGCAGACGGCTTATAACCTGCGCTTTTTCGGCGCGCCGGTCGCGCTGATGGTGACGATCGACCGCGACCTCGAAATCGGCTCCTGGCTCGATCTCGGCATGTTCATCCAGAATCTGCTGATCGCTGCCCAGGCGCATGGCCTCGATACCTGCCCGCAGGCGATTTTTGCCCGCTTTCATCCGGTCGTGCGCGATGCGTTGGCGATCCCCGAGAGCGAGGTCGTCGTCTGCGGCATCGCGATCGGCCATGCCGACCCTGACGCAGCTGCGAACCGGCTCGTGCCGGAGCGCGAGCCGGTCGAGACCTTCACCGCCTGGCTCGACTGAAGGCAGGAGCTACACCAGCTTCGGCTTGCTCTTGCCGAACAGCTTCAGCACTGGCGCAACGGCGAAGTGAACGCCGATCATCGTTGCCACGCCCGCGGCCAGCCCGACGACCGCCGACAGCGCCGCCGTCACCAGCCATTCGACAACCGCGCCCAGGCCGGGGACGGGGCGGCCCGATGCCACGGCGGCATCGTGAATGAGGTGCCCCACCGCACTGAAGCCATAGCCCTCGAAACCGTGGATCAGGATGCCGCCGCCGACCCAGAGCATGGCGACGGTCCCGACAGCGCTGAGGATCGAGAGCAGCACGGGCATGCTCACCACGAGCCCCCGCCCGAATCCCTTGGACAGGGGCCGCAGCAGGCGGTCGACGGTGCTGGGCTCGGCTTCGGCGGGGCGTTTGCCACGCCCAAGGTGAAGCAGGTTTGAGATGGGGTGATCGTTCTGCGCCAGAGCAACGCCGGCATCATCGGCCTTCACGATCAGCGCGACGAGACCGTAGACGAAGGCGGTCATCCCGATGCCGACGATGGCCAGGACCAGCGCCTGCGTCCAGAACGAGGACTGAGACACGCTTGCGAGCGTGATCGCCATGATCTCCGCCGAGAGGATGAAGTCGGTCCTCACTGCACCGCTGATCCTCTGGTTCTCGAACTGGGTGGCGTCGATCCCCGCCGAGGCGCCCTCGCCTTCGACATCAGCGCCATGAGGCCGGACCAGTTCCAGGACCTTCTCGGCTCCCTCGAAGCAGAGATAGAGGCTGCCCAGCATCAGCAGCGGCGTGATTGCCCAGGGTGCGAACAGCGCCAGCAGGAGCGCCGCCGGCAGCAGGAATACCAGCTTGTTCCGCAATGAGCCCAGCGCGATCCGCCCGATGATCGGAAGTTCCCGATCCGCGCTGAACCCGACGGCATAGCGCGGCGTCACGGCCGTATCGTCGATGACGATGCCGGCAGCCTTGGCACTCGCCTTCGCCGCCTGGCTCGCGGCATCGTCGAGGGACGCCGCAGCGACCTTCGCAAGCGCCGCGATATCGTCGAGCAGGGCGACAAGGCCGGAACTCACGATCGCACCTCCGGGGACACGCACTGGGCCAAACCAGTCAACGACGCGGCCCCGAAGATGACAAGGGGCGCCTCCGTCCGGCAAGTCGCCTCAGGAGGCAGCGACCAGCCCGCCAGCCTGCCCGACCCGCCGCAGATGATGGGGGGTATCGCCGAACAGGCTCTCGATCATGGTCAGGCGCTTGAAATAATGCGCGCCGAGATATTCCATCGTCATGCCGATGCCGCCATGGAGCTGCACCGCCTCCTGCCCCACCAGCCGGCAGGAGCGATTGATCTGGACCTTCACAGCCGACAACGCGGCGGTCCGCTCGCCCGCATCGGGATGGCCGACCATCATCGCGGCATAGAGCGCCATCGAGCGGGCTTGTTCGAGCGCCATCAGCATGTCGACGGCGCGATGCTGCAGCACCTGGAACTGGCCGATCGCGACGCCGAACTGCTGGCGCGTCTTGAGATAGTCGACGGTCAGGCCGTGCAGCGCATCCATGATGCCGACAGCTTCGGCGGCGAGCGCAGCAATGGCGTGGTCAGCGACACGCTCGAGGATCGGCAGCCCTGCGCCGAGCGATCCCAGCAGAGCCTCCTGGCCGAGCACGACGCCGGAGAAGGCGATCTCCGCAGCGCGTCCGCCATCCTGTGTCGGGTAGCCTCGGGTTCTCACGCCGGGCGCCGCCGCATCGACGAGGAAGAGGCTGATACCGGTCCGGTCGCGCCGGCCGCCATCTGTCCTGGCGCTCACCACGATCCGGTGCGCGCTGTCGCCATTGATCACGACGCTCTTGGCGCCATCGAGCACGAACCCTGTCTCCGTGCGCTGCGCGCTCGTCGCCACGTCGAAGAGATCGTAGCGTGACTGCTTCTCGGTGAAGCCCAGCGCCAGGCGCAGGGTGCCGTCAACGATGCCCGGAATGATCCGCGCCTTCTGTTCAGCCGAACCGCCGAACCGGACGGCGCCGCCACCCAGCACAATGCTCGCAAGATAGGGCTCAAGCGCCAGTCCCTTGCCCAGCGCCTCCATCACCACCATGGTCTCGACAGGACCGCCGCCGAAACCGCCCTCCTCCTCAGAAAACGGGATGCCGGTGAGGCCCAGCTCCGCAAGCTGCGCCCAACCCTTCTCGGAGAAGCCGAGCGGCTCCTTCGCCAAGGCCTGCCGCGCGTCGAGCGTGCCATAGGCCGCGCCGATCAGCCGCTCGACACTGTCCTTGAGCTGGGCCTGTTCGGAGGAGAGGTCGAAATCCATCGGGTTTCATCCAGCCTGGCGGGGCGCTAGCCACCGCGTCATGCTCGCCCTTGTGGCGAGCTCTTGCGTCCTGCGACGCGCGTGAAGGGAAGACGGGGGTGGCCGGGACAAGCCCGGCCAGGACGCGGCAGGGCGCCAAGCCTCATCGTCAAAGCCCCAGCACCGCCTTGGCGATGATGTTCTTCTGGATTTCGTTCGAGCCGCCATAGATCGAGACCTTGCGGTTGTTGAAATAGCTCGCTGCAGCCGCATCGGCCCAGTCATGCTCGAAGGGCCAGTCATTGGTGAGGTCGCCCGTCCGCAGCGGCGCGGCAAGCGCGAATGGCCCGGCCACCTCCAGCAGCAGTTCCGTCGTCGCCTGCTGCAATTGGGAGCCCTTGATCTTGAGGATTGAGGAGGCAGGATCGGGTTTGTTGGGATCGCGCCTGCCCTGTGCTGCGACCACCCGCATCTGGGTGATTTCCAGCGCCTTCAGTTCGATCTCGACCAGCGCAAACCGTTCGCGGAAATCGGCGTCATCCCACAGCACACCGTCGCCGGCCGGCATCTCCTTCGCCAGCCGTTTGATCCGGGCAAGACGTTCCTTGGAGAGGCCGATCCGGGCGATGCCGACACGCTCGTTGGCAAGGAGGAACTTGGCATAGTCCCAGCCTCTGTTCTCCTCGCCGACGAGGTTTTCGACGGGCACGCGGACATCGTCGAAGAAAACCTCGTTGACCTCGTGCCGGCCCTCGAGCGTGATGATCGGGCGCAGGGTGATGCCGGGCGTCTTCATGTCGATCAGGATGAAAGAGATCCCGGCCTGCTTCTTCGCCGCGGGGTCGGTGCGCACGAGGCAGAAGATCCAGTCTGCGTGCTGCCCGAGCGTGGTCCAGGTCTTCTGGCCGTTGACGACGTAATGATTGCCATCGCGGACGGCCCGCGTCTTCAGCGAGGCGAGGTCCGAACCCGCGCCGGGCTCGGAAAAGCCCTGGCACCACCATTCGTCGAGATTGGCGATACGCGCGAGGTGCTTCTCCTTCTGGCTCTGGGAGCCGAAGGCCGCGATCACCGGCCCGACCATGTAGCAATTGAACTGCTGCGGCAGCGGCACGGCGGCGAGCAGCATCTCCTCAGTGAAGATATAGCGCTGGATCGGGCTCCAATCCTGCCCGCCCCATTCGCTCGGCCAATGCGGTACGGCCCAGCCGCGCGCGTTCATGACCCGCTGCGAGGTGACATAATCCTCCCGCGCCAGCCCGAGGCCTTCGGAGACCTTCCTGCGGATAGAAGCCGGGATCTCGGTGCGGAAGAACTGCCTCACCTCATCGCGGAAGGCGATTTCCTCGGGCGTGAAGCGCAGGTCCATGATGGCTAGCCCTGATTGATCTCGAACAGCCCCGCGCAGCCCATGCCGCCGGCGACGCACATGGTGACGACGGCATAGCGCGCCTTGCGGCGGCGCCCCTCCAGCAATGCATGGCCAACCAGCCGCGCCCCGCTCATCCCGAAGGGATGGCCGACCGAGATCGCGCCGCCATTGACGTTGACCTTCTCGGGATCGATGCCGAGCGTGTCGCGGCAATAGATCGACTGGGAGGCGAAGGCCTCGTTGAGTTCCCAGAGATCGATATCCGAAACCTTCAGGCCATTGCGCTCGAGCAGGCGCGGCACGGCGAAGACCGGGCCGATGCCCATCTCGTCCGGCTCGCAGCCGGCCGAGGCGAAGCCACGGAAGATGCCGAGCGGCGACAGGCCCCGCCGCGCAGCCTCCTTCGCCGACATCACGACGCTCGCAGCCGCACCGTCCGAGAGCTGGCTGGCATTGCCGGCGGTGATGAACTTGTCCTCGCCGCGCACCGGCTTCAGCTTCGCAAGTCCCTCCAGCGTAGTGTCCGGCCGGTTGCCCTCGTCCTTGGCGAGCGTGACCTGCTCGTTCCGCGTTTCGCCGCTCGCCTTGTCGGTGACGGACATCACTGCGCTCATCGGCACGATCTCGTCGTCGAACAGCAGGCGCTGCTGGGCCGCGGCGGTGCGGCGCTGGCTTTCCAGCGAGAACAGATCCTGCACCTCGCGCGAGATGCCGTAGCGCTCGGCGACGTTGTCGGCGGTCTCGATCATCGTCGTGTAGATCTCGGGCTTGTGCTTCATCAGCCAGTCGTTCTGGGTGAGTTCGCGCCGCACCACCGGCTGCACCAGGCTGATCGACTCGACGCCTCCGCCGATCGCGACCGGCACGCCGTCCATGACAATGCGCCGCGCCGCATGCGCGATCGCCTCGAGGCCCGAAGCGCAGAAGCGGCTGACGGTGACACCGGCAGACGCGACCGGGATGCCGGCGACCAGCGCGGCATGACGGGCGACATTGCCGCCGGTCGCAGCCTCCGGATAGCCGCAGCCGAGCACGATCTCCTCGATCGCCGCCGGCTCGATCCCGGCCTTCTCATAGGCTGCCTTGATCGCGTGCGCCGCAAGATCGGCACCGCGGGTCTGGTTGAAGGCACCGCGATAGGCCTTGCCGATCGGCGTGCGGGCGGTGGAGACGATGACGGCTTCGGTCATGGATTTTCTCAGGTCCTATGCAGCGGATTCGGGCGAAGCGGGCTTGGCCCGCTTCTCTTGTTCTTCGGCGATCAACACCTTCGCCAGCAGCTTCCCGGCAGCGCTGCGCGGCAGGCTCTCGCGAAATTCCAGCGCGCGCGGCGTCTCGTGCCGGCCGAGGCGATCCTTGAGGAAGTGCAGCAATTCGTCGAGCGTAAAGGCAGGCATGCCGGCCTTGAGCACGACGAAGGCCTTCGCCGCCTGGCCGCGATAATCGTCGTCGATGCCGATCACCAGCACTTCCTGCACCGCCGGATGCTCGTAGATCGCATTCTCGATCGCCACCGGATAGACGTTGAAGCCGCTCGAGATGATCATGTTCTTGCGCCGGTCGACGATCTGGAACAGCCCGTCGGCGTCCATCCGGCCGAGATCCCCGGTCAGGAACCAGCCCTCGTGGAAGGCATCGCGCGTCGCCTCCGCCTCGTTCCAATAACCCTTGAAGACATTGGGGCCGCGAATGGCGATCTCACCGATTTCGTCGGGCGGGCAATCGGCACGCCCGACGTCGAGCGAGACGATCTTCATCTCGAGGCCTGGCAGCGGTACGCCGATCACGCCCGGCCGAGGTTTCGCCTGCTTCGGCAGGCGCGAGCCGGCGGGCGCGGTCTCGGTCATGCCCCAGCCATTGTTCAGCCTGACGCCCAATATGCCTTCGAGTCGGGTCTGGACCTCGAAGGGCAGGGGCGCGCCGCCCGAGACGCAGGAGCGCAACGACGAAAAATCGACCGTCTCGACGCCCTTGCGGTTGAGCAGGGCAAACCACATCGTCGGCACACCGGAGAACATCGTCGCGCGACGGATCGCGATATCCTCGATCAGGGTTTCGACATCGAAGCGCTGGCGCAGCAGGATGCGGTTGCCGTCCCGCAAATGGCGCAGCAGGATCGTGGTCAGCGCGTAGATATGGAACAGCGGCAGCACCGCGATCGCGGTCTGCGCTCCGGCTTCCAACGGTTCGCCATCAGTCCAGAGACGGTAGATGTTCACCGCCGAGACAAGATTGCCATGCGTCAGCATCGCTGCCTTCGGCGCCCCTGTCGTGCCGCCGGTGAACTGCAGCAGCATCACATCGTCGGGTGAAAGCACCGGCCAGTTCGCCGGGTCAGGCGCCGTCATCAGGTCGTCGAGCCAGGCGAAGCCGCCACCAGGCGGCAGATCCTGCGGCTCGGCCTCCCCCGGTCCCCAGCGCGCATCCTCGCCGACCAATACGCGATCGACGAAGCCCGCCGCACGCAACGCCTGCACCTGCGGCAGGAAGCCTGGAAGGTTCGTGGTGATCAGGCGGACCGGCTGCGTCGCCACGAGCTTGTGCTCAAGCTCCCGCAAGGCATCGAGCGCGCTGAGATGCACGACGGTCGCGCCGCAGCGCGCGACCGCGAAGAACGCGACGGGATGCCAGAGCGTATTGGGAAGGAACAGCGCCACCCGGTCGCCCTGCCTGACGCCATCGGCGATCAACCCCGCCGCGAGCCGGGTGGCCAGCCTGTCGAGTTCGCCATAGCTCAGCTCGCTCTCGCGGAACGCGATGGCCACCGCGTCCGGCCGCGCCGCGACGGCCGGCACGAGCAGATCCGGCACCGTACCGGTTTCCACTGCCGCGTCCCAGTCGCAGGCCTGCGGAAAGCGCTCCTGCCAGATCGGGCGCGCTGCCTGGATCACGCCGCCCTGGCCTTCAGGTCCGCGAAGCCCTTGCCCTCGGCCGCGAGCTCGCGCAGCAGCGGCGCCGGTTCGAGCGCGGCATCACCGCTTTCCGCTGCGAGCCTTTCCAGACGCTTGACGATCACGTCGAGCCCGACAGAGTCAGCCCAGTGCATCGGCCCACCGCGCCAGGCCGGCCAGTTATAGCCGTTGATCCAGATCGTATCGATATCGCCCGGCCGCGCAGCAATCCCCTCCGCGAGGATCTTCGCACCCTCATTGACCATCGGATCGAGCAGGCGCGCCAGGATTTCGTCCGGCTTCATCGCCCGGCGCTCAACGCCCTGCTCCTTGGAAACCTGCGCAATCAGCGCCTCGACCTCCGGGTCGCGTTGCCCGGCGCGCGCGCCCTCCGGATAGAGATAGTAGCCACGCCCGGTCTTCTGACCAAACCAGCCGCGCTCGCAGATCGCGTCCGCGACCGCTGCGGTTTTGCCGCGCGACTTGCGCGTGCGCCAGCCGATATCGTTGCCCGCGAGATCCGACATCGCGAATGGCCCCATCTTGAAGCCGAAACCGGTCAGCGCCGCGTCGACCTCATGCGGCAGCGCACCGGCGATCAGCAGCCGCTCGGCGGCCCGCGTGCGCTGTTCCAGCATGCGGTTGCCAACGAAGCCGAAGCAGTTCCCGACCACGACCGGCACCTTGCCGAGCCTGCGTCCGAGCGAAATCGCAGTGCCCACCGCATCATCCGCAACGCCGGCTGGCCGCACGATTTCAAGCAGCTTCATGACATTGGCCGGGCTGAAGAAATGCATCCCGATCACATCCTGCGGCCGCTTCGTTGCCATGGCGATCGTCGCGAGGTCGAGATAGGAGGTGTTCGAGGCCAGGATTGCGCCTTGCTTCGCAATCCCATCGAGCGCGCCGAAGATCTCCTGCTTGACGCCCATCTCCTCGAAGGCGGCTTCGATCACGATATCCGCCTCCGCTGCCGCCTCGAGCCCGAGCTTCGGCGTGATCAGCGCCATGCGCTGGTCACGCGCGGCCTCCGTCAGCGAACCGCGCTTGACCGAGAAGCCGTAGGTGTCGCGGATGCGGGCATAGCCCTTGTCGAGCTGCTCCCGCGTCGTCTCGATCACGGTCACTGGGATGCCGGCATTGGCGAAACACATCGCGATCCCGCCACCCATCGTGCCGGCGCCAATGACGGCCGCCTGCCGGATCTGACGCGTCCCCTTGCCCTCGTCGATGCCCGGGACCTTGGCCGCCTCGCGCTCGGCAAAGAAGGCGTAGCGCAGGGCCTTGGAACGGTCATCGACGACCAGCTTGAGGAACAGCGCGCGCTCGGCAGCAAGCCCCTCGCCAAATGGCAGGGTGAAGACGCCGCGCACCGCCTCGATCAGCGCCAGCGCATTCGGCATGTCGCCCGACCTGGCTGCCGCATCCTTGGCCAAAGCCTCGAACGCCTCGCGGTCGGATGATGTCAGCATGTCCGCGCGCTCGCCGGTCTTCACGGGCGCCCCCTTGGCCGCAAGCTCCTGCGCCAGCGCAATGGCCGCAGCGACGAGGTCGCCCTCGACGACCCGGTCGACGAGGCCGAGTGCGACCGCCTTCTCCGCAGAGATCGCCTCTCCGCTCAGCATCAGGGGAAAGGCCTTCGCCGCACCGATCACGCGCGGCAGGCGTTGGGTTCCGCCGGCACCCGGAATGATGCCGAGCTTGATCTCGGGCAGGCCGAGCTTTGCCGCTGGTGCCGCCACACGGCCATGGCAGGCGAGCGCCAGTTCCAGCCCCCCGCCCAGCGCGACGCCCTGAATGGCAGCCACCACCGGCTTCGCGGAGCCTTCGATGATCGCGAGCACGCCAGGCAAGGTCGGTTCGACCGGCGGCCTGCCGAACTCGCTGATATCGGCACCGGCGATGAAGGCCCGCCCGGCGGCCGCGATCACGATAGACTCGACCGCCGGATCGGCAACCGCGCGCGAAAGCGCATCGACGAGAGCGGCCCGCAGGCTCGCACTCAGGGCATTCACAGGAGGATTATCGATGGTCGCGATCGCCACCGGGCCGCGCTGCGAGAGCCGGACGGTCTCCATGGGCATGTTMCTCACGCTTTCAGTCTGCACTGCAGAATTGAATGCTGCATTTCTCGGACTAGAGAGGCGACTGGCCACGGCTTGTCAAGAATGGGCAGGACGGCTCCGGCGGCGCCACAAGCGGGAACTGCATTGCAGAATGAACGCCCACAACTTGACCGCTCCGGAAGCTGCATGTCATGCCTTGCACGGATCGACGCTAGGACGGATCGTTCCTGCGAATCCAGTATCACGGCGCATCCTTCCGACAGGCAGAACAGCGCTGCTGGGATTGCGTGAAGATCGACAGGGGATAGGCAAGGGATGACCGCGACCGTTCTGACTCAAAGCCCCTTTCCCGGCGTCCTCCAGATCACCATCAATCGCCCCGACCGGCGCAACGCGCTCGACCGCGCAACCTATGGCGGATTGATCGCGGCCATCACCGCAGGCGAAGCTGATGAGGCTGTCCGCGCGCTGGTGCTCACCGGCGCGGCCGGGTGCTTCACCAGCGGTAACGACATCAAGGATTTCGCCGCGGCCTCGGGCGACGGTGCGCGCATCGCCATCGATTTCCTGACGACGATCTCGACGGCGAAGAAGCCGATCGTCGCCGCGGTCGAAGGCTTTGCCGTCGGCATCGGCACCACCATGCTGTTGCATTGCGACCTTGCCTTCGCCGGGCGTAGCGCCAGCTTCCGCCTGCCCTTCGTTACGCTCGGGCTCTGCCCCGAAGGCGGATCGAGCCATCTGCTGCCGATGATTGCCGGCACCAAGCGCGCCGCGGAACTGCTGCTGCTGGGCGAGGCGTTCCCTCCCGAGACGGCAGCCGAAGCGGGCCTCGTCAATGCCGTGGTGGCGGAAGGCGAAGCGCTCTCGATCGCGCTCGACAAGGCGCGGGCGCTCGCTGCCCTGCCGCCGCAATCGGTCGCCCTGACGAAGATGCTGCTGAAGCGCGGCAATGCCGCCGCCGTGGCCGAAACGATCGCGCTCGAAGCCAGGCATTTCGGCGAGCGCCTGGTCTCGGCCGAGGCGCAGGCCGCCTTCGCCGCGTTCCTGATGAAACGCTGAGGCCATGGCGGCGCAGCTGTCGGACGCCCCCGAACGCGGCGAACGAGCCGGGCCGAAGGAAGACCGGCATTTCGTCACCGCCCTGGCGCGTGGGCTCGATGTGCTCGCCTGTTTCAAGCGCAACGAGGATGCGCTCGCCAACTCGGAAATCGCAGCACGCTGCGGACTTGCCCGTTCCACCGTTTCGCGGCTGACCTATACGCTGACCAAGCTGGGCTATCTCCATCATGTCCCGCATAGCGGAGCATACCGGCTTGGCACCGCGCTGATCGCACTCGGCGCCACCGCGCTTGCCGGGCTCGATGTGCGCCAGATCGCACGGCCCGGCATGCAGGAACTCGCCGACTTCGCCAAGGCCTCGGTCGGCCTCGGCGTCCGCGACCGGCTGAGCATGCGCTATATCGAGTGCTGCCGGGGCGAGGTCGCGATCGCCCTCAACATCGATACCGGCTCGCGCATCTCGATGGCACGCAGCGCCATGGGCCGGGCCTATCTCGCCGCCTGCGACCCGGCCGAGCGCCAGGCCATCATGGACGATTTCCGCTCCGTCGACGACGCTGCCTGGCCGAGTCTGCGCGAGGGCATTGAACAGGCGCTCGAGGAGTATCGCATGACAGGTTGCGTCCGCTCCTTCGGCGACTGGCAGCCGACGGTGAGCGCGATCGCAGTGGCCTTCCACCCCGGTGGAGGCCTGCCGCCGATGACGATCAATTGCGGCGCGCCGACCGTCATCCTCGATCCCGGTTTCCTGCTCGAGGACGTCCGGCCGCGCCTGATCGCGCTGGCAGCCAGTCTTGAAGGAGTGATGGGTTCGTGATCGCATCCGACCTTCCCCTCGCCGGCATTCGCGTTCTCGATCTCTCGCGCATCCTCGCCGGCCCCTGGTGCGGCCAGGTCCTGGCCGATCTCGGCGCCGATGTCATCAAGGTCGAGCATCCCCAGCGCGGCGACGATACGCGCGACTGGGGCATGCGGCTCGGAGAGCGCAACACCTGCTATTTCAACAGCGTCAACCGCAACAAGCGCTCGATCGGCATCGATCTCGGCCAGCCCGAGGGCCTCGCCATCATCCTTGAGCTCGCGCGCAAGAGCGACGTGCTGATCCAGAATTTCAAAACCGGCGGCGCCGACAAGCTCGGCCTTGGCTATGCCGCGCTCAGCGCCGGGAACCCCGGCCTGATCTACTGCTCCATTGCCGGCTACGGCTCCGATGGACCGGAGGCCGCACGACCCGGCTACGATCTCGTCATCCAGGGCGAATCCGGCCTCATGGCCATGAACGGCAATGACGACCAGCCCCCGCTGAAATTCGGTGTCGCGATTGCCGATCTCTTCACCGGCCAATATGCGGCGCAGGCCGTGCTCGCGGCTCTCGTCCAGCGCGGACGCACCGGCAAGGGCAGGCATGTCGAGATGGCGCTGTTCGATTGCGGCCTCTCGGTCACCTCCTATTACGGGCTGGAGGCCCTGGCGCTCGGCGGGGACCCGCCGCGCTACGGCAACGCCCATCCCTCGATCGTACCCTATGGCGTGTTCGATGCGGCGGACGGCGCGCTCGTCCTCACGGTCGGGAACAACGCTCAATATGATCGTTTCTGCCGTTCGGTGATCGACCGGGTCGACCTTGCTGAGAACCCGCGCTACGCCACAAATCTCCAGCGCACCACCCACCGCTCCGAACTGTTGCCGCTCATCGAGGCGGAGCTGCGCGCCCGCCCGCGCGCCGAACTGCTCACGAAACTGGCGGCGAACGGCATTCCCAGCGGCGAGGTGCTCGGCCTCAACCGCGCCTTGCGCTCGGAGCGGGCTGGGCGGGCCGGCATGCTGGTGGAGGACGGGGACAATGCCGGCGCACCCGCCGTACTCGCTCCGCCCTACCGCCTCGATGGCGAACGGCTGCCGGTGCGCCATATGCCGCCGGCGCTGGGCCATGACACCTGGGCAGTCCTCGCGGACGAACTCGGTCTGCCTGCCGAGCGTCTGGACGCATTGAAGGCGCGCGACGTAATAGCCTGACGCCGCGCGCCCGCCGCAACTACGCGGCGACCGCCCGTCTCGACCGCAGTTTCTCCAGGGACCACATGAAGACCGGCCAGAGCAGTGCCGCGATCGTCATCGAAGACAGCACCATCGAGACCGGGCGGCTGAAGAAGGGCAGGATGGAACCGTCCGACTTGATCAACGAGGTGACGAAGCTCTGCTCCACCATCGTGCCCATGACGATGCCGAGCACCATGGCAGCAACGGGATAGCCGTTCTTCTCCATCACAAAGCCGAGCAGGCCGAAGATCGCGACGCACCAGACCGCAAACAGGTTGTTGCCCGCCGTTGAGAAGGCCCCGACCGCACAAAAGATCATGATCACCGGCATGACCGCCGAGCGCGGAGCCCCGACGACACGGCTCGCCAGCCTGATCATGATGATGCCGAACGGGATCATGATGATGTTGCTGAGCAGGAAGATGATGTAGAGCGCATACATGCTCGACGCCTGCTCGGTGAACAGCGTCGGGCCCGGATTGAGCCCCTTCATGTAAAGCACGCCGATGGCGATCGCCGTGATCGTGTCGCCGGGAATGCCGAAGAGCAGCGCCGGAACCCAACCCGACGCGAGCGAGGCGTTATTGCTTGCGCCAGCCTCGATCAAACCTTCGGGATGGCCGGTCCCGAATTTCTCCGGGGTCTTTGAGAAGCGCTTGGACATCGCATAGCTGACCCAGGCAGCCATGTCGGCACCGGCACCGGGCAGGACGCCGATGATGATGCCGACGATGTTCCCGCGCGTCTGCTGCTTCGGATATTTCTTGGTCAGCTCGATCTGCCCCTTGAGGATGCTGCCGAGCCGGCGGTGCTCCAGCTTCGGCGGCTCGCGCTCGGTCAGGGCGCGCATCACCTCGGCAAGCGCAAAGACGCCGACCAGCGCCGGTATCGGCTCGATGCCGCCAAGAAGATCGGTCGAGCCGAAGGTGAAGCGCGGGACGCCGCCGGGATTGTCGATACCGATGCAGGTGATGAGCAGGCCAAGCAGCATCGCGGCGATAGCCTTGATCGGCGAGGAGCGGGCGACCAGCGTCGAGCACATCAGCCCCAGCATGGCGAGCCAGAAATTCTCGTAGGTCGAGAAGGACAGCGCAAACTCGGCCAGCAACGGTGCGATCAGCATCAGCGACAGCGTGCCGGCGATGCCGCCGAGCGCCGAGAACCACAGGCAGATGCCGAGTGCCGTCTCGGCTTGGCCCTTGCGGGTCATTGCATAGGCTTCGTCCGTGTAGGCCGCGGAAGCCGGCGTCCCGGGAATGCGCAGCAGGCAGCCCGGAATATCGCCCGAGAAGATCGCCATCGCCGATGCGGTGATGATGGTGGCGATGGCCGCGATCGGTGACAGATAGAAGGTGATCGGCACCAGGAGTGCCGTCGCCATCGTGGCCGAGAGCCCCGGCAACGCGCCGACCGTCAGGCCATAGAAGGCCGAGGCGACGATCGCGATCATCACATCGGTCTGGAAGACCAGTCCGAAGGCCTGGATGACGGTATTCATCGGCTCACCACGGGAAAGGCAGAAGGCCGCCGGGCAAGGGCACGCGCAGCAGCTTCAGGAAAATCAGGTTGATGACGAAAGGCGCGATCAGCGCCAACGGCACCGCGAGCTTCGGCCGCGCCCCGAAGGCGAAGCTCGCGATCACAACCATGATCCCTGCCGTCGGCAGAAAGCCCATTGCCTCGGACGCAAGCGCATAGAAGGCGAGCAGAGCCGGCGGCAGCAATGCAAGCCAGTTCCGCCAGGCCGGCAAGGGCTCGAGCAGTTCCGGCGCACTATGGCTCGCGACATCCGCCTCGGCCACTTCTTCGAAATGCCGCCCGATACCGAAGGCGATCAGCGTGCCGCAGAGGACGAGGGCAGCCCCGACGGCCATTGGAAAGGCGGAGGGGCCGACCTGCTGGCCAGGGACCGGCGGAAGTGTGGATCCATAGAGGAAGGCAGTGGCGCCGAGCGCCACCATCACGCCCCCGGTTATCTTGTCGGATAGAAGCATCGCGAAACGTCCGCTGATCCGTGCCGGGGCGGCGCCATGAGCGCGAGCGACCGCATCTCCCGCACTCATTTCAGGCACAGTCTGAAAGATCGAGAAGCGGCGGAAGGATGAAGCTGCCTCACCCTTCCGCCAACCGTTTGCCGCCTCAGGCCTTGGCCAGGCCCGCCGCCTTCATCGCGGACGCCATGGCCTTGTCACCTTCGGCCATGAATGAAGCAAAGCCTGCCGGGTCGGCGAACTTCATGCCGAAGCCCCGGGCGTTCATGAAGTCCTTGTATTCCTTGGAGTCGAAGGCCTTTTTCAGCGCGGCGGCGAGCTTGCCCTGGATATCGGCCGGCAGCCCCTTGGGCGCGCCGATGCCACGCCAGGCGCCGACCGAGTAGTTGACGCCGAGTGTCTCGTTCAGCGTCGGAACGTCTTTGAACTGCGGATTGCGCTCGGTCGCCATGATGGCGAGCGACTTCGCCTTGCCGGCATCGATCATGGCCCGGGCTTCGGGCACCGAGCAGGTGACGATGTCGATGCCGCCGGCTGCGAGGTCCTGCATGCCGGGTGCTGCGCCATTCGACGGCACCCAGGCGACATGATCGGGCTTCAGCCCCATCGCCACCAGCCAGCCGACCAGCGCGAGGTGCCAGATACCGCCCTGGCCTGTTCCCGAGGCCTTGAGCTTGCCGGGAGGCGCAGCCTTGATGGCTTCGGCAAGAGCCTTGATGTCCTTGTGCGGGCTCGAGGCGCTGACCTGCACGCCTGGCGGATCCTCGTTCATCAGCGCCAGCGCGGTATAGCTTGCCGGCGTGAGATCGGTGAGACCCTGATGATGCATCATCGAGATCTCGACCGTCAGCATGCCGATATTGTAGCCGTCGGGAGCCGCCGTCGCGATCGCCGAATGGCCGACGACGCCCGAGCCGCCGGTGCGGTTGACGACGTTGCAGGGCTGGCCGAGATCCTTCTCCAGGAGCGAAGCGACGATGCGCGCCGTCGCGTCCGTGCCGCCACCTGCGCCCCAGGGGCAGATCATCGTCAGGGGGCGGCTCGGCCATTGTGCCTGCGCGATTGCCGGCTTGACGATCAGACTTGCCGCGCCTGCCGCTGCCGCACCCTTCAAAAGCTTACGTCTGTTGATGCCGTCCGTCATTCCCGTGTTCCCTCCGCTTAATCGATTTAGGTCCGGGATGCTTCTCCGCGGATGCGGGGCTCCCTTGTCAGTCCGACGCTATCTGAGCCGATTGTCGTAACGGAAACAACTGCTCTTTGAAGACGGGTTCACAGTCCGCATGCGACGGGCAATGCAGCCTTTCCGACCTTCTCGACCACCGCCCCGGTGCTGATCTCCGGCCCCGACGTCGCGGCTTGAAGCGTTACGCCTGCCTTGCCCAGCAGCGCCTGCATGGCAGCCCCGGCGGCAATCGCGTAGGCGCGCTGCGGCGCGACCCCTGCAATCAGCACCCTGTCCGAGGGGTTGGACGTCACCAACCCGGCAAGACGACCCTGGCGATCGAAGACCGGGCTGCCCGCCTGGCCGGGTTGCAGCGGCGCGAACACCGCCTCGCCGGCGCCGAGGCGCACGGATTGTCCCGGCAGGGCCATCGCCGTGCGCTGCCCGCCGGAATCGCCGAAAGCCATCAGCACGACGCTCTCCTGCGCCACCAGCGCCCCACTCCGAAGGCCTAGGGGAGCTCCGGCCGCAGTGCCGTCGACATCCAGCAAGGCAAGGCCGCTCGCATCGTCCTTGATGCGCAGCCGCGCCGGCCGACCGGAAACCTTGAGCGATTTGCAGGGGTCGATCGCCGCCGTCGCCGTCAGGACGAGCTTGTCCGAGACAGCGAGGCCGACACCGAAGCGCTCCGTCGGCCTCGCCGCGACCACGACCGGAGGCGCCGCGCCTGGTGTCGGCACGCTCGCGACCGCAGGACCCGCCGTCGCAGGCGCAGGCCCGGTCGGAAAGGGTTCGAAGCTGCTGGCAATAGCGATGACGAGCTTGTCGATGCTCGGCGCGAGAGCCTTGTCGTAGCCGATCGAGAAGCCGCGCAGGCCGCCCGGCCCCGACGACAGGCGCCGGTAGAACCGCCCCGACGGCGTCTCGCCAGTGACTACGAAGAAATCCGGCCGGAGCAGCTTGTATGTGATTTTCCGCCCTGGAACGGCCGCGCTCGTGGCCTTCTCGAACAGCGCCTCGACAGTATCCCCTGCCGGTGCCGTGCTCGTGTCGAGCGTCACCCTGCCATCCTCGCTCTGCCAGCGGCCGCCGCCGGTCGCGGTCGCCTCGCGGCGCGGCAGCAGCTTGGTCGGAATGCCGATGCGGATACCGGTGCGTTCGTCGGTGATGACGCGGAAGCCCGCCGCCTCGCGCGCCGCCCCCGCCGCCTGCGCCAATGCCCGGCGCTCGACGGGCGTCAGGATGCCGTCCGGCATGCCGCGCGAGCCGGCCTTCAGCGCGTTGATGCCACGAAAGGTCAGCGGCCCGTAGGAGCCGCTGACCGCGCCGTTGAAATGTCCCGCCCAGATCAGGTCGTTCTGGATCGCCTTGCGTTCGAGCTCGGGCAAGGCGTCGAAGGCAGCCTGCGCCGCGGCAAGTTGCGGATTCGCCGCAGGTTGCGGCTGGGCTTGCGCGAGCGCCGGCAAGAACAGCAGCCCGGCAGCGACGAGCAGCCCCCTTGTCCCAAGCGAAGACCTCAACCCCGTCGCCATCACGCGCTCCCCTGCAATCGGCAGCATTGAAGCGTCATTGCCGGCGCATCCGCAACTGGTCTCGTCAGGCAAGCATTTCGTGGACCAGAGGCACGACCCTGCGTCCATAGAGCTCGATGCAGCCCATGAGCCTGTCATGGCTAAGAGGCCCGGCGCTGTATTTCATCTGGAAGCGCGCCGCATCGAGCGCCTTGACCGTCGCGGCGATCTTGCGCGCGACCGTCTCCGGCGACCCGACATAAAGCGAGCCGAAATCGATCTCCTGATCGAACTCGGCGCGATTCATAGGCGGCCAGCCGCGCTCACCGCCGATCCGGTCGCGCATCCGCTTGTAGTCCGTGAAGAACTCCTCGCGCGCCCGCTCGTCCGTTTCCGCCACATAGCCCGGCGAATGCACCCCGACCGGCGGCACCGGTTTCCCCAGTTGCGCAAAGGCGCGGTGATAGAGATCGACATAGGGCCGGAAGCGCGCCGGATCGCCGCCAATGATCGCGAGCATCAGCGGCAGGCCGTAGCGGGCGGCACGAACGACGGATTCGGGACTCCCGCCAACCCCGATCCAGGTCTTCAGCACCCCGGTTTCCAACGAGGGAAAGACGCGCTGGTTCTTGAGCGGCGGCCGCGTCGTGCCCGACCACGTCACCGCATCCTGGCTGATCAGTGCCGCGAAGATTTCGAGCTTCTCCTCGAACAGGGTTTCGTAATCGCGCAGCTCATAACCGAAGAGCGGGAAGGACTCGGTGAAGGAGCCACGGCCGAGAATGACCTCTGCCCGTCCGCCCGACGCCGCGTTGAGCGTCGAGAAACGCTGGAACACCCGGATCGGATCGTCGGAGCTCAGCACCGTAACGGCTGAGCCGAGGCGGATCCGCTCTGTGCGCCCGGCTATCGCCGCAAGCACGACCTCCGGCGAGGAAATGGCGAAATCCGCGCGATGATGCTCGCCGACACCGAAGAAATCGACCCCGACCTGATCGGCCAGCACGGCCTCGTCGATCAGGTTGCGGATGACCTCTGCGTGCGGCAACGGCTGGCCGTCCGCCCCGGAGGTGACATCGCCAAACGTGTCCAGGCCCAGTTCGAGAGGCTGTGTCATGCACATGTCCGTTCAGGCTGGCTACGGTCGAGGGAGATTGTGCCGAGATGAGCCCGGCGGAACGCATCCGCACCAATTGAGGCGCAGGACGCGTGCTTTCAAGGAGGCCCGCCATGCGTGCCGGTTCAGAGCCTCAGGCAGCGGATGCGCGGCTGGCTCCGCCTATGCTGCAGACACTCCGTCATCAGCTTTCACGTTGCACCGGCGAGCACGGATGCTAGCCTTTGGTGATACCGTGCCGCCCTTGCGACTGCGCAGCACTATCGATGACGACAGGCCGGACCGGCCGAAGGGACTGATCATGACCTTGCTCTCCCGGCTCGCGCTGATTCTCGGTCTTGCCCTCGCCGCCACCCCGGCACTCGCCCAGAAGGCCTATATCCGCAACGATCTCCAGGCTGATGGGCAAAGGCTCGAGGAACGCCTGAAGCGCGACGTCTCGGCCAGCACACGCCCCGCGGCGGTCGCGCTGCGTGACGGCGAAGCTGCGCTCTCCCGAGGCGATGCCCGTGCCGCCCTGCCCCAGGCCAATGCCGCCGTCGTCGCCGATCCCCAGAATTCCGCCGGCTGGCGCCTGATGGCACGCGCCGCCAATGCGATCGAGCCGCGTGACTATCGTGAGCGCTGGGAACTGCGCGAACGCGCGATCAGTGCAGCCTACCTCGCCTATCAGCGCGCAACCTCCCGCCCGGACGAAGCAGCCTCGCTCGCGGTGCTCGCCCGCACCTTCGAGCGCAACGAACTCTGGCGCCCGGCCCTGACCGCCTATCGTCTCAGCCTCGATCTCCAGGACAATGCGCAACTGCGCACCGCCTATGAAGGCCTGCGCGAGAAGCGCGGCTTCCGCTTGCTCTCCAACAAGGTCGATGCCGATGCGGCGAGCCCGCGCGCCTGCTTCGAATTCTCCGAGCCGCTCGCCCGCGGGCGCATCGATTTCGCGCCCTATGTCGCGATTTCCGGCGGCAAGGGCGATTTCGCCGTCAGCGCCGAGGAGCGCCAGATCTGCGTCGACGGCCTGCGCCACGGCGAACGCTACGCGTTCGTCATTCGCCAGGGTGTGCCTTCCGCACTCCCCGACGAGAAGCTGCTGAAATCCGCCGATTATGAGGTCTATGTCCGCGATCGCACACCGTCAGTGCGCTTCACCGGCAAGAACTATGTGCTGCCGCGCACCGGTCAGCAGGGCATCCCGGTCGTCTCCGTGAATGCCGACAAGCTCGACCTCGAAGTCATGCGCATCGGCGACCGCAACCTGATCAACTCCGTCCATTCCGACGATTTCCTCAGCCAGCTCGGCAGCTACAACGCGGGCCAGATCGCGTCCGACAAGGGCCAGCGCGTCTGGGCCGGCGCGATGGACGTCAAGTCCGAGCTCAACAAGGATGTGATCACCGCCTTCCCGGTGCTGGAAGCGGTCGGGCAGCTCAAGCCCGGGGTCTACGTGATGTTTGCCAAGCCGACGGGCGGACAGGCCGCGCAGCCCTCGGGCGACGGCGACTATGACGACGGCTCGACCCGCGCGACACAATGGTTTGTCGTCTCCGATCTCGGCCTGACCTCCTTCTCCGGTCCCGATGGCGTGCATGTGCTGGCGCGCTCGCTCGCCAACGCAGCGCCGATCCCGAATGCGGTGCTGCGCCTCATCGCCCGCAACAACGAGGTGCTCGCCACCGCCCGCACGGATGCGAAGGGCTATGCCCGCTTCGATGCCGGCCTTGCCAAGGGCCAGGGCGGCAATGCGCCGGGCCTCGTCACCGCCCTGCTCGACGAGGATTATGGCTTCCTTGACCTGAAGCAGACTGCCTTCGATCTCTCCGATCGTGGCGTGAAGGGCCGCGTCGCCCCGGCCGGCCTCGACGCCTATCTCTATACCGAGCGCGGCGTTTATCGCTCCGGCGAGACCGTCTATCTCACCAGCCTGCTGCGGGATTCCGCCGGCGCTGCCGTCACCGGCCTGCCGCTGACTCTGGTGGTGAAGCGACCGGACGGTGTCGAGTACCGCCGCCGTCAGGTCGAGGATCAGGGTGCCGGCGGGCGGGCTCATTCCATCCCGCTGATCTCCGGCGCGCAGACAGGCACCTGGCGCGTCCAGGCCTATGCCGACCCGAAGGGCGCAGCCATCGGCGAGGTTTCCTTCCTCGTCGAGGATTACGTGCCCGAGCGCCTCGAGCTGACGCTCGCGCCGAAATCACCCGTGCTCCAGGCCGGCGAACCGGCCGAGATCGATGTCAATGCACACTATCTCTACGGCGCGCCGGGCTCCGAGCTCGACGTCAACGGCTCGACCACGATCCGCGCCGCCGCGAAATCCGCCATCCCGGGCTTCGCCGAGTTTCAGGTCGGCCTCACCGACGAGGCCTTCGAGTCGATCCAGAGCGACCTCGAGGAGAGCGCCACCACCGACGCCGCAGGCAAGGCCACGATCTCGGCCGGCGTGCAGCAGCCCGAGACCAACCGCCCGCTCGAGGTCGAGATCACCTTGCGCGTCGGTGAGCCGGGCGGCCGCGCCATCGCCCGCTCCGTCACCTTGCCGATCGTGCCGAAGGGCGCCGCCATCGGCGTGAAGCCCCTGTTCAAAGATGGCGAGCTCGGCAATGGCCAAACGGCGAGTTTCGACGTCATCATGGCCAATGGCGACGGCCGCCGCCTTGCCAAGCCGGGCGTGAAATGGACGCTGTCCAAGGTCAATCGCAACTATCAGTGGTTCTTCCAGGATGGTCGCTGGAACTATGAGGGAGTGAAGACGACGCGCCGCGTCGCCGATGGCGAGGTCGCCGTCAGCGAGACGGCCGCGGCCCGCATCGCTGCCCCGGTTCAATGGGGCAATTACCGGCTCGACGTCGCCTCCGATGGCTCCGACGCGACCGAGACCAGCGTCTCCTTCACCGTCGGCTATGAGAGCGACAAGACCGCCGACACGCCCGATGTGCTGGAGGTCGCGCTCGACAAGCCGTCCTATGCGATTGGCGAGACCATGCAGGTCAGGCTCTCGCCGCGCTTCGCGGGCAAGGCAACGCTCGCCGTCGTCGGCGACAAGCTGAACGAGATCCAGACGATCGACATCGCTCCCGGCGGCAGCACGGCCTCGATCCCGGTCAAGGCGGAATGGGGTGCGAGCGCCTATCTCGTCGCGTTGGCCCACCGCCCGATGGATACCGCCGCCCAGCGCCTGCCCGGGCGCGCCATCGGCCTGTCCTGGTTCTCGATCGGCAAGGAACAGCGCACGCTCCAGGTCGACCTCGGAGCGCCCAATCTGGTGCGCCCGCTCTCGACGCTGTCCCTGCCGGTCAAGGTCAGCGGGGCACGCGCCGGCGAGGAGGCTTTCGTCACGGTTGCGGCGGTCGATGTCGGCATCCTCAATCTCACCCGCTTCGAAAGCCCGGACGCCAGCAAGTACTTCTTCGGCCAGCGCCAGATCGGCCATGAACTCCGTGATCTTTACGGCTATCTGATCGACGGCATGCAGGGCGTGCGCGGCACCATCCGCTCCGGCGGTGACGCAGCCCCTGCATTGCAGGGCGAGGCGCCTACGCAGGAGCCGCTCGCGCGCTATTCCGGGGTGGTCAAGCTCGGCCAGGACGGCACTGCGAAGATCGATTTCGAACTGCCCGCCTTCAACGGTTCGGTCCGCGTCATGGCTGTCGCCTGGTCGCAAGGCCGCACCGGCCAAACCAGCACCGACGTCATCGTGCGCGACCAGATCGTCGCCCAGGCGACGCTGCCGCGCTTCCTCGCGATCGGCGACCAGTCGCGCTTCCATCTCCAGATCGACAATGTCGAGGGACCCGCGGGCCCCTATCTCGTCGATCTCGACGTGAAGGGGCCCGTCCTCGTTGCCGCCGATGCAACACGGCGCACGCTGACGCTCGCGGCCGGCGCCAAGAGCCAGATGACGATCCCGGTCACGGCGGCGGGTCTCGGCCGCGCCGAGTTCGATGTCCGGATCAGCGGCCCGAACGGCGTCGGTACCGTGCAGAACCTCGCGGTGCGCGTGCAGCCCTCGGCCAACACGATCGCCCGCCGCATCGTCCGGCCGATCCCGGGCAATGGCGGCTCTATCACCGTGTCGTCGGACCTCCTGGCCGATCTCGTACCGCGCTCCGGCCAGGTCTCTGTCTCCGTCTCGCCGCTGGCCGCGCTCGACGTGCCGGCGATCCTGAAGGCGCTTGACCGCTACCCTTATGGCTGCACCGAGCAGACCGTCAGCCGCGCCTTGCCGCTGCTGCATGTCAACCGGCTGGCCAGTCTCGAGCAGCTCGCGCTCGATGCCAACGCCGACGAGCGCGTCAACGGCGCAATCGAGCGCGTGCTCACCCGCCAGGGCGGCAACGGCTCCTTCGGGCTCTGGGGTGTCGGCGGCGAAGACCTCTGGCTCGATGCCTTCGTTACGGACTTCCTGACCCGCGCCCGCGAGCGCCAGTTCAACGTTCCGCAGATCGCCTTCAATCTCGCGCTCGACCGGCTGCGCAATCAGGTCGTCAACACCAGCGAGATCAACAAGGAAGAAGCCGCCGGCATCGCCTATGCGCTCTATGTGCTCGCGCGCAACGGCCGGCCCGTGATGGGCGACCTGCGCTATCTCGCCGACAACAAGCTGGCCGAGTTCGCCTCGCCGCTGGCACGCGCGCAGATTGGAGCGGCACTCTCGCTGCTCGGCGATCGCGGTCGCGGTCGCGCCGCCTTCACCAGCGCGCTTGCTGGCCTCCAGGAGGCGCGTGACGACGGCCTGTCACGGCCCGACTACGGCTCGCGCCTGCGCGACGGCACGGCGGTCCTGACCCTGATCGCAGAAACCAATGGCGAGCGTGCCGACATCGCCCGCGCTTCCGCAATCGTCGAGAGCGCCCGCGGCTCCGCCCGCTACACCTCGACCCAGGAGAACATGTGGATGGTGCTGGCGGCTCAGGCCATGGCCAAGGAGGCCGAGGGCATGGCGCTGACCGTCGACGGCACCGAGCGCAAGGGCGCCTTCTACCGCACGCTTTCGGATGAGGCGCTGGAAGCAAAGCCGCTCGTCATCGCCAATCCCGGCGCCGCCTCCGCGCAGGCCGTGATCACCGTTGCCGGCATTCCGACCGCCGCCGAACCCGCCCTGAACCAGGGCTTTGCCCTGGAGCGGACCTATTACACCATGAAGGGCGAGAAGGCTGATCCGGCGCGTCTGCGCCAGAACGAGCGCTACGTCGTCGTGCTGGGGGTGACCGAGCCCTCGGTTCGCTACGGGCGACTGCTGCTGGTCGATCCACTGCCGGCCGGGCTCGAGATCGAGAATGCCAATCTCACGGAGGGGGCATCGACGCAGGGGTTGAGCTGGCTGAAGCAGGACGTCACGCCGGTCCACACGGAAGCGCGCGACGATCGCTATGTCGCAGCCTTCGAACGGCCTGGCTCGTCCAACCAGCCGCTCTCCTTCACGGTCGCCTATATCGCGCGCGCCGTCTCGCCCGGCCGCTATGTCGCGCCCGCAGCCGCCATTGAGGACATGTACCGTCCCGACCGCTTCGGCCGCACCGCCTTCGGCACGGTCGACATCGCCTCGGCCAGGTAAGGGCACGAAGGCTCGTGATCACGCAGGGCGAGCAAAGCGGCACCCCTCCTCCCTCCCCTTCGCAGGGTGGAAGGGGTCGACGTCGCTGGCTGAAACCCGTTGCGCTGGCATCAGCGCTCGGGCTTGCGCTCATGGGTTTGGCTGCCGGCTCCGTTGCCTTCTACGCCTCGACCCTCCCCCCACTCGATGTCTCGGCTGCGCATGACCGCTCGACCGTGGCGCTCGATCGCGAGGGCAAGCTGCTGCGCCCCTTCCTCACCGCTGACGGTCGCTGGAAGCTCCCGGTCGGCGTCGAGGATGTCGACCCGCGCTATCTCGCGATGCTGAAGGCCTTCGAGGACAGGCGCTTCGACAGCCATTCCGGGATCGACCCGGTCGCGATGCTACGTGCCGCCGGGCAGATGCTGATCAATGGCCGCATCGTCTCCGGCGGCTCGACGCTGACCATGCAGGTCGCGCGGCTGCTCGAACCGCGCGAGGAGCGCTCGCTTGCCGCCAAGCTGCGCCAGGCCGTGCGTGCGATTGAGCTGGAACGCCGCTTCAGCAAGGATCAGATTCTCGATCTCTACCTGGCGCTCGCGCCCTTCGGCGGCAATCTCGAAGGCCTGCGAGCAGCAAGCTTCGCCTATTTCGGCCGCGAGCCGAAACGTCTTTCCACGGCCGAAGCCGCCCTGCTCGTCGCGCTGCCACAAGCACCGGAGCAACGTCGTCCCGACCGCTTCGCCGAGACCGCCCGCAAGGCGCGCGACAGGGTGCTCGCCCGCATCGAGGCAGCAGGCCTCGTGACGCAGTCCGAAGTCGCGGCCGCGCGTGATGAGCCGGTTCCGACCGCACGAAGGGCCTTTCCCAATCTGGCGCCGCATGTCGCCGAGCAGGTCGTGGCCGAGGCACCGACCGTTCGCCGCCACCACCTGACCATCGATGCAAGGCTGCAGGCCAATCTCGAACAGCTTGCCCGCGAACGCAGCCTCGGCCTCGCCCCGCAGGTCTCGATTGCCGTTCTCGCCGTCGACAACGAGACCGGTGAGATCCGTGCCTCGGTCGGCGGCGTCGATTATTTTGCAGCCGAGCGCGCCGGCTCGCTCGATCTCACCCGTGCCCTGCGCTCGCCGGGTTCGGCCCTCAAGCCCTTCATCTATGCGCTCGCCTTCGATAACGGCCTCGCCCATCCCGAGACCATGCTGGAGGATCGGCCGGCGCGTTACGGGCTCTATGTGCCGGAGAATTTCGATCTCGGCTTCCAGGGCATGGTCAGCGCGCGCAAGGCCTTGCAGCTTTCGCTGAACGTCCCGACCGTGGAATTGCTTTCGTCACTCGGCCCGCAACGTTTCCTGTCGCGGCTGCGCGATTCCGGCGTCGCGATCGCCATGCCGAAAGAGGGCGGTGCGCCAGGGCTCGCGGTGGGCCTTGGTGGTCTCGGCATCACCCTGTCCGACCTGACGCGGCTCTATGTCGGCCTCGCCCGCGGCGGCGAGATGCTGCCGCTCAAGGTCAAGGCCGGCGATCAGCCGGCCGGAGAGGCGCCTCGCCTCGTCGATCCCGTCGCAGCCTGGTATGTCGCCGACACGCTCCTAGGCGCTCCGCCGCCGCTCAATGCCGCACCAGGGCGTATCGCCTACAAGACCGGCACATCCTATGGCTATCGCGATGCCTGGGCCGTCGGCTTCGACCGCAAGCACACGATCGGCGTCTGGGTCGGCCGCGCCGATAACGGAGCCGTGCCGGGGCTCGTCGGGCGCGTCGTCGCGGCACCGATCCTGTTCGATGCCTTCGCACGTCTCGGCCATGATCCGCGGCCATTCCTGCAGCCGCCGAACGCCATCATATCCTCGACATCGAACCTGCCGCCACCGCTGCGCCATCTCCGGCAGGACGTGCCCAAGACGCTGACCGCACTGGCCCGCCCTGGCCTCACGCTGGCCTTCCCGCCGGAAGGCGCGCGCATCGATCTCGCGGCGTCGGCCGTCGACGGGCACGCGCTGCTCAACCTCAAGGTCGCCGGGGGCGCCCCGCCCTATACCTGGCTGGTCGACGGGGCGCCAGTGACCGCACCGACCCGCCGCCGTGAAACCGCCTGGCAGCCCGGCGGCAAGGGCTTTGTCCGGATTTCGGTGATCGACGGCGCAGGCGCGAGCGAGAGCGTCTCGGTCAGGCTGCAGTAGCGCAAGGCATCAGCGCGGACTCAGCGATCCAGGCGCCGGCGATGCGGCCTGGATCGCCTTTCCGCACAGTTCATTCCGCGGGCTGGACCTGTGTCTGGCCATGCGCCGCGTCCTCGCCATGCACGGGCCGATGCGCCCGCGCCAGATAGCTATAGGCGACCGGCACCACATAGAGCGTCAGCAGGGTGCCGAAGGTCATGCCGCCGACGATGACCCAGCCGATCTGAGAGCGGCTTTCGGCACCGGCGCCATGGGCGAGCGCCAGCGGCACCGCACCAAGCACCATCGCGCCCGTCGTCATCAGGATCGGCCGCAGGCGCAGTTCCGCGGCCTCGACCAGCGCATCGACGAGGTCCTTGCCCTCCTCGCGCAACTGGTTGGTGAACTCGAGGATCAGGATGCCGTGCTTGGTGATGAGGCCGACGAGCGTGATCAGGCCGATCTGGCTGTAGACGTTGAGCGTGCCACCGCTGAAATACAAAGCCGCCAGCGCGCCCGTGATCGAGAGCGGCACCGAGACCATGATCACCACCGGGTCGATGAAGCTCTCGAACTGCGCCGCCAGCACCAGATAGATGAAGCCGAGCGCCAGGAGGAACACGATCGCGATCGAGGAGCCAGCCTGCTTGAACTCGCGGCTCTGGCCGGAATAGTCGATCTGCACCGATTTCGGCAGCACCTTGGCGGCCGCCTGCTCCAGGACGGCCAGTCCATCGCCGAGCGAATAGCCCGGCGCCGGCACCGCCGTGATCGTCGCGGAGCGCAGCTGGTTGAAGCGGATCAGCTCCTTGGGCGCGACGTTCTCCTCGATGCTGACAAGGCTGGAGAGCTGTACCACCGTGCCGTTGCGACCACGCAGATAGATCGACTGCAGCGCCTGAGGCGTGTTGCGATCCTCCCCGGCGACCTGCAGCATCACGTCATACTGCTCGCCGTTCATGTTGAAGCGCGTCACCTGCCGCCCACCGAGCAAGGTCTCCATCGTCCGGCCGATGATGTCGACGCCGACGCCAAGATCGCTGGCGCGCTGCCGATCGATCGAAACCTTGATCTGCGGCTTGTCCAGGATGAGGTTGGATTCGAGGTTGGTCAGCACCGGCGAGGAGGACGCCTCCGCGATGACCGCATCGACATAGTTCTTGATCTCGGCATAGGAATCCGAGGAGCGCAGCACGAACTCGATCGGCTTGCTGTTGGCTCCGCCGCCGCCAAGCGAGGGCGGATTGACCGCGAAGAGGCGGATGCCCGGAATCTGCGACAGCCCGCGATTGATCTCGGCAACGAGATCCTGCTGTTTGCGGTGGCGCTCTTCCCACGGCTTCAGCCGCGCGAATGCGATGGCGCGCGTCACGTCGGGGAAGCCGGTGATGACGAGATAGCTCTCGACTTCGGGAAGATTCTTGAAATACTCCTCGACCTGCCGCGCATAGCTCGCCGTGAAGCTCAGCGTTGCGCCCTCAGGCGAGACGCCGATGGCGTTGATCGTGCCACGGTCTTCCACCGGAGCCAGCTCCGAGCGCAGGTTTGTGAAGAAGTAATAGCTGCCGCCAGCAACACTGAGCGCCAGCAGCACGATGACCGGGCGCATCGAAAGCGCCCCACGCAGCGAACGGCGATAACCGCGGGAAAGCGCATCGAAACCGCGCTCCAGCACGTTGTAGAGCCAGCCATGCGACTCGTGCGGCTTCAGGAGTTTGGCGCACATCATCGGCGTCAGCGTCAGCGCGACGAAGCCGGAGACGAGCACCGCACCTGCCAGTGTCAGGGCGAACTCGATGAAGAGCTTTCCGGTACGCCCGGTCGAGAACGCCATCGGTGCATAGACCGCTACCAGCGTCAGCGTCATCGCGACGACCGCAAAGGCGATCTCGTTGATGCCGCGGATCGCCGCCTTGCTTGGTTCCATGCCGTTCTCGACATGGCGGTGCACGTTCTCCAGCACGACGATGGCATCGTCGACGACGAGGCCGATGGCGAGCACCATCGAGAGCAGCGTCAGCGTGTTGACGGTGAAGCCGAGCGCATACATCAGCGCGAAGGAGCCGATCAGCGAGACCGGAATCGTGACCAGCGGGATCAGCGTCGCGCGCAGCGAGCGCAGGAAGACGAAGATGATCAGCACGACGAGGACGACCGCCTCGCCGATCGTGGTGTACACCGCCTGGATCGAGCGATCGATGAAGATCGAGGTGTCGTAGGAGGTCGCGATCGCCATGCCGTCGGGCAGATCATCGGTGATCTCCGGCAGCGCCGCACGAACACCGGAGGAGACATCGAGCGGATTGGCCGTCGCCTGCTTGACGATGCCGATCGTCACCGAAGGGCGGCCGGCGAACCAGGCGGCGTTACGCTCCTCGCGCGCGCCGAGCTCGACCTTCGCGACATCGCTCAGCTTCACCGGAAATGCGCTGACATCCTTGATCACGATCTGCTGGAATTGCTCGGGCGTGGTCAGGCCGGTCTGCGACAGCACCGTGAACTCACGGTCGTTGCTCTCGATGCGGCCGGACGGGATCTCGACATTCTGCGCCCGCAGCGCCGCCTCGATCTCCTGTACGGTGATATTGTAGGCGGCCATGCGGGCCCGATCGAGCCAGATGCGCATCGCATATTGCCGTTGGCCGAGAATGCGCACTTCGGCGACGCCGGTGATGTTCTGCACCCGGTCGGCAATGAAGCGGTCGGCGAAGTCGGTCAGCTCCAGCGGGCTGTGCCGCGTGCTGGTCAGCGACAGATACATCACCGGCTGGGCGTCGGCCTCGACCTTGGCGATGATCGGCTCGTCGATCTCGTCCGGCATGCGCCCACGCACGCGGCTGACGCGGTCGCGCACGTCGGAGGCCGCGACATCCGGATCCACGTCCGGACGGAAGCGCACAGAGATGCTGCTGCGCTCCTGACGGCTGTTCGAGGTGATGATCTCGATGCCCTCGATGCCCGCGATCGAGTTCTCCAGGATCTGCGTGACCTGGGATTCGATGATCTCGGCGCTGGCGCCGCGATAGGTCGTGTTCACCGAGACGATCGGCTCGTCGATGTTCGGGTATTCGCGCACCGTCAGCCGGCCATAGGAGACGATGCCGATGAGGATGACGAGCAGGCTGAGGACGGTCGAGAGAACCGGCCGGCGGACGAAGAGCGCAAACAGGCTCATCGTGCGTCGCTCGTCTGCACCGGAGCCGGAGCATTCTTGACGGCAACGGCCGAGCCGTCACGCAGGCGCATCTGGCCGGCCGTGACGATCTGCATGGTCGGGGTCAGCCCCTTCACGATCTCGACCTTGCCCGGAAGGCGCTTGCCGAGTTCGACCGGCATGCGCTTCGCCTTGCCGTTCTCGACCACGAAGATCATCTTGCCGGTGCCATCGGGGACTACGGCCGTCTCCGGCACGACGAGCGCGTTCTCGCGCTGGTCGACGATGATGTTGATCCGCGCGAACAGGCCGGGCTTCAGGACGCCGTCGCCGTTCGGGATGGTGGCGCGCAGCCGGATCGCACGGCCGTTCACATCGACGATCGGATCGATCGCGAAGATCGTGCCGGTGAAGCCGGTGTCGGGCAGCGCATCGACCTTGAGCTGGATGGTCTGCCCGACCTTGACCCGTGTCAGGTAAATCTCGGGAACCCGGAAATCGACCTTCATCGGATCGGTTGCGGTGAGCGTGATCAGCTCCTTGCCGACCGAGACATAGTCTCCGACGCTGACCGAACGCAGGCCGACAACCCCGGTGAAGGGCGCACTTATGGCGGTCAGAGCGCGGCGCGAGGTCGCGAGCTGCAGGCGGGCCTCGCTGGAGGCCAGTTGCGCCGTCGCCTGTTCGAGCGCGACCTGCGTGCCCGAGCCACGGTCGACCAGCGCCCGGTTGCGCTCATAGGTATCGCGCGCCAGCCGCAGATCCGCCTCGGCCAGTTTCACTTCGGCGTCGAGGATCGCCCGGTCGAGCTTGACCAGTTCCTGGCCCTTGGTGACGCGCTCACCTTCCTTGAATCCCAGTGCCACGACCCGGCCGGCGATCTCGGGAGCGATGACCACTGTTTCATTCGCGGTCAGCGTGCCCAGCGCCTGGACCTCTTCATTGACCGTTACGGCCTCCACCCGGCTGACCTCGACGGGCACGCCGGCAGCCTGCGGGTTCGCCACCGCGCGCGCTTGCGCAGGCTGCGCGCCAGCCTTGAAGCTGCGGTAGCCGTAATAGCCGCCGCCAGCGACGCCGGCGATCAGGAGGACAAGGACAAGCCGCTTCATAGGTCAGGGTGCTCCGGTATCGTCGCAAGCCCTATGGGACTGGACGATGCAGTTCAAATTACAAATCCGTAAGTGTGGTTTCATGACGGCCGCGACGGTTTAATGAACCAACCGGCTTTTTCGCATGCAAGACCGGAACCAAGACACGAAACAAGTCCGGAACGGGCTGCTGGCGGCAGATTTCGGGGGCCTGTGGCCGAATTAAGCCTTTAGTGGAAGTCGCGAGAGCGCGGCAGCACCCTGACATTGCGCGGGTGCGTATGTTGGCGCGGCGGCAGGCGGCTGTCGGATTGCGGGTGCTGCACCTCGTCGGCCCGCGCCAGGGTGCGGTGCAGCAGCCCGTCGGCGAGCCGCGCCAGTTCCTCCGAGCGATCCTCGATCCTGTCGACCACGAGATGGACGATGCCTTCCGGACTGCGTTGCAGCCGGCCGGCGAGCAGGACGAGCCGCGCGCCCATCGCCTGCCGGCGATAACGCTCGAAGGTCTTTGGCCAGAGCACCGCATTGGCGATGCCGGTCTCGTCCTCCAGCGTCATGAACATCACACCCTTGGCGCTGCCCGGCCGCTGGCGCACCGTGATGATGCCCGCCAGCCGGCAGCGCGTGCCGTCGGATGCTGTCAGGACCTGATCGCAGCTCAGGGCCCGCTCACGTGCGAAAAGCGGGCGCAGGAACTGCATCGGATGCCCCTTCAGCGACAGGCGAAGATGCTGGTAATCCGCGATGACCTGTTCGGAGTCCCGCATGCGCGGCAGCAGGGTCTCGGGCTCCTGGGCGAGTTCGGCGCTCTCGCTCGCCGCAAAAAGCGGCAGCGGCCTGTCATCCGGGAGCCTTCGCACCTCCCAGAGCGCCTCGCGCCGGCTGAGCCCGAGTGAGCCGAAAGCATCGGCATCGGCCAGCGCGACGAGGGCACGCGTGGGCAACCTCGCGCGCCGCGCCAAGGCCTCGACGCTGTCATAACCCTGCCCGCGCGCCGTCACGAGCGCCTCGCCAAAAGCCTTCGAGATCCCGTCGATCTGGCGCAAGCCGAGCCGCATCGCGAGGGCGCCGTCCTCGCGGCGCTCCAGCGTGTTGTCATGATCGCTCAGATTGATGTCGGCTGGCCGGATCTCGACCTTGTTGTCCTGCGCAGCGCGGATGATCTGCGCCGGAGCATAGAAACCCATGGGCTGCGAGTTCAGAAGCGCCGCGGTGAAGGCAGCGGCATGATGACACTTGAGCCAGGCCGAAGCGTAGACCAGCAGGGCGAAGGAGGCCGCGTGGCTCTCCGGAAAGCCGTATTCGCCAAAGCCCTTGATCTGGTTGAAACAAGCGGACGCGAAGGCGCGGTCATAGCCGCGCGCGACCATGCGCTCGACCATCATCGTCTCGAAATTCTGGATCGTGCCGACATGGCGGAAGGTCGCCATGGCACGCCGCAAACCATTGGCCTCATCCTCGCTGAACTTCGCCGCCTCGATGGCGATGCGCATCGCCTGCTCCTGGAACAGCGGCACGCCGAGCGTCTTTTTCAGAACCAACTCCAGCTCGTCGGGAAACCCATGTTCCGGCGCAGGCGAAGGGTAATGCACCTCCTCGGCTCCGTTCCGTCGCCGCAGATAGGGGTGGACCATATTGCCCTGGATCGGGCCCGGCCGGACGATCGCGACCTCGATGACGAGATCGTAGAATTCCTTCGGCCTCAGCCGCGGCAGCATGTTCATCTGCGCCCGGCTCTCGACCTGGAAGACGCCGATCGCATCGGCCCGGCAGAGCATGTCGTAGACCTCGCCATCTTTGGATGGGATCGTCGCCAGCTCCCGGCGTTCTCCCCCGTGCAGGGCGATCAGGTCGAGCGCCTTGCGGATGCAGGTCAGCATGCCGAGCGCGAGCACATCGACCTTCATCATCCGGAGCGCGTCGATATCGTCCTTGTCCCACTCGATGAAGCTGCGGTCCTTCATGCCGCCCCAGCCGATCGGCACGCATTCGTCGAGCCGCCCGCGCGTCAGCACGAAGCCGCCGACATGCTGCGAGAGATGGCGGGGAAAGCCGATCAACTCGGTCGCTAGCGCGGCCGCGCGCGCGATCATCTGATTGGCGGGGTCGAGCCCCGCCTGCCGGACATGGTTTTCCGGCAGGCCGTCGCCCCAGCTGCCCCAGACCGTGTTGGCGAGCGCGGCCGTGACATCCTCGCTCAGGCCGAGCACCTTGCCGACCTCGCGAATGGCGCTACGCGGCCGATAGCAGATCACCGTCGCGCAGATGCCGGCGCGCAGCCGGCCATAGCGCTCATAGATATACTGCATCACCTCCTCGCGCCGCTCATGCTCGAAGTCGACATCGATATCGGGCGGCTCCTTGCGCTGTTCGGAGAGAAAGCGGGCCAGGAGCGAATTGCCCTCCATCGGGTCGACCGCGGTGACCCAGAGGCAGTAGCAGACCGCCGAATTCGCCGCCGAGCCCCGGCCTTGGCACAGGATCGGCGGCTCCTGTGCACGGGCGAAGCGCACGATGTCGTGGACCGTCAGGAAGTAGCGCGCGTAATCGAGCTTCGCGATCAGTGCGAATTCCTTGTGCAGCAGGTCGCGTACCTTGCTCGGGATGCCCTCGGGATAGCGCCTGTTCGCTCCTTCCCAGGCGAGATGCTCCAGATGTTCCTGCGGGGTGCTGCCCGGCGGCACCGGCTCGTCCGGATACTCATATTGCAACTGGTCGAGCGAGAACCGGCAGCGTTCGAGGAAGCGCACCGTCTCCGCCACCATCTCCGGCGCGTGCCGGAACAGGTGGGCCATCTCGCGCGGCGATTTGAGATGGCGCTCGGCATGGGCCTCCAGCATGCGCCCGGCTCGCTCGATCGGGACATGCTCGCGGATGCAGCTGACGACATCCTGCAAGGGCCGCCGCTCGGGCGCATGATAGAGCACGTCGTTGACGGCAAGGCAGGGCACGCCCGCCCTGGTCGCGAGCTGCACCAATGCATCGGCGCGGCGCCGGTCGTCGCCGCGATGCGGCATGTCGATACCCAGCCAGAGTCGACCGCGCGCAAATTCGAAAACGCTCGCGAGTGCCGCCGCGATCTCGCTGTCCGGCCGCCGGTCCGGCATCAGGATCAGCAGCATGCCTTCCGCGAATTCGCGCAGGTCGGAGAGCGTGAGGATGCATTCGCCCTTCTTCTCGACCTTCATCTTGCCGTGGGTCAGCAGGCGGCAGAGCCTGCCATAGGCGTCGCGATCCTGGGGATAGGCGAGCAGGTCGGGCGTGCCATCGGACAGGACGAGGCGGACCCCGACCGCGAATGTCAGCTTCGTTGTGGCGATACCCCCCTCGCGCATCGCCGCATGGGCCCGCACCACGCCGGCCAGAGAATTGCGGTCGGCGAGCCCGATTCCGGCAAGGTCGAGTTCGGCCGCCCGGCCAACCAGTTCCTCCGGACTCGAGGCTCCGCGCAGGAAGGAGAAGTTGGAGGTAACCGCGAGTTCGGCATAGCGCGCGGCTGGTCCTCCCGGGGCAGCCTCGACCAGGCGATTGTCATTGAGCCCGCTCACGCGAAAAGCCCGTGCATGAACCAGGGTGGATGCGCGGCCTCGCGGCCATAGAGTCCGTCGCGATAAAGCCAGAAGCGCCTCCCGCCCGGCTCTTCGACGCGAAAATAGTCGCGGGTCGGCGCGATCCTGCCCGTCGTCGCCCACCATTCGGCGGCGATCCGCTCCGGCCCCTCCGCCTTGGCGACCTCATGCAGCACGCGCCGCCAGCGGAAACGCGTCGGCGGTCCGTCCGGAATTTCGGCCAGGACCTCGATCGGCTCAGGCCGCGACAGCAGCCGCAGGGGCCGTTCCGGGGCAGCGCTCGGTGCCGGCCAGTCTGGGGAAAGGCCGAGCCGTACAAGCTCGCCATGCCGCAGGGCGGGCACCGCCAGCGCCGCACGCTCGGGATCATGGCTGTCCTGCGCCAGGAAACGCCGCACGCGATCCGGGCCGATCCGGGCCGCGATCGCATCGGCGACCTCCGTCAATGCCCGCTCGGCGGCGGCTTCGTCGGGCTCCTCCTTCCCCCCGGCGGCGAGCGTTCCCTGATCGACGGCGAAAGGCTCGGTCGCACCGGCCGAGAGCCGGATCAGGTCGAAGCCGAAGCCGGGATCGAGCGGGTCCGCCAAGGCATCCAGCTTCAGGGCGAAGAGCCGGTCGAGCGCAGCCGGATCGCGCAACGGCATCCCGGTCTCGATGCCGAGACGGCGCACGGCCCCGTCACTGCGGAAAAAGCTCGCCTCGAACAGTCTTGCGCCTTCGCCCCGCGCTTCCAGCATGCCGGCGAGACTTTCCTCCAGGCCGGCCAGGGCGGCCCGGATACCGGCCTCATGCGCCAGCGGCTCGGCAAAACGCCGCTCCGCCATACAGTCCGGCAGCGGTCGTCGCGGGGACAGCGCCTGCGGCAGGCGGCCAAGCGCCTGGTCGAGCCTGTCGAGCAGGTCGCGGCCGAAACGGGCGGCCAGCGGCGCGCGCGGCCGCGTCTCCAGATCGGCGATATGGGTGAGGCCCATGCGCGCGAGCCCGTGCTGCCGTGCCGCCTCCAGTCCAAGCGCCGCGGTCGGCAAGGGCCACAGGGCCTCGCTCTCCCCGTCCGGCGGCACGATGCCGCCGCGCCCATAGCGCGCGACACCCCAGGCGGCGCGCGCCGTCCCGGCAATGGCGGCGCGCAGCGTAAAGCCCTGTCGTTTCAGCCGAAGCAGGCAGTCGCGGCCAAGCGCGGCCTCGCCGCCAAAGAGATGGGTGCAGCCCGAGATATCGAGCAGCAATCCATCCTCGCCATCGAGCGCGACCAGCGGTGTATAGCGGTCGCACCAGTCGGCAACGGCGTAGAGCAGGGCCGCATCGGCCGCCCTGTCCTCCTCGACCACGACCAGCCGCGGGATCATCGCCCGCGCATCGGCCAGCGCCATGGTCGCATGAAGGCCGAGACGTTCGGCTTCGGCATCGAGGCTCGTCAGCCGGAAGGCGCCCTTCGCCTTGCCCACCACAACAAGAGGACCAGGATCATCCGCTGGCCCGCCGGGCTGCGGGCCAGGCCTCTGCGATATTGCCCGAACGGATGCGCCCTGGCTGCGTCTGATCCGGTCGATGGGCAGGCGCGGGAACCAGAGCGACAGGAAGCGGCTCGCGGAAGCTATACGCATGACTGTCCCACTCCATCACCCACTGCCCTGTCGCCCCATGCCGGTTGCGCAGCACCGTGACCGCAAAACTCGGCCGGCCCGGCCCATGCGCTCTCATCCGCCCCTCCGAAGGCGCCGCCGAAACCGACCAGCGGATCGTCGCCGCGCTTGGAGCAGGACTGCTTCCCAGCCGCAGGAGAAAAGCCGTCGCGCCGGCATCCCGCGCCGCCAGGACGAGACGCCGGCTGGCCGTGAGATCGAGGCAGGCCGGCGCACCTTCGAGCTCGATCACCACCGCGCCGATACCCGAGCGCGGGTCATTGCCGCGCGGAAAGGCGTCGCCCGCCGCCTTCAGCACGGCAAGCGGATCGCGCCCCCGCACCGCAAGCACCCGGTCGGGATCGAGCCCGAACGCTGCAAGCCCCGGCGCATAGAGTTCGCCCCCTTCCGCGCCGGCGGAATCCTGCCGCAGCCAGACGACCGGCCGCCGCTCCAGCCGCGCGATCAGCCCGGCGACGAAGCCCGTCGCCGCCGGAGCCTGATGCGCCGCAGCCACGATCTCGTGCAGGGCATGGCGGCGCAGCGGCCCCAGCGCCGCATCGGCCGCCGCGTGGCCAAGGCTGAAGCTCGCCTCCCCGCCCAGCGAGACGGAGACGCTTTCCAAACCGGCAATGCTTCGCCGCAGCGCGGCGACGGCATGATCGCTCACGTCTTGGCACTCCAAATGTTCCTATTTTGTTCTTTATGACTCCGCCGCCTCAGACGAGTCAACAGCCTCCGTGACGCCCCGCCCCATAGCCCCCGATCCTGCTGTCACGGCCCTGTCATCTGTCGCCGATACCGGTTTGCGCACTGCAAGAGAGCATGAGCTCCGGACTGCGCCTCGCCCATGTCCGGATGTCGCCATGCTCGCTCCTCGATGGGAAGACCGTTCATGCTGCGTATCGAAGGCCTGACCAAGCGCTTCAGCGGCAAAGCCGCCGTGGACAATGTCTCGCTGTCGATCCCGAAGGGCGAAATGGTCGGCGTCATCGGCCGCTCCGGCGCCGGCAAGTCGACCCTGCTGCGCATGATCAACCGCTTGGCGGAGCCGAGTTCCGGCCGCCTGATCAGCGACGAGCGCGATGTCACCGCATTGAAGGGCGCCGAACTGCGCGCCTGGCGTCGCGACACCGCGATGATCTTCCAGCAGTTCAATCTCGTCGGACGCCTCGACGTGCTGACCAATGTCCTGCTCGGCCGGCTCAATCACCGCTCCGCCTTCCTGACGCTGGTGAAGAGCTTCTCGCCGGACGACAAGATCCGCGCCATCGCCGCACTCGAGCGTCTCGACATGGGCCATCTTCTGGCCCAGCGCGCCGAGACCCTCTCGGGCGGCCAGCAGCAGCGCGTCGCGATCGCCCGCGCCCTGGTCCAGGAGCCGAAGGTCATTCTCGCCGACGAGCCGATCGCTTCGCTCGATCCGCGCAACACCCAGGTCGTGATGGATGCGCTCTTCCGCATTAATCGCGAGGACGGCATCACCGTGATCTGCAATCTGCATGATCTCGATATCGCGGCGAAATATTGCGACCGACTGATCGGCATGGCCGCAGGCAAGGTCGTGTTCGACGACGTGCCGCAGGCGCTGACCCGCGAGATCGCGGCCGAACTTTACGGCATCGAGGCCAAGGATGCCGGCGCCGAGGCGCTCGACGCGCTCGATGCCATCGCCATCGCCGAAGCCAAGCGCGCCAAGCAGACCGCGGCCTGAGCCGGGTTCAAGCCCGGCCAGGACCGCTCACACCTGAAAAGACCGCCAACAGCCTTCAACAGGAGCAAACCATGCTGACCCGTCGTCATACCCTCACGCTCGCCGCCGCCGGCCTGGCCGCGACGCTCGCCGCTCCCGCCTTCGCGCAGGACTGGAAAGCCAAGTATCCGGAGCTGATCTTCGCCATCATCCCGTCCGAGAACGCGTCTGGCGTCGTCGAGCGCTACACCCCCTTCGTCAACTACCTCGCGAAGGAACTCGGCACCAAGGTGACGCTGCGCATCGCCAACGACTATGCCGCGATCATCGAAGGCCAGCGCGCCGGCAACATCCATATCGGCATGTACGGCCCCGCCTCCTTCGCCCGCGCCCGCATGACCGGCGCCAAGGTCGATGCCTTCGCGATCGAGACCAATCTCGACGGCACCAAGGGCTACCACTCCGTCTTCTACGTGAAGAAGGACTCGCCCTATCAGAAGGTCGAGGACCTGAAGGGCAAGAATCTCGGCCTCGTCGATCCCAATTCCACCTCTGGCAACAATGTGCCGCGCTTCGTGCTCGACGGCATGAAGATCGAGCCCGAGACCTTCTTCGGCAAGGTCGTCTATACCGGCAGCCACGAGAACGCGGTCATCGCGCTCGGCCAGGGCACCGTCGACATCGCCGCCAACTGGTGGAACGACGAGCAGGAATCCAACCTGCAGCGCATGGCCCGCAAGAACATGGTCAAGGCCGACGATTTCCGGATCATCTACAAGTCCGAGCAGATCGTGAACTCGCCGATGGCCTATCTTTCCGACCTGCCGGAGCCGCTCAAGGCCTCGATCCGCGACGCCGTCCTCAACCTCGCCACCAAGGACAAGGTCGCCTTCGACAAGATCTATGAAGGCAAGCAGGGCCCGCTCGTCGCGGTCGACAACAAGGCCTACGACCCGATCATCGAACTGAACAAGTTCGTCGACGCGCTCCGCAAGAAGAAGTCTTCGTAAGCGCTTACCCGCCGACCGTCATGGCCAGGTTTGTCCCGGCCATGACGGAGTGGCGTCCCGCCGCGACTGGCGAACCCCGCGACGGAACCAACATGCCCCTGACGATCGATCGCAACGACCCCACCATTCGCGGCCATGCCGATCTCTATCGGCGCGAGATGGGCGCAAAGCGCCGCCAGGCCCTGCTCGGCGCCGCCATCTTCATCGCCTGCGTCACCCTCTCCGCGATCGGCTCGGAGGTCGATCTCGCGAAATTCGCCGCAAACGCCTGGCGTTTCCCGAAATACATCCTCGAGACCCTGCCGACCCTGCACCTCGCCACGCTCGGTGCCGATCTCAAGGAATGGTACTGGGGCCTGAACGGCTGGCTGAAACTGCTCTGGCAAACCCTGTTGATTGCCTATGTCGGCACCGTGCTGGGCGCCGTCGGCGGCTTCCTGCTCTGCTTTTCCGCCGCCGCCAATCTCGGCCGTGCCGGCTGGCTGCGCTGGGCCACCCGCCGATTCCTCGAATTCTGCCGCACCGTGCCGGAGATCGTCTTCGCGCTGATCTTCGTCATCGCCTTCGGCCTCGGCCCGCTGCCGGGCGTGCTCGCCATCGCGATCCACACCATGGGCGCAATGGGCAAGCTCTTCTCCGAGGTGGTCGAGAACATCGACATGAAGCCGGTCGACGGCCTCACCGCGACGGGCGCGGGCTGGTGGCAGACGATCCGCTTCGCCGTCGTCCCGCAGGTGCTCTCCAATTTCGCCAGCTACGCGCTGCTGCGTTTCGAGATCAATGTCCGCGGCGCCTCGATCATGGGCTTCGTCGGGGCCGGTGGCATTGGCCAGGATCTGATCGAGGCCATCCGCAAATTCTACTTCACCGATGTCAGCGCCATCCTGCTGCTGATCATCGTCACCGTCATGCTGATCGACTACGGCACCGAGCGTCTGCGCCACGCCCTGCTCAGCCTGGAGCACCGCTCATGAGCCTCGCCCTCAACGCCACCGAGCGCGCCGATCTCGTCCGTCGCCATCAAGGCGCCATCGACGGCTCGCTGAAGACACGCCTGACCACCATCGCGGTCGTTGCCGCCCTGCTCGGCCTCTTCCTCTATGGCCTGACCACACTGGAAGTCTCGTTCTGGAAGATCATCACCGGCATCGGCAATCTCGGCACATTCGTCGTGCTGATGCTGCCGCCGGATCCCGGCTCTGCGGCCCGCGCCGTGATCTTCGTGAAAGCGCTGTTCGAGACCATCGCCATCGCCTTTCTCGGCACCATCCTCGCCGCGATCCTCGCCTTCCCGCTCGGCTTCCTCGCAGCCAAGAACGTCGTCGCCAACCGCGTCATCCATTTCCTGGCGCGCCGCTCGCTCGACACCGTGCGCGGCGTCGATGCCCTGATCTGGGCCCTGATCTGGGTCAATGTCGTAGGCCTCGGCCCCTTCGCCGGCATGCTCGCAATCATGACCAGCGATCTCGGCGCCTTCGGCAAGCTCTATTCGGAAGCGATCGAATCCGCCGACCGCAAGCCCGTCGAGGGCGTGACCTCCTCCGGCGGCGGCAAGCTCCACGAGATCCGCTTCGGCCTGATCCCGCAGGTGTTGCCGGTCATCGCCAGCCAGGTGCTCTACTATATCGAGTCGAACACCCGCTCCTCGACCATCATCGGCATTGTCGGCGCCGGCGGCATCGGCCTCTATCTCGCCGAGACCATCCGCACCCTGGAATGGCAACAGGTCTCGTTCCTGATCCTGCTCGTGCTTGCCGCCGTGACCGCGATCGACTTCCTGTCCAGCAAGCTGCGCTTCGCTATCATCGGCAAAAGGGCCATCTGACGGACTGGCTCGTCATATGGCCCGGGCCTGCCCCGACCATTCGCACCTCGCCGGGAGCACGAGCGGCTGCCCTCACTCCGTGAACGGCTCGACCACCATTTCCATCCGCTCGCCGGCAAAGATGCCGTCGACCAGATGGATCGGGGTCAGGTCAGGCAGCGCGTCGACAGCCGCGGAGAGCATGACCGCGGCGCCGGGCTCGATCCTGAGCAGCAACGCCTCGCGCTCGCTGGCGAGCCGCGCCGAAAGCCGTGTCGAGAGTCGCACATAATCCGGGATGCCGCAGGCGGCGAAGGCTGCCGAGATCGACGAGCCGGCCCGGCTCAGCATCTTGTCGAAATCCGGGAAGCGCTCGGCCGAAAGGAGATGCACGCCGGTGCTCACCGGCACGCCACCGGCAAGGCTCAGCGTCTCGATCCGCCAGAGCGGCGCCCCGTCCTCCAATCGCAGCGCCGCGCAGGCCTCCGCCTCGCCCTTGACGATCTCGGCGCCCAGGATCGAGCCTGCCACGGTGATGCCGGCCGCACCAAAATTGGTCCGCATGCTGACGCGCCGGCCGATGCGATAGGGGAAGCGCGGCGCCGTGACCTGCGTCCCGCGGCCGCGAGAGACGCTGACCAGCCCACGATCGGCGAGATGCCGAAAGGCCTGGCGAACCGTATGCCGGTGCACGCCATAGCGCTCAGCCAGCGCGAGCGAAGAGGGCAATGTGGCGCCCGTCTCATATTCGCCGCGCCCGATCGCCGCTTCGATCTCGTCCGCGATACGCCGCCATGCCGTGGCGGCTTCGCCGGCCTGGCTGGCTGCATGGGCATCCGTCATCAAAGCTTCATCCAAAATGTATAGACCTTTCCCCGTGACGACCTTATCGTAGTCTAGACATTAGGCCCTGACCAGAGAGCGACCTGAGATGAGCGGGACCACTCCACGACAGCAATGGCTGGCAATCCTCGCCCGAGCCTCACGCGCCGAGATCGAGAGTCTCGCCGGCGGGCTCGGCGCCCTGCCCGACCATGACGTGCTGAAGGCGCCCGAAACCGGGACCGTCATGGTCGAGGGCCGCGCCGGCGGCGCGGGACGCCGCTTCAACCTCGGCGAAGCCACCGTGACGCGCTGCGTCGTACGCCTCGGCGACGGCACCATGGGCTTTTCCTACGCTCTCGGTCGCGATGGCCGCAAGGCGCGGCTCGCAGCCGTGATCGACGGGCTGTTGCAGGGCGAAGGCGAGGCTGGGCCGCTCCGCAGCGGCGTCGCCGAACTCGCAGATCGCCAGCAGGCGGCGCGCACCCTCGCCTCCCGCAAGGCTGCAGCCACCAAGGTCGATTTCTTCACTCTGGTCCGGGGCGCGTGATGCAGAACGACACACTCATTGGCGCCGGCCTTTCCGACCCGGTCTTCCAGTCCCAGGCCGCCTTCCGCGCCCTGCTCGCCGCCTTGTCGGAGCCAGGTCTCGTCCAGGACGTCGCAACCGGCTTTGCTGCGCCGGCAGGACTGGAACCGGCAACCGCCATCGCCCTGCTGACCCTTGCCGATTACGAGACGCCGATCTGGCTGCCGGCCGATCTGCGGGCCGGCCCCGCCGGCGCCTGGCTGCGCTTCCATTGCGGCGCGACATTGGTCGAAAGCCCTGATGAAGCCGCCTTCGCCGTGCTGAACGGCACCGATATCGCTCCGGCGCTGTCCGCCTTCAGCCCCGGCACCGACCAGTTTCCGGATCGCTCGACCAGCGTGATCGTACAATGCGCCAGCCTCGCAGGTGGCGACGCCGTGACGCTGGCCGGCCCGGGCATTGCTGACAGCCACGAGATTGCACCGAAGGGACTGCGCCCCGGCTTCTGGACCGAGGTCACGGCCAATGCCGCGCGCTACCCCCTCGGCATCGACCTTATCCTCAGCCATGGCGAGGCGATCATCGGCCTGCCGCGCTCGACGCAGATCCTGGAGGCCCGCTGATGTATGTCGCCGTCAAGGGGGGCGAGGCCGCCATCCTCGCCACACATGATCTCATCGCGGAAGCCCGCCGCGGCAACGAGGCCGTGCCCGAATTGGCCGTCGCGCAGATCCGCGAGCAGATGGGGCTCGCCTGCGCCCGCGTCATGAACGAAGGCTCGCTCTACGATCCCGATCTCGCGGCGCTGGCGCTGAAGCAGGCGCAGGGCGACGCGATCGAGGCCGCCTTCCTGATGCGGGCCTATCGCACGACCTTGCCGCGCTTCGGCTCGTCGGAGCCGGTCGACACGGCGCAGATGGCGATCCGCCGCCGCGTATCCGCCACCTACAAGGATCTGCCGGGTGGCCAGGTGCTTGGCCCGACCTATGACTACACCCACCGCCTGTTCGATTTCGCGCTGATGGATGGCGCCTCGCCTGTCGCAGTACCAGCGGCGGCGGCCGACCCGCTCGACGCCACCATGCCGCGCGTGCCCGACATTCTCGGTGCCGAAGGCCTGATGGAAGCCGAAGAGCCGCCCGAGGGCGATCCGCGTCCCTTCGACCTCACCCGCGAGCCGGTCTCCTTCCCCGCCGACCGTGATGTCCGGCTCCAGGCCATGGCGCGCGGCGATGAGGGCTTCATGCTCGGCCTCGGCTATTCCGTGCAGCGCGGATACGGCAATTCGCACCCCTTCGTCGGCGAGGTCCGGGTGGGCGAAGTCAGCGTCGAATTCGTGCCCGAGGAACTCGGCTTCGCCGTCGATCTCGGCGAGATCACGCTGACCGAATGCCAGATGGTCAACCAGTTCAACGGCACCAAGGACGTGCCGCCGCAGTTCACACGCGGCTATGGCCTCGCCTTCGGCCATGCCGAGCGCAAGGCGATGTCGATGTCGCTGGTCGACCGTGCGCTCAAGGCACGCGAGTTCGGCGAGGCGGCAGAGTATCCCGCGCAGCAGGACGAATTCGTGCTCTACCACTCCGACAATGTCGAGGCGGCCGGCTTCGTCGAGCATCTCAAGCTGCCGCATTATGTCGACTTCCAGGGTGAGCTCGAACTGATCCGCCGCATCCGCCGCGAGCGCGAGCAGCGCCTGGCGGGCGAGACCCAAGAGACCCAGGTCCAAGAGACGCAAGACACCCTGCCGGAGGCCGCGGAATGACCCTGCATCAGATCGTCCCCGGCGAAGATACAAAGCCGGCTTATAATTATGCCTATCTCGACGAGCAGACCAAGCGGATGATCCGCCGCGCCCTGCTCAAGGCGGTCGCGGTGCCCGGCTATCAGGTGCCGTTCGGCTCGCGCGAAATGCCGTTGGCGCGCGGCTGGGGCACCGGCGGCATCCAGATCACCGCCGCGATCATTGGCCCCGACGATGTGCTGAAGGTCATCGACCAGGGCGCGGACGACACCACCAACGCCGTCTCGATCCGCCGCTTCTTCGAGCGTACGGCGGATGCGAACACGACCGAGGCGACGGACGAGGCCACCATCATCCAGACCCGCCACCGCATCCCGGAAGCGCCGCTGAAGGCCGGGCAGATCATGGTCTACCAGGTGCCGCAGCCCGAACCCCTGCGGAAGCTCGAGCCGCGCGAGGCCGAGACCCGGAAGATGCACGCCTGGGCCGAATACGGGCTGATGCAGGTCAAGCTCTACGAGAATATCGCCCGCTTCGGCGAGGTGACGACGACCTATGACTATCCGGTCGACGTCAATGGCCGCTATGTGATGGCGCCCTCGCCGATCCCGAAATTCGACAATCCGAAGATGCATATGTCGCCCTCGCTCCAGCTCTTCGGAGCCGGCCGCGAGAAGCGCATCTATGCGGTGCCGCCCTATACCAGCGTGCGCAGCCTCGACTTCGAGGACCATCCCTTCCGCATCCAGAGCTGGAACGAGCCCTGCGGGCTCTGCGGCGCGACCGATTCCTATCTCGACGAAGTCATCACGGACGACCGCGGCGGCCGCATGTTCGTCTGCTCCGACAGCCACCATTGCGAGACGCGGCGCGCCGACGGTCATCGCGGCGCGATGCTGGCCGACGCATCGGCGCTCCATCTCGTCGACGACAAGCAGGCCAAGGACGAGGTGTCGAAGTCATGACCCAGCATGTCTCCCCGCAGGATCTCGGCATCGATCCCGATCCGCTGCTCTCGGTCTCCGGCGTCAGCCGCTTCTACGGCGAGCGCATCGGCTGCGCCGATGTCTCCTTCGATCTCTGGCCGGGCGAGGTGCTCGGCATCGTAGGCGAATCCGGCTCGGGTAAATCGACCCTGCTGCGCTGCCTTGCCGGCATCGACGCACCGGACGAGGGCGAAGTGCTGTTCCGAGGCTCCGGTCAGCCGCTCGACATCTATTCGGTCGCCGAGCAGGATCGCCGCCGCCTGATGCGCACGGCCTGGGGCATCGTGCACCAGAACCCGCGCGACGGCCTGCGCATGGACGTCTCGGCCGGCGGCAATGTCGGAGAGCGCCTGATGGACCGCGGCGACCGGCATTACGGCAAGATCCGCGAGCGCGCGCTCGACTGGCTCACCCGTGTCGAGATCGCCGAGAACCGCATCGACGATCGTCCGCGCCAGTTCTCGGGCGGCATGCAGCAGCGCCTGCAGATCGCCCGCGTATTGGTCTCGGAGCCGAAACTCGTCTTCATGGACGAGCCGACCGGCGGCCTCGACGTCTCCGTGCAGGCGCGGCTGCTCGATCTGCTGCGCGTGCTGGTCCGTGATCTCGGTCTGGCCGCCATCATCGTCACGCATGACCTCGCCGTCGCGCGCCTGCTCACCGACCGGCTGATGGTGATGAAGGACGGCCGCGTCGTCGAGCAGGGACTGACCGATCAGGTCCTGGACGACCCCCATCACGCCTACACGCAGTTGCTCACCTCGGCGGTGCTGAGCGTATGAGCGTCACAATCGCGTCACCGGAACCGCGCAAGGCATCCCGACCATGACCACGATGATTCACGTCGAGAACGTCGCCAAGACCTTTACCCTGCACAATCAGGGCGGGGTCCGGCTGCCTGTCTTCGACAATATCAATTTCAGCGTCGACGCCGGCGAGGCGCTCGTCCTGGCCGGAGCCTCCGGCGCCGGCAAGTCGAGCCTGCTGCGCATTCTCTACGGCAACTACCGGCCGAGCTCCGGCCATATCCACATCACCCATGCCGGCCGGGCCATCGACATCGTCGCGGCCGTGCCGCGTACCGTGCTCGATATCCGCCGCCGCACGCTCGGTTTCGTCTCGCAGTTCCTGCGCGTGATCCCGCGCGTTTCGGCGCTCGACATCGTCCGCGATCCGCTGCTGGCACGCGGCGTCTCCCCTGATGAGGCCAGCGCGCGCGCCAAGGCGATTCTCGCTCGGCTGAACCTGCCGGAACGCCTCTGGCACCTCGCGCCCGCCACCTTCTCCGGCGGCGAGCAGCAGCGCGTCAACATCGCCCGCTCCTTCGTCGATCCGGCGCCGATCCTGCTGATCGACGAACCGACCGCCTCGCTCGATGCCGCCAATCGCGACGTCGTGGTTGACCTGATCGGTGAGGCGCGCGCAAACGGGTCCGCCATCGTCGGGATCTTCCATGACGAGGCGGTGCGCGAGCGCGTCGCCACCCGGTATCTCGACATCACCGCATTCCGGAAGGCCGCCTGATGCAGACCGTTCTCACCAATGCCAAGCTGATCCTGGAGAACGAGGTCGTCACCGGCACGATCGCCTTCGACGCAACCGGGATCACCGATGTCGACCAGGGCCGCTCACAATTGCCGGGCGCGATCGACATCGGCGGCGACTATGTCGCGCCCGGCCTCGTCGAGATGCATACCGACAACATGGAAAAGCACTTCATGCCCCGGCCCAAGGTGTTCTGGCCGAACGGGCTTGCAGCCGCGCTGGTCCATGACGCCCAGATGGCGGCCTCCGGGGTCACCACCGTCTATGACGCGGTCTGCGCCGGCACGCCCTTCTCGGCCAAGGATTACCGCAAGGACATCTTCGCCGACGTGATGAAGGCGCTGCGCGAAGGCAAGGCCGCAGGCGTCTTCCGCATCGACCACCGCATCCACATGCGCTGCGAACTGACCAGCCCGGACCTGATGCGCGACATCGAGCCCTATCGCGAGGACGATCTCGTCCAGCTCGTCTCGCTGATGGACCACACGCCCGGCCAGCGCCAGTGGCGCGACATTCAGCACCTGCGCACCTATGCGCTCGGCAACGGCAAGACCGAGGCCGAGTTCGAGGAGGACGTCGCCGTCCGCCAGTCCGAAGGCACGGCCAATGTGCCGAGCAACTGGAGCGCCGTGGTCGAGATGTTCCGGACGCGCGGCATCCCGATCGCAACCCATGACGACACCACGGTCGACCATGTCGAGGCCGGTGTCGCATCGGGCGCCGTGATCTCGGAATTCCCGACCACGATCGAGGCGGCGGCTGCCGCGAAACAGCGTGGACTTGCCACCATCGCCGGCGCACCGAACGTCGTGCGCGGCGGCTCGCATTCCGGCGGCGTCTCGGTCTCCGAACTGGCCGAGAAGGGCCTGCTCGACGGCCTCTCCTCGGATTATGTGCCGGCAAGCCTGCTGCAGGCGGTGCTGAAGCTGCATGCCAGCCATGGCATCGCGCTGCCCGACGCCATGGGCATGGTGACCTGGAAGGTCGCCGACATCCTCGGCCTGAAGGATCGCGGCCATCTCAAGACCGGCCTGCGCGCCGACCTGGTGCGCTTCAAGGCACTCGGTGCGACGCCGGTGATCGCCGCCGTCTGGTCGAAGGGCGAGCGCGCATTTTGAGCACGCCGCGCTACGCTCTCTATTACGCCCCCGCCGCCGACAGCGCCCTCTGGCGCTTCGGCAGCGCCGTGCTGGGCTATGACGCCGTCACCGGCGCGGATGTCCCCGCCCTCGTGCCGCCCGGCTGCGATCACAGCCAGTGGCCGACGCTGACTGAGGAGCCGCGCCGCTACGGTTTCCACGCCACGCTGAAGGCGCCCTTCGAACTGGCTGCCGGTCGCAGCGAAGGCCAGTTGCGCGCCTTCGCCCATAATTATGCGGCAGGCCTCGAGAGCGTCCGTCTCGACGGCCTGTGTCTCACTGCGCTCGGTTCCTTCATCGCGCTGACTCCTTCGGCCGAAAGCCCGGCGCTGCAGCACTTCGCCTTCGCCCTCGTCCAGGCCTTCGAGCCGTTCCGCGCTCCGCTGGCCGAGGCCGACATGGCGCGGCGGCTGAAGCACCCGCTGACCCCGGCCCAGCGCGCCTATCTCGAAGCCTATGGCTATCCCTATGTCGGCGACGCCTTCCGTTTCCACATGACGCTGACCGGCTCGCTGCCGATGGATCAGGGGGCTGCGGTGCAACTCGCCCTCAGCGACGCCTATGCACGGGCCGTTCCGCCGAAGCCCGCCGTGATCGACCGCATCGCGCTGTTCAAGCAGGACACGCGGGCAGGCCGCTTCCGCCTGCTCGACAGTTTCCCGCTGGCCTGATCAGCGATGCGGGCTGAGCGCGGTCAACACGGCGACGAACTCGCCAGCCGCCTCGGCCACGGTCCGGTCGTTCTGGATCGAAACCAGTTGCGCGCGCTCGGTCGTCAGCGGCACCTCACGGGCAAGCCGGGCACGGATATCGGCCTCGCTTTCGCGTCCACGCGCTGCCAGCCGCCTGGCAAGAACCTCGTTCGGGGCGGTGATGTTGACCACCGTCACCTGGCCGGCAAGACGCTCGGCCGCGGGAACGGCCCGGCGCGAGCCATTGGCGATGACCACCTGCCCGCTCGCGATGCCAGCCAGCGCCGCGGCCGGAATGCCGTAGCAAAGGCCATGGGCGCGCCAGCTGAGCGCGAGGGCGCCGCGCGCCTCCGTCGCGTCGAATTCAGCCTCGCTGCAGCTGTCATGGTCCTCCGCGCCGGCCATGGCCTGGCGGGTGATCAGACGGCGGACGAAGGCGAAGCGGCCATCACCTGCCAGCGCGGCACGGGCGGCCTCCATCAACGTGTCCTTGCCCGCTCCGGACGGGCCAACCACCAGCACCAGGACTCCCGATCCTGCGGCCGTCATGGCTGCAGAGGGTTCCAGCAGATCTTGAGAGGATGATGACATGGCGGGCAAGAAACTCGGACTTGAACCTGTGATCGACCCGACCGCTCATGTGCGGCAGGCGACGCTCGGGCGCTACACCGAAATCGGCGCGCGCACCTCCTTCGTCGAGTCGACGATGGGGGACTACTCCTATGTCGTGAACGACTCGAATGTCATTTACACGACAATCGGCAAATTCTGTTCGATTGCGGCCATGACCCGCATCAACCCCGGCAACCACCCGATGCAGCGGGCGAGCCAGTCGCATTTCAGCTACCGCGCCAGCGCCTATTTCGACGATGCCGAGGACGATGCGCCCTTCTTCGCCTGGCGCCGCTCGACGCCGGTGACGATAGGTCACGATGTCTGGATCGGCCATGGCGCGATCGTGCTGGCCGGCCGCTCGATCGGCACGGGCGCGGTCGTCGCCGGCGGCGCCGTCGTCACCAAGGACGTGCCGGCCTACACCATCGTCGCCGGCAACCCGGCCAGGCCGATCCGCAGGCGCTTTCCCGAAGACATCGCCGAGCGGCTGATCGCGCTGTCCTGGTGGGACTGGGATCATGCCGCCTTACGCTCCGCACTCGACGATTTCCGGACGCTGCCCGTCGAAGCCTTTCTCGAGCGCTATGAAGGCCTGCGGTGAACCGCTGGCGACTGACAATCCTGCGGCATAGGACCACAGACGCTCCGTCCTGCAGGCAAGAGCCGCAATCTTCTTCGGATATTAACCAGCCATCGCCGAGTTTCGGCCGGCGTGCCGAGGGGGCTCGGCGCATCAGGCTTGAGTAAACGGCTATGGCACCATCCGACGATCTCGCCCGGCGGCGCGACTTCATGAAGCTCGGTCCGGACGCGTTGCGGCGCATCCACGATGTCGAGGACACGCTGCTGGAGGCMCTGCCGGATGCGCTCGGCGCCTTCTATGCACAGGTCCGCGCCTTCCCCGAAACCCGCGTTTTCTTCGGCAGCGACGCCCATATCGAGCACGCGAAGAGCAAGCAGCTCGGCTACTGGGATCGTATCGCCCGGGGCCAGCTCGACGAGGATTATGTCGCCGCCGTCACCACGGTCGGCAAGGTCCACGCCAGGATCGGGCTGGAGCCGCGCTGGTATATCGGCGGCTATGCCCTGCTGCTGGAGCAGCTGATCGGCAAGGTGCTCGAGGCGCGTTGGCCGAAGGGCCGCTTCGGCGGCAAGATCGAAGGCGCCGAGGACCGTGCCGCCGAGATCACCGCCATCGTCAAGGCGACTCTGCTCGACATGGACTATGCCATCTCGGTCTATCTCGAGGCTTCCGAGGCGGCCCGTCTCAAGGTCGAGGCAGAGGCCCGCGCCGTCGAACAGGCCAAGGCGGACGAGCGCGACAGGGTCGTCAGCCTGGTCAGCGAAGGCATGGCCGCGCTCGCCAAGGGCGACCTGACCTTCCGCATGGATGCGGAGATGCCGCCCGAATACGCACTGCTGCGCAGCCATTTCAATCACGCCATGGAACAGCTCGGCGAGATGGTCACGACCATCCAGGCGACGTCGGGCTCGATCGCCACCTCCTCGCAGGAGATCGCGTCCGGTGCCGACGACCTGTCGCGACGCACCGAGGAACAGGCCGCCGCGCTCGAACAGACGGCGGCCACGACCGAAGAGCTCGCCGCGTCCGTCAAGACCTCAGCCCAGTCTTCGCGCGAGTCGGTTGCGCTGGCCGATGACGCCGCCGCCGTCGCCCGCACCGGCGGCACCATCGTCAGCGACGCGATCGATGCCATGACCCGTATCGAGCAGGCCTCGAAGAAGATCTCGGAGATCACCACAGTGATCGACGGCATCGCCTTCCAGACCAATCTTCTCGCGCTCAACGCCGCGGTCGAAGCGGCGCGCGCCGGCGATGCCGGGCGCGGCTTTGCCGTCGTCGCAGCCGAGGTCCGGGCGCTTGCCCAGCGCTCGGCCGAAGCCGCCAAGGACATCACCGGGCTGATCGGATCTTCCGATGCCGAGGTCGCCGAAGGCGTCCGGCTCGTCCGCCTCGCTGGCGGCACGCTGGAGAAGATCGTCGATGCCTCGATGCGCGTCTCCGGCACCGTCAACGAGATCGCGGTGGCGTCCGGCGAACAGGCCAATGGCATCGACGAGATGAGCCAGACCGTCAGCCATATGGATGAGATCACCCAGAGCAACGCGGCTCTCGCCGAACAGAGCGCAGCCTCGGCCCGGACCCTGCTCAGCCAGATCGAGCGGCTGAACCAGCTCGTCGCAGCTTTCCGCACGCAGGAGCAGCGCGCGGCGGCACGGCACCGGGCAGCCTAGGAACCCTGGCCTATCTCCGGACGAGGGCGACGAGATAGACGCTCTCGCCCGCGCCCGGGTTGAAGAAGGACGAATCCGCCGGCGGCCCGAGTTGCAGACAGTCACCCTGCTGCAGGGTGTGGGTGACGCCGCCTTCGCGGAATTCGAGCTCGCCCTGCAGAACCCAGATCTGCTGGCGCTGGAACAGGAAGGCGGCGGCCGGATACGGCACCCGCACACCGGGCGGCAGCGTGATCTGCAGCAGCTCGAGAATATCTCCGGAGGGCGGCGAGATCGTCCGGCGGACGTAGCCGGTTTCCGGATCCTGCCAGACCGGCTGATGGCCATGCCGGCTGATGCGGTCTTCCGAGCGCTCGGCCAGGGCCAACAGCACCGAGAGCGACAGGCCAAAAGCTCCCGACAGCCGCCCGAGCACGGTTGCCGTCGGGCTCGCATCGCCGCGCTCGATCTTGCTGATCATCGCCTTCGAGACGCTTGAACGCTCGGCAAGATCGGCCAGCGACCAGCCGCGCGTGTCCCGTTCGATCCGGATGCGGGCGGCGATGGCCTGATTGGGGTCGTCTTGGCTCTGGGAACGCATGGACTCTCGATGGTCAGCTTCTGAGGCGGGTCCTAAGTTCTTCCGGCGTCTCGCCCGCCCACTCAAGAGGCTCGACCCGAAAAATGATGCCTCATGCCTGAATCGTCTTCTATAGAAGCCAGACGTATACTATAGGAGACGACAGGGCGCCTTCGGACGGTTCCGCACGGGCGCAGAAGGCCGGTGAGCGATGCATCCTGGACTCCGAACTCCCGGCGGGACCACCACCCCCTATTCCGCGAAGGCGAGCTCGCTTGCGCTCCTCCTCCTCGCCGAAACCCTGGCAATGGCGGCCTGGTTCGCCTCGGCCGCGGCGATCGCGGCGATCCGGCGGGAGCAGCCGCTCGACCCGCTGAGCGAAGTGCTGCTCACCAGTTCCGTCCAGGCCGGCTTCGTCCTCGGCACGCTCGCGAGCAGCCTGCTCGGCCTGGCCGACCGCTTCGATCCGCGCCGCCTCTTTGCACTCTCCGGCGCGGCAGCGGCTGCGCTAACCGCTGCGCTCGCGTTGCTGCCGCCGGTCGGGCCGGTGACGATCGCCCTGCGGGTCCTGACCGGCCTGTGCATGGCAGGCATCTACCCGGTCGGCATGCGCATCGCCGCGACCTGGGCGAACAGGGACCTCGGCCTGCTGATCGGCCTCCTGGTCGGCGCCCTCGTCATCGGCTCGGCGAGCCCGCATCTGCTCGGTGCCTTCGAGGGCATAGGCTGGCGCGGCATCTATCTCGGCGCCGCGGCCTCGACGCTATGCGGCGCCGTCCTCATCCTGTTCGCCGGGCTCGGGCCCCATCTCGTCCGACGCGCCGGTCTCGCTCTCGGCCAGTTCGCCCAGGCCTGGCGCAACCCTGCGCTGCGTCTCGCCAATGCCGGCTATTGCGGCCACATGTGGGAGCTCTACGCCATGTGGGCCTGGCTCGGCGTGTTCCTGCAGCAGACCATCGCCGGCCGCGGTCCGCAGGCCGGACACGGCGCAGCCGCAGTGCTGACCTTCTTCGCCGTCGCCTCCGGCGCGCTCGGCGCCTGGCTCGGCGGCTGGCTGGCCGACAGGCTCGGCCGCACCGCTGTCACCATCGGCGCCATGGCGCTCAGCGGCGCCTGCGCGCTTGCGATCGGCTGGCTCGCCGCAGCCCCTGTCATGCTGGCTGTCGTCGCGATCCTCTGGGGCATCTCGGCCGTGGCCGACTCCGCCCAGTTCTCGGCCAGCGTCGCCGAGCTCGCCGAGCCCTCGCTGGTCGGGACCATGATCACGGCGCAGACCTGCGCCGGCTTCCTGGTGACGCTTGTCTCGATTCACCTCGTGCCGCATTTCGTCTCGGCCTTCGGGTGGACGGCGGCCTTCTCGGCGCTGGCGCTCGGCCCCGCCGCCGGCTGCTGGGCGATGTGGCGGCTACGCCGGCTTCCCGAGGCAAGCAGGCTCGCGGGCGGGAACCGCTAAGGCCCCCTAACCCTCCGCTGCCCGCGCCACCGCCTGGCCCAGCCGCGCGATCGCCTCGGCCGCGCCCGCCTTCAGCGTGACGTCCTGCGCCTCGGCATCCCTGGAGAGCTGCTCGCTCAGCGCCGCGAGGCTGACCTCGTTGCCGCTCGCTACGAGCTTCAGCACCGCGTTCGCGAGAACATTCGGCCAATAGGCGGCACCGCCCTTGGCCAGCCCCTTCGCCTTGCGGCCCTCGAACTCCTTGGTGAGTTGCTCCGGCGTCTTCCTGGCCATGTCCGTCTCCGGTTCCTCTGCTGGTTTGGCCCCATGGACGAGACGGAAGCGGCGCGGTCAAGCCCGGTGGCACAACGATGGACCCCGGCGCCTCTCTTCTGGCCGGAGAAGATGCGAAGCGCCGGCCCCTTCCCACCATGCTTGACCTCGTCTCGGGCGCAGCCGCATCCGACGCATGGGCCGCCAACCTCAAAACCGTGATCGTCAGGCCCAAAATCCCTCATGGACCGTTCATTTTACGAGGAATATCCTCTTTTCCGGAGATCTGACCGGGATGGGATGCGCTCGCCCGGCCCAGGTTCCGCCGACGGGCATGCCCCGTCAGGAGGCGATGACCATGACCAAGACCAGCACTGCGCTTGCCCTCGGCCTGTTTGCGCTCGCGGGCGGCGTCGTCCTGCCGGCCGCGACACCGGCCCAGGCCCTGACCATGAAGGAATGCAGCACGAAATATAACGCCGCCAAGACCGGCAATACGCTGGGTGGCCAATCCTGGAACGACTTCCGCAAGAGCCAGTGCAGCGATGCCGCAACGCCGGCCGCCGCAACGCCGGCTGCTGCCCCGACCGCCGCACCAGCCGCCGCCCAGCCGAAGCCGCAGATGGCAGCGCCGGCCGCCGCGCCGGCTCAGGCGAAGCCGCACGCCGCCATGCCAGCCGCCATGGGCAATGCTGTCTTTCCGGCCAAGGTCGACCCGAAATACGCTTCCGAGACCGCCGGCAAGCAGCGTTTCAAGACCTGCAACGACCAGTACAACATCAACAAGGCCAATGGCGGCAATGGCGACCTGAAATGGATCCAGAAGGGCGGCGGCTATTACAGCCAGTGCAACACCAAGCTGAAGGGCGTCTGAGACAGGCGCAAGGCGCCCCGCTTCCCCTCTCCCTGATCTCGGGCCTGCCCGAGATCAGCTCTCGGAAGTATCGAAATCGGGAACATCCGACTTCAATCCGGGAGAGGTGTCCTCGCACCGTCCCGGGAAGTAATTGCCCGGCAGTTTCTTCCCGCCTGCCGGGATTGCGCGTGCAGCAGCACCGAAGACAATCAATAAAGCATTGAGAAACAAAGACTTCTCCGGAAGCGTCGCTGGCCCGCCCCTTGCGTGACGCGTGCAACCAGCCCGGAGGTTGCCATGTCGATTTCAATCTCGTCGTCCCAGCCGGCCACGTCGCTTGCCGATGCCTTCAAGACCGTTGCCAAGGTCGCCGACAAGTCCGCCGCGCAGAAGACGGCGGAAACGGATTTCCTCAAGCACGCCCAGATGACGCCGGCCGAGCGCATGCACACCGCCATGCTCGCCAAGTTCGGTCTGACCAAGGAACAGTTCGACCAGCTCGATCCCAAGGCCAAGGGCGAGATCGCCGACAAGATCCGCGACGAGATCAAGAAGCAGCTGGAAGCAAGCGGCACCATGCGGACCGGCGTGATCACCGACAAGAAGATCTGAACGGGCGCGAGCGCGTCGCGCTTTACAGCGCCACCGCCACGGCATCATCCTGCCCCTCCCCGGTCGGGAGGATGACGCCATGTGTGGACGCTTCAGCCAGGCCTTTACCTGGGAGGAGATCGTCGCCTTCAGCCAGCCGCTGACGGTGCCGACCGAGCGGGCCAATCTCCAGCCGCATTACAATCTCGCGCCGACCGACACGGTGCGGATCATCGTCAGGACGCCGCTCGGCCGCGAACTCATCCCGGCGCGCTGGGGGCTGATTCCGCCCTGGCACAAGGGCAGGCCGAACGAGGTCGGCGCCACTTTCAATGCTCGCGTCGAATCGGTCGCGACGAAGCCGACCTTCCGCTCGGCCTTCAGGAGCCGGCGCTGCATCATCCCAGCCAGCGGCTTCTTCGAATGGACCGGCCCGAAGGGCGACAAGACCCCGCATTTCATCAGCGCCGCCGACGGCGCCCTGCTCGCCTTTGCCGGGCTCTGGGAACGCTGGAAGGACCCGGAGACCGGGCAGGAAATCATCAGCTGCACGATCATCGTGCGCGATCCCGTCGCCGGCATCGCGACACTGCATGACCGCATGCCCTGCATGCTCCACCCCAGGGATTTCGACGTCTGGCTCGATGGCTCCGCCGGCGAAAAGCTGCTGACCGATCCGCCGCCGGCGCTGCGCGACTGGATCGTCGACCGCCGCGTCAACAAGAGCAGCGTCGGCGATGACGATCCCGGGACGATCACGCCGTTGGGTTAGCCGGCTCACGCGAAACCCCGGCTCTTCTGCAATGCCCTGCCTGCAGACCAGGGCGTCGGTCAGCGTCGTTGCGCCGCACGGCCGGGCGGTGCAGGAGCGGCGCAAAAGGGCCGCATGGCCCGGCCGTTCAGGACAACCATCATGCCTCTCGCCTCCCGCGCGCTTGCCGCGGCTTTCGCCTGCCTCCTCCTCTCCTCCCCGGCGTCAGCCGCGATCACCGACCCGGAGATGACCTGCGCCGCCTATCTCAGGAATGGCGGCCACAAGCCGGCTGGCCATGCCGCCAGGGACAGGACACCGGCCGATGTCGCAGCCAGGATCAGGGCGTTTTGTGCCGCCAATCCGAAGATGAAGGCGATGGATGCAGAGATGACGATGACGGGGGATTGAGCCGGGCGAGGCTCGATCGTGGCTACACGTCCAGCAGGCTTTACTCTGTCATCGCGGCTGGGCGAKCCGGCCCGGCAGTCGCCTGCCAGCCCGGCTCTGACCGGGGGGCGGACGAAACCAAGCTCACCTCGGCTGGTCCCATCAGAGCGCCGACGTTCAAGAGATTCAACACCGGCTTTCGGCGCATTGCTCAACCCAAGGGATGAACCACGCCAGCACCATAACGATGAGTCAGCTGGTTGATGCCGCACAGTGGCTATCAAATACGTGACGTGACATTTCGAGGGTGCCATTCGGGGCGGGCTTCCTGCTCCCGGCAATCCCACCGCTAGTGACTTCCTGGCCGTGGCGCGGCAACCGCTATTCTGAAATCCAATCTGTCACCATTTGATCCTTCGTTCATTGCCATTTGATTGTTCGCGCTACAATAAGCTCGCCGCTTGACTCCCCCCGCCCTGATCCCCTACCCCCATCGACGGGACACGCCGCCCCAACGCGGCGCGCCCATCTGTAAGGATGGAGACATCGATGGCGAATACTGTTCCGGCCACGCGTCCGCGCGTGCCGCATTTCTCGTCCGGCCCCTGCGCCAAGCGCCCCGGCTGGTCCCTTAAAGCCCTGTCAGATGCGGCGCTCGGCCGCTCGCACCGTGCCAAGATCGGCAAGGACAAGCTCAAGCTTGCGATCGACCTGACCCGTGAGATCCTGCAGGTGCCGGCGGATTACCGCATCGGCATCGTGCCCGCCTCCGATACCGGCGCGGTCGAGATGGCGATGTGGTCGCTGCTCGGAGCCCGCGGCGTCGACATGCTCGCCTGGGAGAGCTTTGGCGAGGGATGGGTGACCGATGTCGCCAAGCAGCTCAAGCTCAGCGATGTCCGCATCTTCAATGCGCCCTATGGCGAGCTGCCGAACCTGAAAAAGGTCGACACGAAGGACCGCGACGTCGTCTTCACCTGGAACGGCACGACGTCCGGCGTCCGCGTCATCGACGCGAGCTGGATCGCCGATGACCGCGAGGGCCTGACGATCTGCGACGCAACCTCGGCCGCCTTTGCCCAGCGCCTCGACTGGGAGAAGCTCGATGTCACGACCTTCTCCTGGCAGAAGGTTCTGGGCGGCGAAGCGGCCCATGGCATGATCGTGCTCTCACCACGCGCCGTCGAACGCCTCCTGACCTACAAGCCGGCCTGGCCGCTGCCGAAGGTTTTCCGCATGACCTCCGGCGGCAAGCTCTCCGAGGGCATTTTTGTCGGCGAGACGATCAACACGCCCTCGATGCTCGCGGTCGAGGACTATCTCGATGCGCTGCACTGGGCGAAGAAGGTCGGCGGGCTGGACGGACTGGTGAAGCGCGCCGACGGCAATGCCCGCGTGCTCGCCAAGTTCGTGCGCGAGAATGACTGGATCGATTTCCTCGCGGTGAAGCCGAAGACGCGCTCGAACACCTCGGTCTGCCTGAAGTTCACCGACCCGGCGGTGACGGCACTGCCGGCCGACGCGCAGGCGGCCTTTGCCAAGCAGGTGGTGTCGATCATCGAGAAGGCCGGCGCTGGCTTCGATCTCGGGCATTATCGCGACGCCCCTCCCGGCCTGCGGATCTGGTGCGGCGCAACCGTGCAGAGCCGCGATCTGAAGGCGCTGCTGCCCTGGATCACCTATGCCTTCAACGAGGCCAAGGCCGGGTTGAAGAAGGCGGCGTAACGCTGTCGCGCCGAGCTGCACGTCATGGTCGGGCTTGTCCCGACCATCGCCGCTTGCGACGCCGATGACGGGCCGGACGATGACAGCAGGTCGGGCCAGTCCTTTTGCCCAGACGCGGGCCTGACCCGCGCGAAGACGTGGATGGTCGCCGCAAGCGGCGGCCATGACGACCTTCTCCATTTTAGCCCGCTCTCCGCGCGGGCAACCGAGGGATTCCCATGACCGCTCCCAAAGTCCTGATTTCGGACGCTCTTTCTCCCGCCGCCGTGCAGATCTTCAAGGATCGCGGCATCGACGTGACCTTCGATCCGAGCCTCGGCAAGGACAAGGACAAGCTCGCCGCGATCATCGGCGAGTATGACGGCCTCGCCATCCGCTCGGCGACCAAGGCCACCGCCAAGCTCCTGGAGCAGGCGAAGAATCTCAAGGTCATCGGCCGCGCCGGCATCGGCGTCGACAATGTCGAGATCCCGGCGGCGACCGCGCGCGGCATCATCGTGATGAACACGCCCTTCGGCAATTCGATCACCACTGCCGAGCATGCCATCGCCATGATGTTCGCGCTCGCCCGGCAGATCCCCTCCGCCGACCTCTCGACCCAGGCCGGCAAGTGGGAGAAGAACCGCTTCATGGGCGTCGAGATCACCGCCAAGACGCTCGGCCTGATCGGCTGCGGCAATATCGGCTCGATCGTCGCCGAGCGCGGCATCGGCCTGAAGATGCGCGTCATCGCCTTCGACCCCTATCTCTCGCCGGAACGCGCCGTGCAGCTCGGCGTCGAGAAGGTCGAGCTCGACGAGTTGCTGAAGCGTGCGGATTTCATCACCCTGCACGTGCCGATGACCGAGAAGACGAAGAACATCCTCTCGGCCGAGAATCTCGCCAAGACCAAGAAGGGCGTGCGCATCATCAACTGCGCGCGCGGCGGCCTGGTCGACGAGGCAGCACTCGCCGAGCTGATCAAGTCCGGCCATGTCGCGGGCGCCGCCTTCGACGTGTTCTCGGCTGAGCCGGCCGAGACGAACCCGCTCTTCGGGCTGGAGAACGTCGTCTGCACGCCGCATCTCGGCGCCTCGACCAATGAGGCGCAGGAGAATGTCGCGCTCCAGGTCGCCGAGCAGATGTCGGACTACCTGCTCAAGGGCGCGATCACCAATGCGGTCAACTTCCCGTCGATCTCGGCCGAGGAAGCGCCGCGGATCAAGCCCTTCGTCGCGCTGGCCGAAAAGCTCGGCTCGTTCCTCGGACAGCTGACCGAAGCCGCCGTGAAGGGCATCCGCATCGAGTATGAGGGCGCGGTCGCCCAGCTCAATCTGAAGGCGATCTCGGCCGCCGCGATCACCGGCGTGCTGCGGCCCTTCCTGCCCGAGATCAACATGGTCAACGCCGCGATGATCGCCAAGGAGAAGGGCATCGTCGTCGAGGAGATGACACGCGAGGTCGCCGGCAATCTCGAGAGCGTCATCCGCATCGTCGTCGATGCCGAGGACATGCCGCGCCATGCCTCCGGCACGGTGTTCCAGGACGGCAAGCCGCGCATCGTCGAGATCCGCGACATCCAGGTCGATGCCGAGTTCGCGCCGCACATGCTCTATGTCCGCAATGCCGACAAGCCGGGCTTCATCGGTCAGTTCGGCTCGCTGCTCGGCGCGGCCGGCGTCAATGTCGCGACCTTCAGCCTTGGCCGCGACAAGCCGGGCGGGGATGCGATCTGCTATGTCGCCGTCGACGAGGCGATCTCGGACGAGCTGCTCGCCAAGATCCACGAGATCCCGATGGTGAAGCGGGCGCGCCGGCTGAAGTTCTGAAGCCGCCGGCATCGCGTCCAAACGGCGCCGCAATCCAGATCCCCTGTGGCCCCGCCACAGGGGATTTTTCATGCCGCGATTCGCCGCTCTCGCCCTCGCCTGCCTCGTTGCCACGCCAGCTCTCGCCGACTGGGACAGGGCAAAGCTCGACAGCGGCATCAAGACCATCGAACAGGATGCCAGGGGCCGCCTCGGTGTCGCGCTGATCGATCTGAAGGACCGCAAGAGCTGGTCGCATCGCGGGCAGGAGCGCTTCCCGATGCAGAGCGTCTTCAAGCTGCCGCTCGCGATCGCGGTGCTGCAGGCGGTCGAGGCCGGCAAGCTCGGGCTCGACCAGGAGATCCGCGTGAAGCGCACCGAGCTCGCGCCCTACTGGAGCCCGATGAAGAAGGGCTTCAAGGGTGAGGAACAGGGCTACACGGTCACGGATCTTCTGACCCGCTCGACCGGGGCAAGCGACAACAGCGCCGCCGACGTGCTGATGAAGCGGACCGGYGGGCCGAAGGTCGTCACGACGATGCTGAACGAGGGCGGCATCGCCGGAATTTCGGTCGATCGCTATGAGCGCGAATTCCAGCCCGAGATCGCCGGCCTGCCGGCCTTCGCCTGGGATGAGGTCATCGACGACGAAGCCTTCGAGGCCGCGATCGCGGCCATGCCGAGGGAGAAGCGGCGCCCGGCGCTGGAGAGCTATATCAAGGGCGAAGCTCGGGATTCCGCCACGCCCGAGGCCTCGATCGCCTTTCTCGAAGGCCTCGCCAGGGGCAACTGGCTGCGCGAGCCGGCGCATGACCGGCTTCTGACCGAGATCCTCTTGAAATCACCGACCGGCGCCCAGCGGGTCAGGGCCGGCGTCCCCGCTGGCGCGAGTTTCGCGCATAAGACCGGCACCGGCGACACGCTCGACGGCATCAACAGCGCCACCAACGATATCGGGATCGTCGCTCTGCCCGACGGGCGGCGTTTCGCGATCGCGGTCTATCTTGCCGGCGCGCAGGCCGATGCCACAGCGCGCGAAGCGGCGCATGCAGCCGTGGCGAAGCTCGCGGTCGAGAGCCTGAACTAAAGCATCGGCCCGAAAAGTGGAGTGCGGTTTTCGGGAAAGCGATGCAAATACAGGAGGTTAGATCATCGGACTGGATATATATGATATCCGATCCGTTGATCTAAGGGATCACGCCCTGGAGGCGCGATGTTCGGCGATCCAGATGCCGCCGAGCACCAGCGTCAGCGCCAGCCCGTGATAGAGCGCGAGTCGCTCGCCCAGGATCAGCACGGCGAGCATCGGTGCGAAGACCGGCACCAGGTTGACGAAGACGCCGGCCCGGCCAGGTCCGATCAGCTCGACCGCGCGCAGGAAGAAGAGCTGGGAGAGCAGCGACGGCCCGAGCACGACAAAGGCCAGGATCGCCCAGCCTTCGTGGGTCGGCCAGATGACGCTGCCGTTCCAGATTTCGAGCCCGAGCAGCGGCAGTGAGACGATGCCGGCGACGATCGCCATCGCCGTGAAGAAGACCAGCCCCGGCACGGCCGGACGCGAGCGGATCCCGACCGTGTAGCCGGCATAGAAGACGCAGCCGATGATCATCCAAACATCGCCCGGCACGAAACTGAAATTCGCCAGCGTCGCGAAGTCTCCGCGGCTCGCCGTCACCACGACGCCAAGCATGGTGACTGCGACGCCGATCGCCTGCATCCAGCCGATCGGCGTGCGATAGGCGATGAAGGCCCCGATCAGCACATAGACCGGGATCGAGCCCTGCAGAATCCCGATATTGATCGCGGTCGTCGAATAGGCCGCGAGGTACATCAGCGCGTTGAAGGCGGTGAAGCCAAGGGCGCCGAGCATGATGATCCGCCAGCGATGCGCCAGCAGGACCGGGGCATAGTGCTTCAGCTCGCGCCGCAGCATCAACGGCAGGATCGCGCAGACGAATACCCAGCGCAGCGAGGTCAGCGCCATTGGCGAGATCTGCCCCACGGCAAGCCGGCTCGCCACGGCATTGCCGCCCCACATCAAGGTGGTGAGGATCAGGAGCAGGTAGGCGTTGCCCCAGACACGCTGCGGCAGGGAGGTGGCTGGGGACAAGGTTGCGGCCTGTGCGGGGGCGGAATGCGCTTCAATAGCCTTGTGTCCCCGTCGCATCCTATGAGATGAGGCGCAAGGCTGCCCGTCGCCCGACGCATCCCTCCCAAGAGGCGTTTGCCACCATGCTGCATGTTTCGAGACCGCTGCGCCTGCTCGTCGTCGATGGCAACACACGGGAGCAGCGCGAGAGCCATGCTGCCGGCTATGGCAGCCAACCGGGCGAAGCCTATGCCGATGTCGTGCGCTCGATCGCGCGCGAGAGCATCACCGATATCTGCCTGCCCGCCGATGCCGGCGCGAACCTGCCGGACGGTGCGGGGCTCTCGTCCTATGACGGCATCTTCCTCACCGGTTCAGCCCTGCACATCTACAACCTCGAACCGTCGGTCACGCGCCAGATCGAGCTGATGCGGGCGATCTATGCCAGCGGCACGCCCAGTTTCGGCTCCTGCTGGGGCATCCAGATGGGCGCGGTCGCCGCCGGCGGCACCGTCGTCGCCAACCCCAGGGGCCGCGAGATCGGCGTCGCCCGCAAGATCACCCTGACCGAGGCCGGGCGCTCGCATCCGCTGCTCGCCGGTCGCCCGCTCAGCTTCGATGCGCCCGCAATCCATCTCGACACCATCGCCCTGCCCCCGGCGGATACGACGGTCCTCGCCTCGAATGCCTACAGCGCCGTGCATGCAGCCGAGATCCGCCATGACGGCGGCACCTTCTGGGGCGTGCAATATCATCCCGAATTCCCGCTCGGTCAGGTCGCCTCGATCCTCGGGCGCATGGTGCCAGCCCTGATCGCGGAAGGTTTCCGCAAGGACGAAGCGGCGGCGCAGAGCTGGCTTGCCGATCTCTACGCGCTCGATGCCGAGCCGACGCGGCATGATCTCGCCTGGGCTCACGGCCTCGATGAAGAGGTTCTGGACAGCGAGCGGCGCGTGACCGAATTGCGGAATTTCATCGCACATCGCGTCAAGCCTCACATGAGCATGCGCGCCAGGGCCTGAAAGCCAGGGCACATCCGCATTCCGGCCCAATTCCGCCTTGGCCGCGCCGAATTCCGACGCGCCAATCCGCCGCACTGATTTGCCTCGGGGGGAATGCCTGATGATGAGCCGACTTGCCGCCGCCCTGATCTTCGCGCCGAGCCTTGCAAGCGCAGCCGAGATCGAACTGCCGACGCGGATCGACCGGGTCACGGTCTATCCCGACGGCGCGGTGGTGACGCGGCTCGGCAAGGCCGAATTGCTGCAGGGGGCCTCGCAGGTCGTGCTGCGTGGCCTGCCGGCGGCGGTCGATCCCGCCTCGATCCGTGTCGAAGGCAAGGGTGACGGCGCCTTCGCGATTGGCGCGGTCGATATCCGCCCCGTTCCCGGCGATGCCAGGCAGGGCCTCGATGCGGTGATCGAGACCAAGCTCAAGGCCCTGCGCGAGCAGAAGGAGACGCTAGAAGGTCAGGTCAGCGCGATCGAAGCCAAACGCGGGACCATCGAGCGTTTCGGCCAGACGGGCCCCGACAAGCTCGGCCCCGACGGCAAGGCACTGCCGATCAGCGACTGGCCGGCCGTGTTCGACGCGATCGGCACCGCGCTGGTCAAGGTCAATGACGAGCTCCGCATCGCGCGCAGCCGCGTCTCCGATACGCAGGCTGAAATCGAAGCGCTGGAGCGCACAAGGCCGCAGGCCGGCCGCGGCAATGCACCCAAGCGCGACGTCGCGATCGCGGTCGAGGCCAAGGCCCCGCTCGCAGCCGAGTTCACCGTCAGCTACCGCGTCACCAGCGCGAACTGGCTGCCGAGCTATGAGGCCAGGCTGGCGACCGGCAGCGCCGCCGCCAAGCCCGAGATCACCTTCATTCGCCGCGCGGAGCTGCGCCAGCGCACCGGCGAGGACTGGACCGACGTCGCGCTGACCCTCTCGACCACGCGCTCGGCGGGCGGCACGCGCGCACCCGAGCTCGCCCCGGTGCAGGTCGCCTTCCTCGATGCGGCGGTTCTCTATGAGAGCCGCACACGCGTCAGTGCTGCGCCGGCGCCGATGGCGGCGGCCAAGGCGAGGGCCGAAGCCGAATTCGAGGCCGCGAAGTCGCGCAAGATGGCGGATTCGGCGCGCCCGGCAGAAGTCCAGACGGCCCAGGTCGAGACCAGCTCCTATCAGGCGAGCTTCATCGTGCCTGGCCGCGTCACAGTCCCCCAGGGCGCGACGTCCAAGGCCGTGGTGCTGAGCCAGGGCCAGGTCAGCCCGACGCTCCTGGCCCGCGCCACGCCGGAGCTTGAGGAGAAAGCCTATCTCGAAGCCACCTTCCTCCACGAGGACGAGGCACCGCTGCTTCCAGGCGAGGTCCTGCTGCACCGTGACGGCGCTTATATCGGCCGCGGCCGGCTCGGGCTGGTCGCGCCTGGCGACAAGGTCGAGCTCGGCTTCGGCGCAGATGACAAGCTCAAGGTCAGCCGCGCCCCGGTGCGCCGCCGGGAGAACGAGCCGACCTGGCTTGGCCAGACGCGCACGGATCTGCGCGAATTCAGGACTGTGGTGAAGAGCCTCCACGCTCAGCCGGTCAAGGTCACCGTCATGGAACGCGTGCCCTTCTCGGAGAACAGTTCGATCACGGTCGAGACCCTGCCGCAAACCACGCCGCCGACCGAGAAACAGGTCGGCGACAAGCGCGGCGTCTCGGCCTGGACCTTCGATCTCGCCCCCGGGACCGAGAAGGAGATCAAGCTCGCCTACCGCCTGAAATGGCCGGGGGACCGCGAGGTCACGTTCGAGTCCAGGCCAATCCAGCCGGCAGACATGCCGCGCCCGCTGGCGCAGAACTGACTGGATGATCGGAGCGGATCTCGTATCCGGCCCGATGATCTCAACGTCTGGGCTTGCATCGGCTTTCCCGAAAAACCGCAATCCACTTTTCGGGCCGATGCTCCAGCCTTCTGTGATTGCATCGGCCTTCCCGAAAACCGCCATCCACTTTTCGGGCCGATGCTCGAGGGTTCAGCGCCGCACCGCCGCAGGGACGGCGCGGAAACTGATCGCCATCCGGTTATAGGCGTTCATCAGGCCGATCGCGATCGTCAGATCGGCCAGTTCCTTCTCGCTGAACTGGGCAGCCGCGGCCGCAAACTCCGCATCGGGCACGGTGGTGTCGGCGACACGCGTCACGGTTTCGGCCCAGGCCAGGGCGGCCCGCTCCTGCTCGGAGAACAGGCTCGGCGCCTCGCGCCAGGCCGGCACCAGCACCAGCTTCTCGACGGCAAGGCCGCCCTTGAGCAGATCGCGCGAATGCATGTCGATGCAATAGGCGCAGCCGTTGATCTGCGAGATCCTGAGATAGACCAGGTCGACCAGGGATTTGGCGAGGCCGGACTGGCCGACATGAGCATAGACTCCGCCAAGAGCCTTCATGCCGGCAGGCGAAACGCTGGTGTAATCGAGACGCTGGGTCATGGGGTCGCTCCTCACTGGTGATCGGGAGTGGTCAGCACCTCTTCGGTGCTGTCGACGATGAAGACGGCGAGCAGGCGCGCCGGCTCGGTCTTGCTGGCATTCTCGCTGATTGTGTGGTGCGCGCCCGGCACCTCGAACCAGGTCTCGCCGGTCCGGTAGACCCGGGCCGGCTGGTCATCGACCCGGCTGCGGATCGCACCCGAGAGCACATGGGCGTAGATGAAGGCCGAACCGGCATGATGGTGCGGGGTCGAGGCCGCGCCGGGCTTGTAGGTCACCTCGACGCTGACCAGGCTCTTGCCGGGAATGTTGGGAATCGCCTGCCGGAATACCGGCTTGACCGTCTCTCCGCCCGGCCTGGGCGAATGAGCCGAGGCGATGGCGGGAAGGGCGAGCGCGGCAAGCAGGGCCGCGCCGGCTGCAGAGGCTCGAAAGCTCATCTCCGTTCTCCGTTCATTTCGATGGCAGGAGAATGGGCGCCGGATGATGCATGAGAAAGCACCAAGATCGACAGAAACGGCTATACCATGATGTGATGACCGCTCCGCTCCGCATCCAGATCGACCGCAGCGCCAAGGCGCCGCTCGCCTTGCAGATTCACGCCGCCATTCGCGATGCGATCCGGGAGGGCCAGCTCGCCGGCGGGGCGCGCCTGCCGTCCTGGCGCGATCTTGCCGCGCAGCTTGGCATCGCCCGCGGAACGGTCAGAGCCGCCTATGAGAGGCTGAGCGACGAGCAGTGGATCCTGTCGCAGGGCGCCGCCGGAACGCACGTCGCGGACAGGATGCCGGTGCTGGCGGCAGCCGAGCAACCCAAAGACAGGCCGCCCTTTCCTGAGCTGTTCCCCGATTTTGAGAACGCACCACTCGCCTTCCAGATGGGCGTTCCGGCGCAGGATGCCTTCCCCATCACCCTCTGGTCGCGTGTCATGGTGCGCGCTGCCCGGAAGGCCGCCGTCGCGCCGGTCGGTTATCCCGATCCACGCGGGCATCCGGACCTGCGTCGCGAGATCGCCGCCTATCTCGCCATCGCACGCGGCATTCGCTGCACGCCGGCCCAGGTCCTGGTAACCAACGGCTTTGCGGGTTCGCTCGGTCTCATCATCCGTACCTTACGCCTCGAGGGTCGCTCAGCCTGGTTCGAAGAACCCGGCTTTCCCCTGACGCGCAGCGCCCTCCAGCTTGCAGGAATGACGACCATTCCGGTGCCGGTCGATGGCGAGGGCTTGTCGGTCACCGAGGGCATACGGCGCGCTCCGAAGGCGGCGCTGGCCGTCGTCACCCCGGGGCAGCAGGCTCCGCTCGGGGTGACGCTGTCGCTGGCACGCCGGCTGGCTCTGCTCGACTGGGCTCGGCAAGCGGGGGCCTGGATCGTCGAGGACGATTATCTCAGCGAGTTGCAGCTCAAGGGACGCGCCGCGCCAGCGCTCGCCTCGCTCGATCAGGATGGCTGCGTCCTGCATGCGGGCAGCTTCAGCAAGACGATCAGCCCGGCGTTGCGGCTCGGCTTCCTGGTGGTTCCAGCCTCCGTCGCGGAGGCCTTCGGCACGATTGCCGCCTGTCTCGCGCCGGCTCCATCCGCCGCGCTTCAGCATGCCGTGGCCAGCTTCCTGGCCGAGGGCCATTATCTGCGCCACCTGCGCCGCATGAAGCGGCTCTACAGCGCACGGCGCGAGTTGCTGCTCCAGCAGTTGCAGGAGACCGCAGAAGGGGCTTTCGCCATCCATGCCACCGGTGGCCTTGCCGTGCGGATGGAGTTGTCGCCCGGCACTGACGATATCGACATCGCCTTGCGCGCCCTGCCCTTCGGGATCGCGCCGGTGCCGCTCTCGCCCTGGTATGCGGAGCCGCCCGAGCGCCGCGGCCTGTTGCTGGGCATCACCAATCTGGCGGAACGGCGGATTGCGGCCGATTGCGCCAGGCTGATCGAACTCGTGCGGCTCGATGGCAGGTGATCCGCGCGCGAGTGTCAGATGGTCGCAGGATCAGGCCCGATGCGCGCAACTCCGTGCGGACAGCCGCCTCTCCGGCACGCGGTCAATCTTGACCTTGCCGCAATGTTGGCCCATGAGGGCTTGCAAGGACTTGCCCCGAAACCCCGGCCTTGCGTCGGGGTTTTTCATGTGCGCGGCGCTTGCGGCAACGAGGCAGGGATACCAGTCCGATGGCGAATGTGGTGGTGGTCGGCGCCCAATGGGGTGACGAAGGCAAGGGCAAGATCGTCGACTGGCTGTCGAGCCAGGCCGATGTCGTGGTGCGCTTCCAGGGCGGTCACAATGCCGGCCATACGCTCGTCATCGACGGCGTCGTCTACAAGCTCTCGCTACTGCCGTCCGGCATCGTGCGCCCCGGCAAGCTTTCGGTCATCGGCAATGGCGTCGTGGTCGATCCCTGGCATCTCGTCGAGGAGATCGAGCGGCTGCGCGCCCAGGGCGTCGCGATCTCGCCCGAGAACCTGCGCGTCGCCGACAACGCGACCCTGATCCTGCCGCTGCACCGCGAGCTCGACCATTTCCGCGAGACCAGCAATGCCGGGCTGAAGATCGGCACGACCAAGCGTGGCATCGGCCCCGCCTATGAGGACAAGGTCGGCCGGCGTGCGATTCGCGTCATCGACCTCAAGGACCCCGCGATCCTGAAGGCCAAGATCGAGCGCCTGCTCGCCCATCACAACGCGCTGCGTCGCGGGCTCGGCATCGGCGAGGTCGATGCCTCCGAGCTGCTCGAGCAGCTGACCAAGGTCGCGCCGCAGGTCCTGCCCTATGCCGACACGGTCTGGGCGCTGCTCGATTCCGAGCGCCGCGCCGGCAAGCGCATCCTGTTCGAAGGCGCACAGGGCGCGCTGCTCGATGTCGACCACGGCACCTACCCGTTCGTGACCTCCTCCAACATCGTCGCCGGCCAGGCCGCGACCGGCTCCGGCTTGGGCCCCTCCGCGGTCGGCTATGTGCTCGGCATCGCCAAGGCCTACACGACCCGCGTCGGCGAAGGCCCCTTCCCGACCGAGCTCTTTGACGAGACCGGCGAACTGATCGGCCAGAAGGGCAAGGAATTCGGCGTCGTCACCGGGCGCAAGCGCCGCTGCGGCTGGTTCGACGCCTGCCTGGTGCGCCAGACCGTGAAGACCTCCGGCATCGACGGCATCGCGCTGACCAAGCTCGACATCCTCGACGGCTTCAAGGAGATCAAGGTCTGCATCGGCTATCGCCTCGACGGCGCCGTGCTCGAGCATCTGCCTGCCGGCCAGAGCGATCAGGCCCGCGTCGAGCCGATCTATGAGACGATCGAAGGCTGGGAAGGCTCGACCGCCAATGCCCGTTCATGGGCGGACCTGCCGGCCCAGGCGATCAAATATGTCCGCCGCATCGAGGAGCTGATCGGCGCCACTGTCGCCGTGCTCTCGACCAGCCCCGAGCGCGACGACACCATCCTCGTCCACAATCCTTTCGAGGGTTGACGGGCGAGCCCAACACGGACAATTGAGGCCAATGGCCGATTTCTATCCCATCCTGGCGCGCGCGATCGCCGGGCTGCCCGACAAGTCCCCGGAAGCGCGCCGCGCGGTCTATGACCGCGCCCGGACAGCTCTGGTCGCCCAGCTGCGGAGTCTCGACCCACCGGTCGGCGAGGCCGAGATCATGCGCGAGCGCTTGGCGCTCGACGAGGCGATGTCGCGTGTCGAGGCCGATTACGACGAGGCTGAGACCCAGCGCCCCGCCACGACGACGATCCGCCCCGCTCCGGAACCAGAGCCTGAGCCTGCTCTGCCGGCCGATATGGCCCATGAGGAGGTCGGGGCGAGCCCCGTCATCGACCCGTTCGAAAGCCGCCCGGTCGACAGCCAGGAGCCGGTCGACACGCAGCCGGTCCGCCCGCGCGTCGCTCCTCCGCGCGAACGCCGCGTCGATCCCGGTCATATCCGCACCGCCATCGTCGGCGGAGGCGTCGCGCTTGCCGTCGTCGCGATCGCGGCGACTGCCTTCTATGTCAACAAGGTCAATCCCTCCGACACAGCGTCGCAGCGCCCTCGGACCGAGGCGCAGGTCCAGCAGTCGCAGCCGGACAGCGCCGGCAAGCTGAACGACCGGGTCGGCGATGCCGGAGCGACAGGCGCAGGACCGGCCACACGGCCTGGTGGCGCGACAGCCTCGCAAGGCAGCGAGATCGCCGTCGCCCAGCGCGCCATTCTCTACACCGAGGTGCCGGAAACCCCGCAGCAGCCGAAAGCCGTCAATGGCCGGGTCGTCTGGCGGCTCGACAGCGAGAGCGCCGGGCAGGGTCGCCCGGTCGAGACCATCGTGCGTGCGAGTGTCGAGGTACCGGATGCCGGCCTGAGCCTCGACTTCACCATCCGCCGCAATACCGACAGCGCCTTCCCGGCCTCGCATATCATTGGCCTGCGCTTCACGCGGACAGGTGATGCCACGACCGACGCGATCCGCGAGGTCGGCGTGCCGCAGCTCAAGACCGACGAGAACGAACGGGGCGCACCGCTCTCCGCCATCGCCTCCGCGCTCGGCGACAATCTCTTCGTGGCCGCGCTCTCGAATGTGCCGGTGGAAATCGACCGCAATATCGAGCTGATGCAGACGCGCAGCTGGATCGACATCCCGCTGCGTTTCGCGTCCGGACGACGCGGCATCATCACCTTCGAGAAGGGTGTCTCGGGCAGCCAGACGCTTGACGATGCCTTCGGACGCTGGCGCTAGGCACTGAAGAAGAGACGCGGGCACCGATCGGTAAAGCCCCGGAGCGGTTCCCGGATTTCCCTTCGATCGCTCCGGGTAATCTACCCGCTTCAATCTCTCTGGATTTGCGCTGAACGACGGGAGCACGCCGGGATGGCGAACGCCTTTGAAAGCCCGTTCAAGGGCAGGCTTCTGTCGGAACAGGTGACCAACCCCAACATCATCGTCGGTCGGTACAGCTACTATTCCGGCTACTATCACGGGCATTCCTTCGACGACTGTGCCCGCTATCTGCGGCCCGACCTCGCCGATGTCGACAAGCTCATCATCGGCAGCTTCTGCTCGATCGGGACCGGCGCCTGCTTCATGATGGCCGGTAACCAGGGGCATCGGAACGACTGGGTCTCCAGCTTCCCCTTCTTCTACATGTCGGAAGAACCTGCATTCGCCAGCGCGCGCGACGCCTTCCGGCCGGCCGGCGACACCGTGGTCGGCAGCGATGTCTGGATCGGTGCGGAGGCGATGATCATGCCGGGCATCCGGATCGGCCATGGCGCCGTGATCGGCAGCCGCGCCCTCGTCACCAGGGATGTCGAGCCCTACTCGATCGTCGGCGGCAACCCGGCCAGGCCGATCCGCACGCGCTTCACCGAAGCCGACATCGCCATGCTGCTGGAGATGGCCTGGTGGGATTGGCCGCTGGAGCAGATCAGGGACGGCATGGATCTGTTCTGCTCCAACGACATCGCCGGGCTGTACCGGCGCTGGCAGGAAGCCTCAGCGTAAAGGCGCATCCCGCCTGCCCTCATCGCCAGGCCGAAGCCGCGTTTGCCGCGGGCGCCTCGACTTGAGGGCTGTCGGCGCGGCTCGCGCCGACAGCCCGAACACGCTCACGCCATATACTGCCCGCCATTGACCGCGAACGTCGCGCCGGTGGTGAAGGCACCGTGATCGGAAGCGAGGAAAGCGACCATCTGGGCGATCTCCTCGGGCTTGCCGAGCCGGCCGACGGGAATACCGGCAACAACGCGCTTCAGCGCCTCCTCCGGCATGGCAGCGACCATGTCGGTGCCGATATAGCCGGGCGTGATCGCATTGACGGTGATGCCCTTGTTGGCGTTCTCCTGGGCAAGCGCCTTGACGAAGCCGATATCGCCCGCCTTGGCCGCGGAGTAGTTCACCTGGCCCATCTGGCCCTTCTGGCCGTTGATCGACGAGATCACGATGATGCGGCCAAAGCTGCGCCCGCGCATGCCCTCGATCACCGGCCGCGTCATATTGAAGAGCGAATCGAGATTGGTGCGGATGACGGCGGACCACTGGTCCTTGGTCATCTTGTGGAAGAAACCGTCGCGGGTGATGCCGGCATTGTTGACCAGAATGTCGACCGGCCCGTTCTCCGCCTCGACGCTGGCGATGCCGGCAGTGCAGGCATCGTAATCGCCGACATCCCACTTATAGACCGGGATGCCGGTTTCCGCCTTGAACTTGGCCGCCGCCTCGTCATTGCCGGCATAGTTGGCCGCCACCTTGTAGCCTGCCGCCTGCAGGGTCCGGCTGATCGCTCCGCCGATACCCCGCGTCCCCCCCGTGACCAACGCGACCTTCGTCATCTGGTTGTCCCCTCTTCGTTTTGGTCTTTTGAGCTATTGTTCCGCGAGCTTCAGGTCGGGCGAATAGGGCCCGTCCACGTCCTTGATGATGGCCTGGCCGCAGATGACGCGCTGTTCCTTGGCGTCATAGGTCAGGGTCGGGGGGCCATAGAGCTCCCAGCCTCTGCTCAAGGCCTCCGAGACCCGATGACAGAAGGCTGCGTCATCGGGCCCCGTGAGATAGCGATAGAGCGTCGTCTGCTTCGCCATGGTGAAGGCTCAGCGTTCCACCGCCATGGCGACACCCATCCCGCCGCCGATACAGAGCGTGGCGAGCCCCTTCTTGGCGTCGCGCTTGGCCATTTCATGCAGGAGCGTGACCAGGACGCGCGCGCCGGAGGCGCCGATCGGATGGCCGATCGCGATCGCGCCGCCATTGACGTTGACGATATCGGGGTTCCAGCCGAGGTCCTTGTTGACCGCGAGCGCCTGCGCCGCGAAGGCCTCATTGGCCTCGACGAGGTCGAGATCGCCGATCTTCCAGCCGGCTTTCTCCAGTGCCTTGCGCGTCGCCGGGATCGGGCCCGTGCCCATGATGGCCGGGTCGACGCCGGCAGTGGCCCAGGAGGCGATGCGGGCGAGCGGGGTAAGACCGCGCCTGGCTGCTTCCTTGGCGGTCATCAGGACGAGAGCGGCAGCGCCGTCATTGAGGCCAGACGCGTTGCCGGCAGTCACCGTTCCGTCCTTCGAGAAGGCTGGCTTCAGCTTGGCCATGGCCTCCAGCGTCGCCCCGTGACGGGGATATTCGTCCTGATCGACGACGATATCGCCCTTGCGGGTCGAGACGGTGAAGGGAGCGATCTCGTCCTTGAGCCGGCCGGCTTTCTGCGCAGCCTCGGCCTTGTTCTGCGAGCCGACGGCGAACCTGTCCTGTTCCTCGCGGCTGATCTGCCATTTGGTCGCGACGTTCTCGGCAGTGGTGCCCATATGGTAGCCGTGGAAGGCGTCCCAGAGCCCGTCCTTGATCATCGTGTCGATGAATTTGGTGTCGCCCATCTTGGTGCCGTTACGCAGATGCGCGGCATGCTGCGACATCGACATCGATTCCTGGCCGCCGGCAACGATGATGTCGGCGTCGCCATTGACGATCTGCTGCAGGCCGATGGCGACCGCGCGCAGGCCCGAGCCGCAGAGCTGGTTGAGGCCCCAGGAGGTCGCTTCCTGCGGGATGCCGGCCTTCATCGCGGCCTGTCGGGCCGGATTCTGGCCCTGACCGGCGGTCAGGATCTGGCCCATGATGACTTCATTGACCTCACCGCCCTCGACCTTGGCGCGGGCGAGCGCCTCCTTGATCGCGGCAGCGCCGAGATCGTGTGCCGCCGTGTTGGCGAAAGCGCCGTTGAAGGCGCCGACCGCCGTGCGCGCTGCGCCGACGATTACGATGTCAGTATCGGCCATGGAGAGTTCCTCGCTGTTGTCGTGATGGCTCGCCAGGGACCGGCCACCAGGTTCGGCTCTCACCTTCGAAGGCTGTCGCGGCCGCGTCAAGCCGGCCAAGAGAGGGAGAGCGCGGATCGGGCGCCGGTGACCGTGCTGCATCGCAGCACGGGCTCGCCCCTCCCGCCGTTCCGCTTGGTAAGATTGATTCAAAAACGTTCAAAAAACTTGCAGCATGCGGCTGACAGGTTATCGTTGCCGGGAGGATCGTTCCGCTGGACCTGAAATGTCAGGCCCGGATCAACGCGATGCAGGGTATGATGGCCAGCGAAAAAGAACCGACAGTCATCAAGAAATACGCCAATCGCAGGTTGTATCACACGGGCACGAGCTCCTACGTCACCCTCGAGGATCTGGCGGGCCTGGTCCGCGGCGGAGAGGATTTCGTGGTCTACGACGCCAAGTCCGGCGAGGACATCACGCGCTCCGTGCTGGCCCAGATCATCTTCGACGAAGAGAGCAAGGACGGGCAGAATCTGCTGCCGATCACCTTCCTGCGCCAGTTGATCCGCTTCTACGGCGACAGCATGCAGGCATTGGTGCCGCGCTATCTCGAGTTCTCCATGGAGAATCTCACGAAGGACCAGAACCAGTTCCGCGACATGATGGGCAAGGCCTTTACCGGCGGCGCCTTCGGCGGCACCGGGCTGGACGCGATCCAGGCCCAGACCCGCGCCAATATGGCGATGTTCACGGAAGCCTTCCGGCTGTTCAACCCCTTTGCTGCCGCAGCAGCCTCCGGCCAGCCGAAGGGCGATGCAGCGCCAGCCGCCAGCAAGGGCGACGAACTCGGCGACCTGAAGCGGGAACTCTCCGAGATGCGCGACCGGCTGGACAAGCTCGCCAAGACGAAGTGAGCGGGCAATGCCCCAGGCCCGGGCTTGCCCCGGGCCCGTCCTGATCAAGAGTGTCTCGGGCCGATCGCTTGCCCGAGACCGCTCCCTGCCTCGGCTCAGCCCACCGCCCGATGCAGCTCTGAGGGCACCGCAGGCTGCCAGAGTTCGGCCTTGCCGACGAGATGCCCCTGCAGATAGGTCACGCCCCAATCGGTGAGCATGGTCGCCTGCAACTCGTCATCGACCCATTCGGCGACAGTGTCGACCATGAGATGGCGGGCGAGGTCGATCAGCGTGCGGACATAGAAGCGGTCATCGGTCGAACGTCGCAGGTTCTGCGTGAAGGCGCCGTCCAGCTTCAGGATGTCGATCGGGAAGGCGCGCAGATGCCGCAGCGAGGTGTGGCCGGCGCCGAAATCGTCGATCGCGATGCGTGCGCCCTGATCCTTGATCTTGCCGAGCAGGCGGGCCAGGCGGCGCGGATCCTCGATCGTCGCAGTCTCCGTGATCTCGACGATCAGCCGCCCGGCGAGGCCGCGGGATGAGCGGGTGCAGGCCAGGAAGGCGTCGAGCCATTCCGGATCGCCGAGCGAGCGCGGCGAGACGTTGATCGAGAGCGTCATGTTCGGATCGGCCGCGAGCATTTCGACGGCGAGCTCAAGCACGCGGTGATCGAAGAGCCGGACGAGCCCGCGCCGCTCGAGCAGCGGAATCAGCTCTGCCGCCGAGAAGAACAGCCCTTCCGATCCATGGCCGACCCGCAGCAGCGCTTCGTGGAAGGCAACCTCGCGCGTTCTGGCCTCCACGACGGATTGCAGCGCCAGCCGGACGCGGCGTTCGTTCAGTGCCGCGAGGGCCTGGATATCGAATCCGCTGTGGTCCGGCGCCGGCTCACGCAACTCGCGCTGACGTGCGATGACGACGGTATCGACCGCGCCCGCCTTGGCGCCGGCAAGGGCGTTCTCAGCGGCCGAGACCAGCGTACCGGCATGGCGCGAGAGATCCGGCGCGACGGCCGCCCCGACGCGCAGACGCACCAGCGCAATGCCGCGCCCGGTCTCGATCGCGGACTGTGCGACGGCCTTGATGAAGCGCCGCGCCGCCGGCTCGATCTGGTTCTGCGGACAGCCTGCGAGCAGGATGGCGAAGCGATTGCTGGAATAGCGCAGCAGATGGTCGCGTCGGCGCATCACCGAGCGCAGCCTTTCCTGGACCACGCCGATGATCTCATCGGTGGCCTCATGGCCGAAATCATCGTTGAGACGCGCGAGTTCGTCGATCGCCGCGATCAGCACGACTACCGGTCGCTCCGCCGCGAGATGCTCCTGCAGCGATGTTTCGAGGCGCTCGACCAGCGCTCCGCGGTCACAGACGTCGCGACTCTGCGCGGTAAGCTCGTCGGGCCGCACAGAGCGCTCGATGCGCAGCACGCCGCGCGCCATGGCAGGCTGACCGTCGATGCCGACGAACCAGCGGCCGGCATCCTCGATCCACATCTTGCGGCCGCCGAGATCGGCTGCGTAGCGGGTGCGGTAGATCGCACCTTCGCCATGGTCCTGTCCGCCGGTCGAGAAGATCGCGTCGTAGCGACTGCGGCCGCTACCCGGCTCCACCAGCCCGGCGAAAGCGAGACCGCGGCTCATCGCAGCTACCGGAATCGGTCCCAGAACCTCGGCGGCGTTCGGACCCCAGTTCAGCGAATCGCTGGCGATGTCCCAGCTGTAGACCACCTCGCCGATCGAGGAGAGCAGGCTGCGCGGGTCGACGATCGTTTCGTCACGGGTACTCAGGATCGATGGCGCAGGCATCGGTGCAGGGCCTTAGAGGCGCAGGCCGCGGGACACCTTTGGCGTCGTGCCGTCCTGGCCGAACGAGATCGGGAGATGTTTCGAAACGATGCAGGTTTCTGGCTTAACGCCCGGTTAAGGCCGGCCCCTGGATTGCAACTTTCCCTCCAGCGCAACCCTAGCGTTCCGGAGTGGCACATGCGGGATCAGCAATACGGGGCGAGAAGCCACCTGGCGCTTCCCGAGGCATCGACGATGCTGCTGCTGCAGATCGCGGCCAGTCACGCCGAAATCGGTCCGTTCGCGCGCCGGGCGCGCGAGACGCCGCAGGTCGCGGCGCGGCGCTACGAGGCCCAGGCACAGCACGCCGGAAGGAAGCGGCAGCGCCTGGTCGCGTGAGGCCAGGCCCTCTGCCGAGGAGCCGCATGACAGCGGTGTCCCGATGGATCATCCGGAAGCCGCACCGGAGACATCCATCGAGACGCGATCACAGATCGCTCCTCGGCAGAGGGCCTGGCAGGCGCCGGCGGAAACTGGCCAAAGAAAAAGCCGGCCTCGCGGCCGGCTCCTAGACTCGCAAGCCTACAACCGGGGCTCAGGCCTCGGTCTTGGCCTTCAGCACCTGGCGACCGCGATACATGCCGCTCTTCAGATCGACATGGTGCGGACGGCGCAGTTCGCCGGAGTTCTTGTCTTCGATATAGGTGGGCTGCTTCAGCGCGTCGGCGGATCGGCGCATGCCGCGCTTCGACGGCGAAGTCTTTCTCTTCGGAACGGCCATTGTACTCTCCATCGTGCCGCCGTCCGGAAGCGCAGGCCGCAGAGCCACGCCACCGCCACGACGACGGATCAATCTCGTGAGGCGATGGCCATACACGCTCGCAGAGGGGATGACTAGGCCTAATCGACATCTTTCATGCCGGAAGGCACGGCGCAATCCCCAAGCGATCCGAGCTGCGCCATACGGCGCTGGATTCGCCCGCTCGCCGATTGCAGGCCGCGGCTCGGCTTGGCGGGATTGCGCAGGATCGGATTCGGCAGCGCACCGGCGAGCCGTGCAGCCTCGCCAGTGTTCAGGCGGGCGGCAGGCTTGCGGAAATGGCGTTGGGCGGCGGCTTCCGCGCCGAAAACGCCATCGCCCCACTCGGCGACGTTGAGATAGACCTCGATGATCCGCGGTTTCGGCCAGGCGAAGTCGATCACGAGCGCGAGCGGAATCTCGAGCGCCTTGCGCAGATAGGAGCGCCCCGGCCAGAGAAAGACGTTCTTAGCCGTCTGCATGGTCAGCGTCGAAGCGCCGCGGCTCGGGCCATCCTCATCATCGAGCACGGCGTTGAGCTCGATCCAGTCGACGCCAGAATGGCTGCAGAAGCGCTGGTCCTCGGCGGCGATGACGGCGCGGATCAGCGAAGGCGAAATCTGCGTGAGCGGCACCCATTGCCGTTCCACCGGCTGAAAGCTCAGCCAGCGCGCGAGCATCAGCGTCGAGGGAGCGGGCATGAACCGAAAGATCAGCAGCCCGAGCGCCAGGACAACGGCGAGCCCGATGAGGATGCGAAAACACCACCCCAATGCGCGGCCGACAATTCCTCGCCGCCGCGTTTGCTCGTGACCCGCCATGACCGCCATGCCCCCGCAACTTGACGATTCCGCCCCCATCCGGCAAGCCCCCGCCACCGTTGCGAACGCGAGATCAGCGCATGAGTTCCGCCGCAGATGACGCCCTTCCGGCCCGTCTTTCACAGACGGCCGATGCGATCGAGGCCCTCCTCGACGGTCTGCTCCAGGCTGTTCCGGGAGCGGGCGAGATCGCGCGCCCCGAACGGCTGCTCGCGGCCATGCGCCATGGCGCGCTCGGCGGTGGCAAGCGCCTGCGGCCCTTCCTGACGGTCGAGACGGCACTGCTCTTCGGGGCCAGCGAAGCGCAGGCCTTGCGAGCCGGCGCAGCCGTCGAGCTGCTGCATTGCTATTCGCTCGTCCATGACGACCTGCCTTCGATGGATGATGACGATCTGCGCCGCGGACGACCGACGGTCCACAGGGCCTTCGACGAGGCAACCGCGATCCTGGCCGGGGATGCGCTGCAGACGCTCGCCTTCGAGGTCCTTGCCGACCCAGCCACCCACGAGTCGGGTGCGGTCCGCGCGGCGCTGGTGCTTTGCCTCGCCCGGGCGTCCGGGCTCGGCGGCATGGTCGGCGGCCAGATGTTCGATCTCGCGGCGGAGGGACGCTTCGACCCGGGCTCGAACGCGTTGGCCGAGAACGAAATTCGTCGACTGCAGGCGATGAAGACGGGGGCGCTGCTGGCGGCCAGCGTCGAGATCGGTGCGCGCCTCGGCGGCGCCGATGAGGCCGCCCTTGCCGCGCTTGGGCAATACGGCCGGGCAGTCGGCGCCACCTTCCAGGTGGCCGACGACGTCCTCGACGTCGAGGCGAGCCAGGAGCAGATGGGCAAGGCCACGGCCAAGGACCAGGACAAGGGCAAGGCGACCCTGATCAGCGCGCTCGGTCTCGCCGGCGCCAAGCGCGAGCGCGACCGGCTCTGCGAGGAGGCCGTCGCGGCCGTGTCGGGTTTTGGCGAGGAGGCCGCGATGCTGCGGGCTGCGGCATGGTTCGCAGCGACGCGGCAGAACTAGGGCCCGAGCTCCGCAGCGATGACATCCACGCAGTTTTGCGTGGGGCGGCAGCATGCAGCTCCGCATTAGGCATGGACTCTGCGCCGCAGGACATGCCCACGGACGGAGGGCAGCCGCTCGCCCGGCCGACCCGGCAATTTTGACACCCACCCCACCTGGCGGGCGCAGTGCCGCGGGCAGGCCTGCTGCCCTATAAAACCCGCGAGCGATCTCTATGCACGTTTCGCCCCTGCCCGGCCTCCCCGCGCAGTGGCAGGGTATTCGACCGCTTCACCACGAAGGCTCGCATCCAGGACAGGAACTGCGAGCCAGTTGAGGAGAGGATTGTGATGAGCAAGTTCAAGTTCTTCGTCAGTGCGGCGTTTGCTGCCACGCTGCTCGCCTCGGCGCCGGCCGCACGGGCCGATATCGTCATCGGCCTCATCGCACCACTGACGGGTCCGGTCGCTGCCTATGGCGACCAGGTGCGAAACGGCGCAGAGGCGGCGATCGACGCCATCAACAAGAAGGGCGGCGTGCTCGGCGAGAAGCTGGTGCTCAAGCTTGCCGATGATGCCGGTGATCCCAAGCAGGGCGTTTCGGCCGCCAATCTGCTGGTCGGGGACAAGGTGCGCTTCGTTGTCGGGCCGGTGACGTCGGGCGTCGCGATTCCCGCGTCCGATGTCTTTGCCGAGAACGGCGTGCTGATGGTCACGCCGACAGCTACGGCGCCGTCACTCACCACCCGAGGGCTGACCAATGTTCTGCGGACATGCGGCCGCGATGATCAGCAGGCCGAGGTCGCCGCCAACTATGTCCTGAAGAATCTCAGGGACAAGCGGATTGCGGTCATCCACGACAAGGGCACCTACGGCAAAGGCCTCGCGGATGCCTTCAAGAAGGGGATCAACGCCGGCGGCCTGAACGAGGCGCTCTACCTGTCGCTGACACCGGCCGAAAAGGATCTCTCGGCCATCACCACGCGTCTCAAGGCCGCCAATATCGACCTGATCTATTTCGGCGGCTACCATCCGGAAGGTGGTCTCCTCGCCCGGCAGCTTCGCGACGCCGGGCTCAAGGCCACCATCATCGGCGGCGAGGGGCTTTCCAACACGGAGTTCTGGGCGATCGCCAATGAGACGGCGGCAGGCGCACTCTTCACCAACGCGACAGATGCGCTGAAGAACCCCGACTCCGCGGAAGCGGTCAAAGTTCTCAAGGACAAGGGTATCCCGCCGGAAGCCTTCACGCTCAATGCCTATGCCGCGGTCGAAGTGCTGAAGGCCGGCATCGAGAAAGCCGGCAAGGCCACCAATGCCGCCGCAGTCGCGACAGCGCTGAAGTCCGGAGGGCCCATCACCACCGCCATCGGCAAGCTGGCCTACGACAAGAATGGCGATCTCAGCTCGCCGGCGTTCTCGATGTTCAAATGGGAGGGCGGCAAGATCGTCGCCGTGGAATAACGAGCAGGTTCGGGCGCGAAGACGGCAAACCCGTGCCTTCTTCGCGCCACCGCCTGACTTCCTCGTTGATCCCGATGCCCCTGCCAGCTCGACGCTCTGCGCCAGGCTCTTCCAGGGCCGGGGCCGCGCGCCGAACATTGCCTGCCTCAACCCATGATTGAAGGGGAGTGGGGAGTGGAGCTGGACAATCACAACAACCTCGGACTTCGTCGGCAGCAATGCGGGAGCATCCGCCTTGCGCTCGGTTCCGTCCTCCGGCAACAATGCCTCATGATCAGGACGCCATTTGCGACGCTACTCTGCGTCACCGCACTCACAGCATGCAGCCCGACGCCAGTGCGTCAGGTTATCGTGCCGGACAGCACGCCCGAGAAGCGCATCATAAGGTCGGGCAGCGACTTCGTCCTGCCTGACGGCACGCGCGTGACACCCGACCAAAGCGGCGGTTTCCAGCTGCCCAACGGCGATTATGTCCGGCGGGATCCACGCGGCGCATTGATACTGCCCACGGGCGCGCGCTGCGTCCCGGACCCAACCGGATATGTTTGTCCCTGATCAACGGCCATCGTCGCCGGCGCGCTATCAGGAGCCAATCTGCTCCACGAGCGGCGCCGCCGGCACCTAAGGCATCGGCCCGAAAGGTGGATTGCGGTTTTCGGGAAAGCCGATGCCATCCCGGATGGTTAGATCATCGGATCGGATACGATATCTGGTCCGATGATCTAATGTCCGATGCCGAAGACAACGGCGAAGACGGGAACGGGTTGGTCGAACCCTTTCAGACTCCGCGGATCCAGCTCAGCCAGCGGCACGCTGGAACCAACCGCGCGGGCCGCGACGCGATCGATCAGGATCTCGGAATCCCGGGCGCTCGCGCATAAGCGCGATGCCAGGTTCGTGACGTTGCCGATCGCAGCGTAATCGAGGCGGCCTTCCGAGCCGATCCGCCCGACCGTGGCCGGCCCCATGGCCAGCCCCACGCCAAAGCCAAGCTGGTGGCCCCGGCTGCGCCATCCGACCAGAAGTTTCTGCACGCTCATTTGCATGTCGCTCGCCATGGTGACGGCGCGCAGGGCCGGGTCAGGGCAGGAAACCGGCGCGTTGACCAGGACCATCGCTCCGTCCCCGGAAAAGCCCATCAGCGTCGCCCCATGCGCGCTGACCACCGCTTCGATGGCGCCGTAGTACTCGCCGAGCACGCCCATCACGGTTTCGGGCTCAGCCTGCGCCGAGAAGGCGGTGAAGCCGCGCAAATCGCAGAAGACCACGACGACCTCGACGCGTCGTCCGTCGAGCACGCCGTCATCCCCCGTACGGTCGACGAGTTCGGCCACTTGCGGCGCGAGAAAGCGCCGGAGCCGGCTGATGCGTTCGGAGCGTTCCTGGGACACGGCCAATTCACCGGCCATCTCATTGAACCGGGTGGCTAGCCGCTCGAACTCGTCGCCCGTGCCCAGGCTGATCCGGTGGTCGAACTGCCCTGCGCCGATCTGCGCGACGCCCTCCTCCAGGAGCCGTATCGGCCCGACCATGCGCTGCGTCAGCCAATAGGCAAGCACCGCCGCAAGGGCCGTTCCCGCAATGAGCAGCACCCCGGTGCGCCAAAGTGCGGCGTTGATCCGGCGGAATGCCTCAGTCACGGGCTGCTTTACGATGACGCTCCAATCGACGCCGGGGATCGGCGCCATGGCGGCCAGCACCGTGTTTCGCGCGATATCCAGCCCGGTGATCGCTTGGCCGGGGCGCGCCAGCATGGCGGCCCGCAAGGCCTGAAGCGGTTGCGTTGCGGCTTCGTCGGCACGCAGCACCAGGCTGATATCGGGATGAGCGACAAGGCGCCCCGGCTGGTCGAGCACGAACGCCTCGCCGGTTCGCCCCACCCTTATCGCCGAGATCACATCCCAGATGAACTTGAGATTGACCTCCGCGACCGCCACTCCGACCGCCGAGCGATTGCCGGCGACCGAGACCGTCATGAATGGTTCCGAGCCGCCATAGAACGTCACCGGCCCAAACCAGACCCGCCCCGAGCGGGCTCCCGCCACCGCCGGATTCGCCGAGTGGTCCTCGCCGCTCTCGACCCTGTTCAGGCCGATGCGCGATACGAAAAGGCGTTCCTTGCCGGCAGCGTCGATGAGGCGGAGGCTGACCACGGCGGGGACCTGGCGCAGCAGGCGCAAGGCGTCGAGCCTGCGCCGCTCGTCGGTCGCCTCCGACCACGGCAATTGCACCATCCACCCAAGCTGATCGCGAATCCCTTCCATGAAATCCTGGATCTTCGCCGCCGCCCCTCGGGCTTCTGCATCGAGCAGGTCGTTCAGCCTGGCGCGCTGGTCGTGATAGCCGAACCAGGCTTCGCTCCCACCCGCGATCAGAAGCGGCAGGGCGACCGCCGCAAACAGGGCGAGAAAATACTTCCTGAACAGCGAGGTTCGTGGGACGTCGGGCGAATGGGGCACCGTGCTAGCTCACGCGCCGGCTCACCGGCCGGGTCATTCGATCACCCCGTCGGCGCTGCTCAGTAGCGAAGGCGGGAACGATAGGCCCAGAGAATTGGCGGCCTTCAGATTGATGAACATCTCGACCTTGGTCACGCGCTGGACCGGGAGTTCGGAGGGCTTTTCGCCCTTGATGATGCGGCCGGCATAGGTTCCGGCGTGACGGTGCGATTGCTCGAAATCACCGCCATAGCTCATCAGCCCGCCGGCGATCGGAAAGTCACGGGATTGGGTCACAGCCGGCACCGCGTGCTCGACTGCGAGGACGGCAAGCCGCTGACTGCGATAGGCAAAATAGGGGTCAGAGGAGAAGACGAGACCGCCCGGCCGCATCTGAGACACGGTCCTGAACATGCCGTCGAATTCCTGTTCGGTGCTGGCCGTCAGGACACGAAGCTGCAGACCAAGACTGTCCGCCGCTGCCTGGAGGTTCTTCATTTGCGAGTTCGAAGTCGGGCTGGTCGGGTTGACGGCAACGGCAAGGCTCCCGGCACCAGGAAGCAGCTCGTGCATGAACTCCAGCCGCTTGCGCGAGACCTCCACGCTGAGGCTCGACACCCCCGTGAGATTGCCTCCCGGCCGAGACAGGCTGTCGACGACGCCCAGCGCAATGGGGTCTCCTCCCATTTCAAAGACGATCGGGATCGTCGTCGTCGCCGATTTTGCCGCGAGCGCGACCTCGGCGCCGCCGGGCGCCACGATCACCGTCACCTGACGATTGACGAGATCCATCGCGAGGGCGGGCAGTTGGCGATACTGGCCCTCCGCCCACCGATACTCGATCGCGAGATTGCGCCCCTCGACAAATCCGGCTTCTGCCAGGCCCTCACGAAAGGCCCGGAGGCGGCTGGCATAGGGCCCCGGGGATTCGGAACCGAGATACCCGATGACCGGCATAGCCGGCTGTTGCGCGCGAGCCGGGAGGGTCCAGGCCATCGCTGCACCGGCGAGCGCGACGAAATCGCGCCGCCTCATTCGGCCAGCGGCCTCGGCACAGACGGAGGGCATGAAACGCAACGCCGTCTCTCCTTCCAACCAACATCGCCAGTCGGCTTGAAGCGCTCGATGTTACCTCAATCACTCGGCCGCAGCATAGCCGCGCGACCGGGGCCGCACAGCCGGTTGAGCGACATCGAGCCGCCCAACCGAACTCACCGCCGCCGGCATGGGATGGCGGCAAGTTCGCCCTCGCCTCCCTCCCCTCCGCGATGCCTGGGAAGCTAGCCGTCCGTGCGATCGGGATGCTTGATCTTATAGACGCGCGGCGTCAGCTCCTCGATTTCCCGTCCGGCCCAATCCCGCTCGCTCGCCGTCTTGATCACGTCCCGCTGCCCTTGGCGCAGCATCTCGATATCGTTTCCGATGTCGAAGTGGAGCACCTGCCCGTTGGCGACAACCTGTCGCCCATCCACGTAAACGTCCCGGATCGCACGGTCATTCGCGGAATAGACGATGCTGCGGATCGGATCGTAGTCAGGCTGCATGTAAGGGTTCGTCATGTCGACGATCGAGAAATCGGCCTTGCAGCCGATGGCCAGGCGGCCGAGATCGGGCCTGCGAATGATGTCGGCTCCGACATTGGTGGCGGCACTGAAGGCATAGGATGTCGGCGCTGCGGTGAAGCTCCCCGCAACGATGCGCCCGGCGTAACAAGCCATCCGCAACTCATCCAGCATGTTGTGCGGAAAGCTGTCGGTGCCGATGCCGACCGGAACTCCCGCATCGACATAGCGGGCGAGCGTATTCAGCGCGATGCCCCGACGCGCGAAGACGACGGGGCAATGGGCGACCTGTGCGCCGCTCCGCACAAGCCGTTCGAAGTCGTTGCCCTGCGGCCAATGCAGCCATGGATGATCGTTGAGGAAGATGCAGTGCCCGATCACGGTGTCGGGACCAAGCGCACCGATCTTGTCGAGCCATTCGATCGGCGTGCAGCCGGTGCGACGCACGATCTCCTGGAATTCGACAATGCTCTGTGCGGCATGGATCTGGATCGGCTGGCCACGCTCGCGTGCGGCTTCAAGTGCACCGAGAATCTGCCCTTCGGTGCAGGTATCGATCTGCGCGGGCCCGAAATATCCGCTGATCCGGCCACTCGGATGCTTGTTTGCTTCGTCGGCCACCTTGATAGCCTCCAGCAGCAGCCGGTCCCCGCGTTCCGTATCCAGGTCATACTCGACGGAGTGGCCATTGCTCGTACGCCAGGCCCCCGAGCGATGCATCGCCCAGAGAACGGCGCGAATACCCGTGACCTCATAATCGCCAACCCAGTCTTCGCGGGGGGCGGCGAGATCGCAGATCGTGGTCACGCCGCTCCGCAGCAGTTCCGATGTCGCCACCCGGCAGGCATGACGGGCATATTTCGGACCGATGTTGAAGACCGGCATGAACTCGTAGAGCGAGCTTTGCCCCAGGCGCTTGCTCCCCAATTCCTCGAGCATGCCCTTCCAGCCCGGCTCATGGCCAGTATGGCTGTGAATGTCGACGAAGCCGGGCATGAGCATCACGCCGCGGCCGTCATGCTCGGTATCCGCCGATCCGAGATAGCCCGGCCCAACATGGGTGATCTCATTGCCGGCGAAGGCGAAATCCGCATTCTGCAGATAGACATGGGAAGATGTGGAAGCGTCCCACGCGACGATCCAGTCGCAGTTCCGGATAACCGTCGTCCCAACCTGCCCGTTGCCGGCCTGTCCTTTGCCGTCATTCATCCTGTGATCCCCCCTCGAATGTGTTGCGGAACGGCATTCTGCGCCGTGCCTTGCAGAAAACGCATCAGCTCACTGCGGATTCACGAAAGCCATCGCGGTCCCTTGGTCTCGCATGTTCCGGGATGGCGTCCTTCACCGGTGCCTGACGCACGCCCTGCGATTGCAGCACTCCGATGGCAGTGTTGGGAACCGGGTCCCATCGCATGACGACTGTGCTGATCAGGACACTTGAAGTTGTTTTCCAGCACAAATAGGCTCGTTACTACACGCCGGAAAAAAGGCGGGCCTAGGGGAGTGAACAATGCCGAAAATGATCAATAAAATTGCTGCGCTCGGGATCGCCGCCGCCGCACTCGCCGTATTTGCGGGTCCGGCCTCGGCACAGGCGACGCTCGATGCCGTGAAGAAGCGTGGCAAGGTCCTTTGCGGTGTTTCGCCAAGTTCCGCGGGCTACTCCTATGCTGACGACAAGGGCGTGCGTCAGGGATTCGATACGGATGTTTGTCGGGCAGTGTCCTCTGCAGTGTTCGGCGCGCCAGACAAGGTCGAATTCGTCCCGCTCAACACCAATATCCGCTTCCAGGCCCTGCAGTCCGGCGAGATCGACGTGTTGTCGCGCCAGACGACCATGACCTTCTCGCGCGACAACTCGCTCGGGCTCGATTTCGCGCCGATCGTTTTCTATGACGGCCAGGGGTTGATGGTCTCGACCAAACTCGGCGTGAAGAGCGCGTCGGAGCTTTCACAGGCAGCGATCTGCCTGCTGCCCGGCACGACGACGCTCCAGAATCTCGAGGACTATTTCAAGCCGCGGAACATCAAATACGAGGCCGTGGTCTTCGAGGACAACAATGAGTGGCGCAACGCCTTCTTCTCAGGCCGCTGCGACGTCATCACCACCGACCGCTCCGACCTTGCTTCGGTCCGCGCCGTTGCGAATGATCCCAAGCAGTTCGTCATCCTGCCCGAAACGATCTCGAAGGAGCCGCTCGCACCCGTCGTTCGCCAGAACGACAGCAACTGGAAGGACATCGTCTCCTGGTCGGTCAATACGCTGATCGCGGCTGAGGAATATGGCATCACCCAGGCCAATGTCGACGAGCAGCTGAAGAGCAAGGATCCCGAGATCCAGCGCATGCTGGGCGTCAATGGCGATCTCGGCAAGATGCTGAATCTCGACAACAAATGGGCCTATAACATCATCAAGCAGAACGGCAATTACGGCGAAATCTTCGAGCGCAGCCTCGGCGAGAAGACCGCGCTTGGCCTGAGCCGTGGCCCCAACCAGCTCTGGAACAAGGGCGGCCTGCTCTATTCGCCACCGTTCCGGTGATCACAGCCAACGTGCGTTCCCTCGATTGAACTGAGACCGCCGGCAGCGCCCTGTTGCCGGCGGCACTCCAGACCGGAACAGCTCGATGGCTTCCTCTGCATCCAGTCCGGTGCGGCTGCTCTATGACGTGCGCGTGCGCGCCGTGCTCTATCAGGTCGTCGCCGTTGCGCTCGTCGTCGGTGTCGGGCTCTATCTGTTCGGCAATGTCTCGCGCAAGTTGGCGGAACAGAACATTGCGACCGGATTTGACTATCTCTCGCGCCCGGCCGGCTTCGTCATCAGCCAGTCCTTCATCCGCTATGATTCCGGCGATACCTACGCGCGCGCCCTGCTCGTCGGCATCTTCAACACGATCTGGGTGTCGATATTCGCGGTCACCGTTTCGACGCTGCTCGGTCTGATCGTCGGGATAGCCCGGCTCTCGCGCAATCCACTTCTGGCCTTTCTGGCACTGATCTATGTCGAGGCGCTGCGCAATGTGCCGCTGCTTCTCTATCTCTTCCTCTGGTATGCACTCATCGTCGCGGTCTTCCCGCCTGTCCGCGAAGCCTGGCAGCCATTGCCCGAGGTCTTCCTCAGCAATGGCGGGCTGATCGTTCCGTCACTGCGTTGGTCTTCCGCGCATACCGGCGTCCTCGCGGCGGTGATCGCCGGTATCGTACTGGCATTCTTCGTGGCATCCAGGCTGCGCAGCAAGCGCGTCGCCTCCGGACAGAACCAGACGGGATGGCCGATCATCGTCGCCGCCCTTCTTGGTCCTCCACTGCTCGCGATCCTGCTGCTGCAGCCTGATTTCGTGATCAACTGGCCGGAGAAGGGCCGGTTCCGCATCACCGGCGGTGTTCAGGTCACCCCGGAATTCACCGCATTGCTGGTCGGGCTCGGCCTCTCCGCCTCGGCCGGAATCGCGGAGATCGTGCGCGCCGGCATCCTTTCGGTCGGGCGCGGCCAATGGGAAGCGGCGCGCGCCGTGGGTTTGCATGACCGTCAGACCATGCGGCTCGTCGTGCTGCCGCAAGCGCTACGCGTGATCGTGCCCCCGCTGACCAGTTCCTATCTGTCGACGTTCAAGAACTCATCGCTCGCCATTGCCATCGGCTACCCCGATCTCGTGATGGTTTCCAACACCACGATGAACCAGACGGGACAAGCGATCGAGGGCATCGCCATCTTCATGCTGGTCTATCTCAGCATGTCGATCACGATCTCCCTGTTCATGAACTGGTACAACGCCCGCGTCGCCCTGGTGGAGCGCTGAGATGGTCAGCGCCGCCGAAATGGAAACACTCAACCTCGCGCGGGCGGACCTGCCGCCGCCGCGCGGACGCGAATTGACCGCCCGGTTGAAGCCCTTTCTGGGCACGCCGATCAATGCCGTCATCACACTGGCCTGCCTGTGGCTGATCTATCGCCTGGTCACGGGAGCCTGGGGCTGGCTCGTGACGCGCGCGGTGCTCGAAGGCGGGCCGCAGGCGTGCAAGGTCGGGGCCGGGGCTTGCTGGCCGTTCCTGGCGGCGAAGCTGCGCTTCATGATCTTCGGCTTCTACCCCTACGACGAACATTGGCGGCCGGCCTTCGCCGTGATCCTGTTTCTCGGCGCCATGATCGTTTCGATGATTCCGCGCTTCTGGTCGCGGCGACTGCTTTGGCTCTGGCTGGCCGTGCCGGTGATCTGCGGCGTGCTGATGTATGGCGGCGTGTTCGGCCTGCCTGTCGTCAGCACCACGAACTGGGGTGGCCTGCCGCTCTCCTTCATGCTGTCTTCGGTGGGCCTGGCGTTCGGTTTCCCACTGGGTGTCGTTCTGGCGTTGGCACGCAGCTCGAAGCTGCCGGCGATTCAGGTCATCGCCATCATCTTCATCGAGGTCGTCCGCGGCGTGCCGCTGGTTTCGATCCTGTTCATGGCCTCGGTGATGCTGCCGTTGTTCATGCCGGACGGGCTCACGGTCGACAAACTGCTGCGGGCACAGGTCGCGATCATCATCTTCGCCGGAGCCTATATCGCGGAGACCGTCAGAGGCGGGTTACAGGCGGTCTCGAAGGGCCAGCACGAAGCCGCTGCGGCGCTCGGGCTCGGCTACTGGCTGTCGATGCGCAAGATCATCCTGCCGCAGGCGCTGAAGATCGTGATTCCGCCGCTCGTCAATATCTTCATCGGCTTCTTCCAGGACACCACGCTGGTCACCATCATCGGCCTCCTCGACTTTCTCGATACGGTCCGCGCCTCGCTGCGCGACCCGAACTGGCAGGGTATCGCCGTAATCGAGGGATATGTGTTTGCCGCTCTGGTCTACGCCCTGTTCAGCTATGGCATGGGGTCCTATAGCCGGTTCCTTGAGCGTCGACTCAAGACCGATCACGATCGCAGTCCGGCCCACTGACCGGACTGCCTCGCTCCTCCTGCGACAAGAGCCTTGCTGGGCATCATGCTGACCTATCCCGATACCTTCTATGCCCGCACCGCCGCGACGACGAACAAGAGGGCCCCGCTGCAGGGCCGCATCGAGGTCGATACCTGTATCATTGGCGGCGGGCTCGCCGGGCTCACCTGCGCCTATGAATTGGCCCGGGCCGGACGCTCGGTCGCGGTGCTGGAAGCCGAGGCGGTCGGCTGGGGCGCATCGGGGCGCAATGGCGGCTTCGTCAGCCCCGGCTATGCCCGCAGCCATTCTTCGATCGCAAGCGCCATTGGTGAGACTAAGGCGAACGAACTCCATGGCCTCTCGATCGAGGGCATGCGCATCGTTTCCGACAACATTCGCGACCTCGCCATCGCCGGTGCCGATCCCCGGCCGGGCAGGATCAGCGTCGTGCGCTATGACAGTGGCGACAGTCTCGCTCGGGCTCGCGACCAGTTGGCGCGAGATCACGGCTACACCGTCGACTTCTGGCCGACCGAGCAGGTTCGCGAGGTGCTTCGTTCGCCGAAGTACCACCAGGCCCTGTTTGATCCCCATTCCTTCCACATCCATCCGCTGAACTACGCACGCGCCCTGGCAGACGCCATCGAAGCGTTGGGAGGGCGAATCATCGAGGGATCGCGCGTTGTCTCGGCCGAGCTCTCCGGTCCCGAGAAACGCCTGGTCACCGCATCGGGAGAGCTGCGCGCCCGGCAGGTCGTGATCGCCTGCGGCGGCTATACCGACAACCTCGTGCCAAAGCTGCGCTCGAGCCAGTTGCCGATCGCGACCTATGTGCTGACGACCGAGGCAGCGCCGGAGCTGATCGCCAAGGCCATCGGGACGCGCGCCGCGATCAGCGATGACCGTCGTGCCGGGGATTATTATCGCATCGTCGAGGACGGCCAGCGCCTGCTGTGGGGCGGCCGCATCACCACCCGCACCAGCGAGCCGCGCGATCTCGCCGCCCTGTTGCGCCGGACCATGATCTCGACCTATCCCGAGCTCGAAGCACTGAAGGTCGAGATCGCGTGGTCGGGCCTGATGTCCTATGCGCGACATCTGATGCCGCAGATTGGCCAGCTCAGCCCGAATGTCTGGCACTGCCTCGGCTTTGGCGGACATGGGCTCAACACCACCGCGATCGGTGGCCGCGTCATTGCCGAGGCCATTCTCGGAACCAGCGAACGCCATCGCCTGTTCGCCCCCTTCGGCCTCGTCTGGAACGGCGGCGTATTCGGCACTGTCGCTGTCCAGGCGACCTATTGGCGCTATCAGATGATGGACTGGCTGCGCGAGCGCTGAGCGCGAGCGAGCTCATCCCCGGTCGCAAGCGACAGTTTTAGCGGGGGCAAGCACAGAGCTCGCAAGAATTGTGCGGCCGGAGCGCAGGCTCAACTGTATCCGGCCCCACAGAATAGGCAGCTCGAAGCAAGCGCAGACCGCTTCTTTACGGCCCGGGCTGCGCGTCATACGCTCGGCGCGCCGGGGAGCCGTACATGACCTATTCGCAAGCGGGCGTGGGATACAGGATTCGTCGTTTGGGCCGGGGCTCGCTCCTGTCGCCTCGCATGCGTTACGCGGCAATCGTCGCTGCAATCATGGCCGCTGCGCTTGCGGGCGCCTGCGCCTCGCGGCCCGAAACGGGGTTCCTGGCCCCCGTTGCAGCAGTCGAGGCCGGGTCGACCTCTCACACCATACTGGTCGCCACCACCCGCCAGCGCGACGAGCGGCCAGGGACGCTCTTCAACGGCGAGCGTGCCATGCCGCTCGATTTCGCCAAGATCGAGGTCTCGGTTCCGCCAACGCACACACCTGGCGAAATCGAATGGGCCTCGACGGCTCCAGGCGATCCGAAGGCCAATTTCGTCGTGCGCCAGGCCGGCTACCTCGACGGAGAGCAGGCCTTCATCAGGGCGCTCAACGCCCAGCTCGCCTTGCGCCCACGCGGGAGCCGCAACGTTGTGCTCTTCATCCATGGCTACAACACCATGTTCGCGGAAGGGCTCTACCGCTTCGCCCAGGTCATGCACGATTCCCAGGCCCCCGCCGTACCGGTGTTGTTCACCTGGGCATCGCGGGGGGCGCTGACACAATATGTCTATGACTCGAACAGCGCGACGGCAGCGCGCGACAACCTCGAACGGACGATCCGGCTGCTCCTGGCCAGCAACGCTGAAAAGGTCAATATCCTGGCCCATTCCATGGGCAACTGGGTGACTGTCGAAGCCCTGCGCCAGATCAAGATCTCAGGCGGGCTCGCCGGCGCCGAGAAGATCGATATTGTCATTCTGGCGGCGCCCGATATCGACATCGACGTCTTCAAGACGCAGATGCGGCGCTTCGGAAAACCAAAGAAGCCGTTCTTCATCGTGTTGTCCAAGGACGACAAGGCGCTGGGTGCATCGAGTTTCATCGCAGGAGGCCAGGGCCGCGTCGGAGATGCCCAGAATGCGGAGGAGCTGGCGCAGCTTGGCGCCGTTGTCCTCGACATGACCGACGTCAAGGCCACCGATTCGAGCAATCACGGCAAGTTCGCGCAATTGGCGGAGATCGCGCCTCAATTGAAGAGCACGCTGGAGCGCGGTGTCGGCAGGCAGGCCCGCGCGTCGGAGAATGCGCGTGAGGCTCTGGGCGACTCGCTGGAAGCGATCGTCTCGGTGCCCCTCAAGATCCTGGGCGCACCGATCAAGATCATAACCGGACGGTAAGCCCGCAGCGCCAGAAGACCTGTTCGACGCGGCCGCGGGATCAGCGCGCCACGGCTTGCGAGCATGCAAGCCGCTTTCCTCACGTCGGTTGAGCGCTGCGATCAATGGGCAGCAAGCCGTCGATCTGATAACGCCAGCAGCGTCCCGCCCCCAAGCAGCTTTCCCGCCGATGACCTCTCGCACCGCGACCTTCACCGGATTTGGCGCCATCCTGCTCTGGTCGACGCTGGCTCTGTTCACGGCCATGTCCGGTCGCGTACCGCCGTTCCAGCTCGTCGGCATGACGTTTGCCATCGGCGGCATGCTGATCCTCTGCATCACCGCCGCACGTGGGCAACTGCGCAGGGTTCGGCCGACCTGGGGCTCTTTCGCGCTTGGCCTCTACGGCCCCTTCGGCGACACCGCGCTCTACTATGCCGCGGTCAAGACCGCGCCGGCGGCCGAGGCCAATCTGATCCACTATCTCTGGCCGTTGCTGATCGTGCTCTTCGCAGCGCTGCTGCCGGGCGGCACCCTGAAGCTCCGGCATCTGATCGGGGCGCTGATCGGGCTCGCCGCGACGGCGCTGCTGATCTCGGGCGGGCTCGGCGCAGGCGGCGGGCTCTCGCTCGGACACGGACTTGCCGCGCTTGGCGCCTTCGTCTGGGCGAGCTACTCGGTTCTGTCGCGCCGGTTTGCCGAGGTGCCGTCCGAGAGCCTCGGCGTCACCCTGCTTGGCTGCGCTGTGGCCGCCCTTGCGTGCCACGCGGCCTTCGAGACGACCCTCTGGGAGCTGACGACAGTTGAATGGGCCGGCGCGCTCGGGCTCGGCCTCGGCTCGATCGGGCTGGCCTTCATCTGCTGGGATATCGGCATGAAGCGCGGCGACGTCGCCTTCCTCGGTGTCGCCTCCTATGCCGCACCGGTGCTCTCCACGCTCATCCTCGTGATCGCGGGCTATGCGGCCGCGAGCTGGCTGCTCGCGGCGTCCTGCGCGCTGATCGTGGCCGGGGCGCTGGTCGCGAGCTCCCGCAAGGCCTGAAAGCGCTCAGTTCCGCCGGAGCAACCGCTCGAGATAGTCGAGCTCTTCGAGGGGCCGCGACGGATCGCCGAGCCGACGCCGGAGCTCTTCGAGGATGCGCCGCGCCCGCTGCGTCGCACTTTCATCGGCCCCGGGCACGCGCACGCGGCCATCGGCCCAGTCGCGCTGACGCTGCGGCCGGCCGAGCGGATCGTCACGGCCTCGCTGCTGTGCAGAAGGCCGGCCGGCTGGTTGGCCATCCGGCTCGCCGAAGGCGCCTTCCGTACCGTCGCCGTCACCGGGCTGCCCCTGCATTTGCTGGGCAAGGTTCTGCCCGCCACGGCGCAAGGCATCGAGCGCCTTGCCTTGCGATTCGAGCGCACCCTCGCCCTGCCCCTGGCCGAGCTGGCCTTCGGCCTCGCGCATTGCGTCCTCGGCCTCGCCCAGCTCGCCGGACTCCGGGGCGCCCATGCCGCGCATCCGCCGCTGCAGATCCTGCAGGCGCTCGCGCAGAGCCTGCTGGCGCTGTGACAGCCCCTGCCCTTGGCCCTGCTGCTGACCCTCGGCTCCCTGCTGCCCGTCCTCGCCCTCGCCGTCTTCGCCCTCCTGGCCGGGCTGCTGCTGTCCACGCTGCCCGCGCTGGCCCTGTTGGCCCTGCTGACGCTGTCCTTGGCCAGGGCGCGCCTGCTGTTGGCCAGGGCGTCGGCCCTGCTGCGCCCGGTTCTGACGCTGCTGTTCCTGCTGATAGGTTTCGTCGCGGAGGTTCTGCTGGTCGCGGGTCATCCGGTCGAGATCGCCGAGTGCCTGGTTCATCTCGCGCTGCCGCGGATCCTGCTGGCCGGGCCGCGCCATCTGGAGATTGTTGAGGAGATTGTTCAGCTCCTCCATCAGCCGCTGAGCCTCGGCCATGTCGCCGCGCCGGGAAAGCTCTTCGATCCGGTTCAGCATGTTCTGCAGGTCTCGCGGCGTCACTGAGCGGAAATTCTCCGGCAGTTGCGCCTGGTTCTGGTCGCCATTCTGCTGCTGGCGCTGCATTTGCTGGGCGAGCTCGCGCATGAACTTGTCGAGCGCCCGCCGCATATCTTCGGTCAGCTTGCGGATCTCTTCCTCGGACGCCCCGCGCTCCAGAGCCTGCTGCAGCCGTTCCTGGGCGGCGCGCAGATCGCGCTCCGCATCGGAGAGATCGCCATCCTCGAGCTGGAGCGCCATGCCCCACATCAGGTCGGCGACATCGCGCAACTGGTCGTCATTGGTGGCGCGCCGCAGCCTTTCGCCGATCATGCGCATGCCGAGATAGACGCCGGCCTCCTTCATGAAGCGCCCAGGCTCGATCAGCAGCGCATCCATGGCGAGCTGGACGTGCTTGCGCGCGTCGACATCCATGACGAGCTTGCGTCGCTGCTCGACCAGCGCCTTGGCGAGCGGCTTGGTGAAGGTGCGCTGCGGCAAGACGACCTCGACCGTCTCGCTGCGGCCCTCCTGCCCGGCTTCGTCGCGGGCAACGAGCACCATCTTGACCTTGGCACCGGCCCAGGGATGAGCCGAGAAATCGACCGTGTTCTTCAGTTCTTCCTCGCCGGACGGGGAGGACGGAACGCTGAGCGCCTGTTTCGGCGGCTCGACCAGCGAGCGCCCGCCCGATGGCGGCCCGGTCCGCGAGACGACGACCTCGGCCGAGGCAATGCCGTAATCGTCCTTGGCGCGGAACGTCAGCCCCAGCCCGCCCTGCACCCCGCTGACCGGTTTGGGCGGCTCGACGAAGCTGATCTGGGGCGGCTGGTCCGCAACCGCGGTCAGGGTCAGTGTCGCCTGAGGCGCGCCGCTGCCGGTGATCCTGAGCGTGCCATTGCCGGCCAGCATGTAGCGCTTTTCCAGCACGGCAACAGAGGCCGGCTCGACCGGCTTGCCATCCTTCGTCTGCGGCGGCGGCAATACGTCGAGCCGGCCCGTGGTCACGACATCCATGCCGCTCTTGCCGGCAATGCGAATCACCACGGTCGATTTTTCCGGCGCGGTGAAGGCGGTGCCGTGCAGCCGGGCGAAATCGATCAGGATCGGCGGCAAGCGGGTATAGGCGGGCGGATCGATCCAGGCATCGATCCTGGCGGCGGCAACCGGCGCCGACGGACCGCGCCAGTCGAAGGCAGCCGAGATACGGGATCCGGCCTCGTGGCCAGCGACGAAAAAGGCGGTGACGGCCGCAAGCAGCGGCACGGCGCGAATGGCAAGCCGGTCGCGCATGGCCATGCGTGGCCGCGGCGGGGCGACCCGCAAACCAGCGATCTGCGCGCCCTGGCGCTCGACGTGAAGCTTCCACAGCGCCTGGGAAACCGGATCGTTCGAACCGACGGCGAGACTGTCCTCCAGCGCCGAGGCCGGGCGATGCGCCCCTTGCAGCGACTGGTCAAGCCGCGCCAGCGCATCGCGCCGTGACGGCAAGGGCGTGCGAACAACGTACCAGATGCTGGCAGCCAGCGCAGACAAGAAGAGCACGACGCCCATGGCGCGGCCCTGCCAGGGCAGGTGCGTCCACAGCCCGAGCCAGGACAGCGCCAGGAACGTGAGGATGACTGTCGCGGGCAACCAGAGCCGGGGCCAGAGGCGCTCCCAGGCAAGCGAGGCGCGGGACACCGCGGCCAGCCTGCCAAGGCGCTGGCGGATGCTCCCGATCGGATCAAGCGCCATGCGGCGCTGCGCCTCTTTCATGCCGTCGCTCCGAGCCGCCCCCGCTCCGCGTGAACCCCACCAAGTAACAGCACGCTATCACGTGAATATGGCAAGGCCAGAGTGCAGCCCTGTCACACACAGGCCGCTCCGCGTTTCGTGAACCGCAGGCTCAGGCCAGCCAGGGCGGTGCACGATCCGTGCCGATCAGGTCTTCATAGCTCTGGCGCGGGCGCGTCACGGCAAATTCGGCACCCTTGACCAGCACTTCGGCGACCAGCGGGCGCTGATTATAGGTCGAAGACATGCTGGCGCCATAGGCCCCCGCTGTCATGAAGGCGATCAGATCGTGCTGTTTCAGCTCCGACAGCAGGCGATCGGTGGTGAATGTGTCGCCCGATTCGCAGATCGGTCCGACCACGTCATAGGCAAGCTTGCGCATATCGGCAGCAGGCTCGGCCACCGGCCAGATCTCGTGATAGGCCTCGTACATCGCCGGCCGCAGCAGGTCGTTCATCGCCGCATCGACGACGAGAAACTGCTTGGTGGGCCGCGAATTGAGATGCAACACCTGCGTCAGCAGGATGCCGGCATTGCCGACGATCAGGCGGCCAGGCTCGAAGCCAAGCTCGACATCGAGCCCCTTGGTGACGCGCCCGACCATGGCCGCGTAATCCTCGATCAGGCTCGGACCGTGATCGAAATCCTTCGGAATCTCGTAGGGAATTCCAAGGCCTCCGCCGAGATCGAGCCGGTCGACCCGGTGCCCCTCCGCCCGCAGGCTGCCAACGAGGCCGACCATCTTGGCATAGGCCGCCTCAAAGGCCTCGGTCTCGCGGATCTGACTGCCGATATGAACTGCCAGCCCCATCATCCGGACACCCGGCATATTGGCGGCGCGTGCGTAGAGCCGGCTCGCCTCCTCGAAGGAAACGCCGAACTTGTTGGCGGCAGAGCCGGTGGTGATCTTGGCGTGGCCGCCGGCACCGACATCGGGATTGACGCGGAAGACAGCCTCCTGGCGCTTGCCGAGCCTTGCCGCCACCTTCGACAACAGGTCGAGCTCGCTCTCCGACTCGATATTGATCTGGAAGATGCCCGCCCCGACTGCGAAAGCGAGTTCGCTCTCACTCTTGCCGACGCCGGAAAAGACGATCTTCTCGGGAGCGAAACCGGCGGCAAGTGCCTTGCGCACTTCGCCTTCCGAGACGGTATCGGCCCCCGCGCCGAGCGCGGCCAGCGTCTTCAGGACACCGAGATTGCCGTTCGCCTTGACGGCATAGAAGACATGCGGCGCCGGCCCCGCGGGATCGATGCCACGCATTGCGCTTTCGAACAGCCTGTAGTGCCGCTCGATCGTCGCCGAGGAATAGACATAGACCGGCGTCCCGACCTCGGCCGCAATCCGGCGCAGATCGACATCCTCGGCGAAGAGCGCGCCGTCGCGATAGGCAAAGTGATGCATCGGGATCTCAGAGCAGAGGATCGAGCACGAAGCTCTTGTTCGGAATGGCGATGGCGCGGCTCGCTTTCGGCGGCTTGGCGATCGGCGAAGTCGTGGTCTCCGGCACGCGGTTCTCGACCGCGCCGATGTCCTCGTCAGGCAGGTCGAGGGCGTTGGTCGCGTTCGGCGGCGCTTCGAGCGGTCCCTTGCGGCCGCAGGCAGTCAAAGCGAGACCTAGCAGGCCGGCGACCACGATGGCGCGGCCGAGTTTCAGGCGGGGGTGCAGCACGAACGGGAATCCTCGGGCAATATGTGACGGGGACTGTAGCGAAAGGCGCGCGCGCTTGCGAGCCTTTGCAGCGACGGAGCGTCATTCCCAGGGCAGAGTGCAGGGCCGCCCCGGGAATCTCCTGCGGTCATGCCCGGGTTGTGCCCGGGCATCTCCCCCGAATTGTCACTGCTGCTCCTTGGCGAGCTGCCTCAGCCAGCGCTTGGCCTGACGACGGACATTGGCCGGCGCCGTGCCGCCATAACTGACACGGCTCTTCACCGACTGCTCGACGCCGAGCACGGCGAAGACAGTCTCGGTAATCTTCGGCTCGACGTCCTGCATCTCGGCGAGCGTCAGCTTCTCCAGCCCGACGCCCCTGGCAGAAGCGACGCCGACCAGCTTGCCAGTGACGTGATGCGCATCGCGGAACGGCATCTTCAGAACCCGAACCAGCCAGTCCGCAAGGTCGGTCGCGGTGGCGTAGCCGAGGCCCGCGGCGTTCTTCATCACCTTCAGGTTGGGCTCCATGTCGCGGACCATGCCCGACGTGGCGGCAAGGCACAGCGAGAGCGACTGCAGCGCATCGAAAGTGCCTTCCTTGTCCTCCTGCATATCCTTGGAATAGGTGAGCGGCAGCCCCTTCATCATCGTCAGCAGCGCCTGAAGATGCCCGAAGACGCGTCCCGCCTTGCCGCGCACCAGCTCGGCGGCGTCGGGATTGCGCTTCTGCGGCATGATCGAGGAGCCGGTCGAGAACTTGTCCGAGAGCTTGACGAAGCCGAACTGGGGCGTCGCCCACAGCACGATCTCCTCAGCGAAACGCGAGAGATGCATGGCGCAGATCGAGGCCGCCGCGAGTGTCTCCAGTACGAAATCGCGATCCGAAACCGAATCCAGTGAATTGGCGGTCGGCCTGGCAAAGCCGAGCGCCTTGGCCGTGTGGAAACGATCGATCGGGAAGGAGGTGCCGGCAAGCGCCGCAGCGCCGAGCGGGCATTCGTTGAGGCGCTCGCGCGCATCATGGACACGACCGCGGTCGCGCGCCAGCATCTCGACATAGGCGAGCATGTGATGCCCGAACGTCACCGGCTGCGCCGACTGCAGATGCGTGAAGCCCGGCATCACCGCACCGGCATGGGCCTCGGCCTTCTCGGCAAGAGCCAGTTGCAGGTCGGCGATCTGCCGATCGAGCGTTTCGAGCGTATCGCGCACCCACAGGCGCATATCGGTCGCGACCTGATCGTTGCGCGAGCGGGCCGTGTGCAGACGGCCCGCCGCAGCGCCGATCCGCTCCTTGAGATTGCTCTCGACATTCATGTGGATGTCTTCGAGCGCGCGCGAGAACGTGAACGTGCCGGCCTCGATCTCGGCCTCGATCGCCTTGAGCCCTGCGCTGATCACGTTCACATCTTCACGGGTCAGGATGCCGGTCTCGCCCAGCATCGCCGCATGCGCCAGCGACCCCCGGATATCCTGGCGCCACAGGCGCTGGTCGAAGTCGATGGAGGCATTGATCTCCTCCATGATGGCGTCCGGCCCCGTGGCGAAACGCCCTCCCCACATGCGATTGCTCACGACGCTCTTTCCTGCTTTTTGGACGCGCAATGACGTCTCGTTCGAAAACACTTGCCGCCTTCAGCGCTCTCGCCTTGATTGCACTCGGCGGCGTCGCGGCCTTCTACTCTGTCCAGGGCCGGGCCGGCAATTCGGGATCATGCTCGGCGGCGGCAGCGACCGCTGAAAAACTGCGACCGTTGGCACGCGGCGAACTTGCGGCCGTTGAGGTTGCAAAAGCATCGCAGCCCTTGCCAAACCTCGCCTTCAACGGCCCCGACGGCCAGCCGACAACATTGTCAGCCTTCAAGGGACGGACCGTCCTGGTCAATCTCTGGGCGACATGGTGCCTGCCCTGCCTGCATGAGATGCCGTCGCTGGACGCGCTGCAGGGCAAGATCGGCGGCCAGGATTTCGCGGTGGTGGCGATCAATATCGACACCCGGAACCTCGAGAAGCCGAAGACCTGGCTTGCCGAGCGCAAGATCGACCAGCTCGGCTATTACGCCGATCCGGAGGCCAAGGTCTTCCAGGATCTGCGCTCGGCCAAAAAGATCGAAGGCATGCCGGTCAGCTTCCTGGTCGACCCGTCGGGCTGTGAACTCGCGATGCTCCAGGGCCCTGCCGACTGGGCCAGCCAGGACGCGCTCTCCTTCATTCGCACGGCGCTCGGACGCTGAGCCGCCGCGGTTTGCCTGATCGCGCGCTCTGCTCCATATCGTTGCGGCATGAGCTACACGATCGGCCTCGCGACCACCTTCCACGATCCTGCGATCGCGATCGTTGGCCCCGATGGCGAGGTGCTCTTCGCCGAGGCGACCGAGCGCTACCTGCAACATAAGCGCGCACCGAACTGCGAACCCGATTCCGCACCGCGGATGGAAAGCCTGCTCAAGCGCTACATCCCGGCAGGCGCTCCGGTACAGATCGCGACGAGCTGGAGCGGGGAGTTCACCGGGTTCCTCGAGCAGATGAGCCGGACCGGCGCCTTCACGATCGATGAACTGCTCAAGCTCTCCCCCGAGCTCAACCGCTCGCTGGTGCCGGAGCGCTCCGAGCGGGCCTTGATCGCCTCGCTGCATCTCGGCCAGCAGCGCGCCGGCCTAGGCACTCTGCTCGGGCTCGACCGCGCCTTCGGCAAGGCAAATGTCACCGGGATCAAGCGCTATGGCCACCATCTCGGTCACGCGGCCTATGCCTGTTGGTCGTCGCCCTTCCGCGATGCCGCCTGCCTCGTCGTCGACGGCATGGGCGAGACAGGGGCCTCGGCCATCCTTGCGTTGCGCGATGGCGAGATCAACGAGGTGAAGCGTCACCGCGGGCGCGAGTCGATCGGCTTCTATTTCGGCCTCGTCACCGACCTGGCCGGCTTCGACCAGGCGAAGGGCGAGGAATGGAAGATCATGGGGCTCGCGCCCTATGGCAAGCAGGATGCCGGCTTGCTGGCGCTGCTGCGACGCCTCTATCGGATCGAGGAGAACAAGCTTTCCTTCGCGGATGCCGCAACCATACGCGCGGTCTCCGCCGAGATCCTGGCGCGGCGGCCCACTGATGCGCTCGACCAGGGCTGGGCCGACCTTGCCCGCTGCGGCCAGGATGTCTTCGCCGAGATGATGGCGGCTCTGCTGGCTGAAGCTGCCGCATTGGTGCCCTCCGAGAATCTGGTGCTGTCAGGCGGCTGCGCGCTCAACTCGTCGTTCAACGGCAAGATCGTCGGCCGCCACGGCTTCAGCCAGGTCTTCGTACCCTCCGCTCCCGCCGATGACGGCAATGCCATTGGCGCGGCCTGGCTCGCCCATGCCGAGGCACATCCGGGCTGGCGCGCGCCGAAGGGCCCGATGACGCCCTATCTCGGCTCGCGCGTCTCGACCGAGCCGCTGGAGCGCATGGCAGCCTGGGAGCCTCGCCTGAAGCGTCTCGCACCCAAGGAGGTTGCCCCGGTGACGGCCCGGCTGCTTGCCGAGGGCAAGCTTGTCGGCTGGGTCCAGGGCAAGGCCGAGTTCGGCCCACGTGCGCTCGGGAACCGCTCGATCCTTGCCGATCCTCGCCCGGCCAACGCCAAGGATCTGCTCAACGCCAAGGTCAAGTATCGCGAGGCCTTCCGCCCCTTCGCCCCGTCGATTCTCGCCGAACACGGCACGGACTGGTTCGAGAACTACCAGGACTCGCCCTATATGGAGCGTACGCTGGTCTGGAAGCCGCCGGTGCGCGGACGCGTCCCCGCCGTGGTTCATGAAGATGCGACTGGCCGGCTGCAGAGCGTCACGGCCGACCGCAACGAGCGCTATCACGCGCTGATCTCAGCCTTCCATGCCATCACCGGCGTTCCGGTGATCCTCAACACCTCTTTCAACATCATGGGCAAGCCCATTCTGCACACCGCAGAGGATGCGATCCTGATGTTCTATACCAGCGGCCTCGATGCGCTGGTCGTCGAGGACTGGCTTTTGGTGAAGTAATCGCCTGGGCTGATTGATCTCATCAGCAAGTCGCGCTGGCGGCGCAGCGTCCCCGGTCGCATGATCTCTCCGCCGCGTCTGGAGAATGCCATGCTGCAACTTCGCCCGAACTGTGAATGCTGCGACCGCGACCTGCCGCCCGAGACGCGCGACGCGATGATCTGCACCTTCGAATGCACCTTCTGCGCCGACTGCACCGAGACGCGCTTCAACGGCGCCTGCCCGAATTGCGGCGGCGAACTGGTGCGCAGGCCGATCAGGCCCGCCGACAAGCTGGAAAAATACCCGCCCTCACAGGAACGGATCCGCAAGCCCCACCCGGAATGCGCCGCGGCCTGAAGGCTACGACGCAGCTCCGCGGACAGGTGTAGGGCGAGCCTCAGCTCGCCTGCTTGACGGTGATGCCCTTTTCTTCGAACAGCGCCTGCAGCTCGCCGGCCTGGAACATCTCGCGGGTGATATCGCAACCGCCGATGAACTCGCCCTTGACGTAGAGCTGCGGGATGGTCGGCCAGTTGGAATAGGCCTTGATGCCCTCGCGGATCTCCTGGTCTTCCAGCACGTTCACGCCCTTGTAGGGCACGCCGAGATAACCGAGGATCTGGGCGACCTGCCCGGAGAAACCGCACATCGGGAACTGGGGCGTGCCCTTCATGAAGAGCACGACGTCGCTGGACTTCACTTCGGCGTCGATACGGGCGTTGACGTCGCTCATCGGTCTTCTCTCCTGAGGCGGGGTCAAGGCCCGCTGGTCATCTCTACTAATTCTGGGGAACCGTCGTCGTCAGCGCAAGGGCATGCAGCACGCCGCCCATGCGGCCTTGCAGCGCGGCATAGACCATCTGGTGCTGCTGAACCCGGCTCTTGCCCTTGAAGGCAGCCGAGGTCACGGTCGCCGCGTAGTGGTCGCCATCCCCGGCGAGATCCTTGATCTCGATTACCGCGTCCGGCAGCGCCGCCTTGATCATCGCCTCGATATCGTGCGCGTCCATCGCCATGATCGTGTCTCCTTACGCGCCCTTGGCCGACATATAGGTCGGGAACCAGTCCTCATGCGCCTTGTCGAGCGCGGTCAGCGCCACCGGCGCCTCGCCCGGCAGCGCAAGGGCGTTTCCGCCGGTCCGGCCGATGAGAGCGGCAGGCACGCCAGCCGCCCTGGCCTCGGTCAGCAGCCCCTCGACGGCGCTCGACGGCAGGGTGACGAGATACCGCGCCTGATCTTCACCAAACAGCACGGCATGGACCGGCCCCGCGGGGAGCTGCGTCACGGTCGCGCCGACGCCGCCGGCAAGCGCCATCTCGGTCAGGGCAACCGCGAGGCCGCCATCCGACAGATCATGGCAGGCGCTGACGCGGCCGGCCGTGATCAGCGCGCGCACGAATTCGCCATTGCGGCGCTCGATCGCGAGATCGACCGGCGGCGGCGCGCCTTCTTCCCGGCCGCAGATGGTCGCGAGATAGGCCGACTGGCCGAGCCAGCCGGAGGTCTCGCCGATCAGGATGATGCTCTCGCCTTCGGCCTTGAAGCCGACAGTCGCATGCTTCGTCACATCAGCCAGAACTCCGACGCCACCGATCGTCGGGGTCGGCAGGATCGAGACGCCATTGGTCTCGTTGTAGAGCGAGACGTTGCCGGAGACGACCGGGAAGTCGAGCACCTTGCAGGCCTCGCCGATACCCTTGATGCAGCCGACGAGCTGGCCCATCACCTCAGGGCGCTCGGGATTGCCGAAATTCAGGTTGTCGGTGATGGCGAGCGGCGTCGCACCGACGGCGGTAAGGTTGCGCCAGGCTTCGGCGACCGCCTGCTTGCCGCCTTCGAACGGGTCAGCTTCGCAATAGCGGGGCGTCACGTCGGCGGTCATGGCAAGGCCCTTCGGCCCCTCTTCGATGCGAACGATGCCGGCATCGCCGCCGGGCGTGACCACCGAGTTTCCGAGGATCAGTGTGTCGTACTGCTCATAGACCCAGCGCTTCGAGCAGAGATCCGGCGAGCCGACGAGCTTCAGCAAGGCATCCGCGTTCGACATGGGTGGCTTCACCACAGCCGCCTCGATGATCGCCAGCTTCGGTGTCTCGATCCAGGGCCGATCATATTCGGGAGCCTCGTCGCCGAGTTCCTTGATCGGCAGATCGGCCATGGTCTCACCCTGGTGCTTCACGACGAAGCGCAAGGTGTCGGTGGTCTTGCCGACCACAGCGAAATCCAGACCCCATTTCCTGAAGATCGCCTCGGCCGGCTCCTCATGACCCGGCTTGATCACCATGAGCATGCGCTCCTGGCTCTCCGAGAGCATCATCTCATAGGCGCTCATCTGGTCTTCGCGGCAGGGCACCGCGTCGAGATCGAGTTCGACGCCGAGGTCGCCCTTGGCGCCCATCTCGACGGCCGAGCAGGTCAGTCCGGCTGCGCCCATGTCCTGGATGGCGTCGACATGGCCTGCCGCCATGATCTCGAGGCAGGCTTCCAGCAGCAGCTTCTCGGCGAAGGGATCGCCGACCTGCACGGTCGGGCGGCGTTCCTCGCCGCCATCGCCGAAGGCGGCCGACGCCATGGTCGCGCCGTGAATGCCGTCGCGACCGGTCTTGGATCCGAGATAGACGATCGCCTTACCGACACCCGACGCCTTGGCGTAGAAAATCTCGTCGGTCTTGGCGAGGCCGACCGCCATCGCGTTGACCAGGATGTTGCCGTCATAGCGCGTGTGGAAGCCGACCGCGCCGCCGACCGTCGGGACGCCGAAGGAATTGCCGTAGCCGCCGATGCCGGCAACGACGCCCGAGACAAGATGCCGGGTCTTGGGATGCGAAGGATCGCCGAAGCGCAGCGCATTCAAGGCCGCGATCGGGCGTGCGCCCATGGTGAAGACGTCGCGCAGGATGCCCCCGACACCGGTCGTCGCGCCCTGATAGGGCTCGATGAACGAAGGGTGGTTGTGGCTCTCCATCTTGAAGACCACCGCAAGTCCGTCGCCGATATCGATGACACCGGCATTCTCGCCCGGGCCCTGGATCACCCAGGGCGCCTTGGTCGGCAGCGTCTTCAGATGGATCTTCGAGGATTTATAGGAGCAATGCTCGTTCCACATCGCCGAGACGATGCCGAGCTCCGTGATCGTCGGTTCGCGACCGATCAGGTGGAGGAAACGCTGATATTCGTCCGGCTTGAGGCCGTGCTCGGCCACGAGTTGCGGAGTGATCTTGATCTCGTTGGGAATCACGGCTCGCCTGGTCCCTGATCGCGGACGCCCGGCCCGCCTCTGATGCGCGGGGCATAACCTGCTTGTCCGCCGGAGACAACGCATTCCCGCCGATCAATGCCATGCAGGCGTGCATTCGCGCCTATTCCGCCCGCGAAAGCACCAACCGGTGTCCCGAACTGAGATCAGCCCGGCGCGTCCGATACGGCGAGCGCCTGGAGCGCATCGCGCAATCCGTCCGGGATCGGGGCCGGCTTCTGGCTGGCGCGCCCGACATAGACATGGGTGAAGCGGCCCTGCGCCGCCGCCTGCTCGCCACCGCGCCGGAAGATGCCGATCCGATAGGTCACCGAACTGCGGCCCAGTTTCTCGACCGCAATTCCAGCCTCGATCGTCTCGGGGAAGGCGACGCTTTCGAAATAGGTGCAGGCCGTCTCGACCACGAGGCCGACAATCTCGCTTCCGGCAAGATCGAGATGCCCCTGCTCGATCAGCCAGGCATTCACCGCCGTGTCGAACCAGGAGTAATAGACCACGTTGTTGACGTGACCATAGGCGTCATTATCGGCCCAACGCGTCGGAATCGCGCGAAACAGCCTGAAATGGGAGCGACCAAGCCGCGCCGCGCGTTCGCTCATCGGCTGCTGCTCCCTGTCATTGCCCCGGCTTCTCGCCTGTCCCGATCTCGGGCACGCCGAGCGCATCCGCCAGCCTCGCCTTGGCCGAGCCCGGCCTGAGCGGCTTCTGCTGACTCTCATGCGGCGCCCAGCCGGAAAGCCAGACGATCTCGAACGTGGCGCGCACCCGGCTGTCGGGATCGGCAAAACGCTCGGCATAGAGCGCAGCTGCACGCATCAGCGTGTCGCGACGGAGCGGCGCCTTGCGCCGGTCAGTCAGCGCATTGGCCCAGCCCATCGCGCGTAGATCACGCAGCAGGCCGAACAGGTCGCGATAGCGCACCGTGACGAGTTCGCTGTCGACCACCGGAAGTGCGAATCCCGCGCGCTGCAGCAGGCTGCCCATGTCACGCAGATCGGCGAAGGGCGCGACACGCGGGCTCACGCCGCCGGTCGTCTCGGCTTCTGCGGCAAGCAGGACTTCGCGCAATTCCTGAAGCGTGCGACCGCCCAGCAGKCAGCCGATGAAGAGGCCATCGGGCCTGAGAGCCCGCCTGATCTGAATCAGCGCGCCCGGCAGGTCGTTGACGCCGTGCAGGGCGAGCAGCGAGGCGGCAAGGTCGATCGAAGCCGCTGCGAGCGGTAGGCGCTCGAGATCGCCGACGACATCGCCCCTCGCCCCCTCGGTCTCCGCCATTCGCCAGAGCGCCTCGGCCTTGGCACGCAGCACGGGTGCTGCAACCGGCAGCGGCGTGCCGAGATCGGCCGCCAAGGTGAAGCGGCGCAGCACCGCAGCGAGCCTCTCGTCGAGATCCTCGCTGGCGCGGGCCAGCAGGAAATCGGGATAGCCTCCCGCCACCGCCCGTGCCTGGCGGCGGCGGACGAGATCACGATCGAAAACCAGGGGACCCTCAGCCATGCCCGCGCTCCAGCGCTATTGCGGCCTCACGCCATTCCTTCCAGCTCGATGATCAGCCCCTCGATCATGGTGAGGCCGATCTGCCAGAAAGCGGGATCGCGCGCATCGAGACCAAACGGCTTCAGCAGCTCGGAATGGTGCTTGGTTCCACCGGCCGAGAGCAAGGCGAAATAGCGCTCCTGAAAGCCCCCGGCCGAGTTCTGATAGACGCCGTAAAGCGAGTTCACCAGGCAATCCCCGAAGGCATAGGCATAGACGTAGAAGGGCGAATGAATGAAATGCGGGATATAGGCCCAGAACGGCTCATAGCCCGGTCCAAGCGTGATCGCCGGCCCGAGACTTTCCGCCTGCACGCTCATCCAGAGTTCGCAAAGCTGGTCCGCCGTCAGCTCGCCTGCCTTGCGCGCTTCATGCACCTTGCGCTCGAAGGAGTAGAACGCGATCTGGCGCACGACCGTATTGATCATGTCCTCGACCTTGGCCGCCAGCATCGCCTTGCGCTGCTTCGGATCGGTGGTTCCGTCGAGCAGCTTGCGGAACGTGAGCATCTCCCCGAAGACGCTCGCCGTCTCTGCCAGGGTCAGCGGTGTCGGCGCCATCAGCGCCCCGTTCGGCGCCGCCAGAACCTGATGCACGCCATGCCCGAGCTCATGGGCGAGTGTCATCACGTCGCGCGGCTTGCCCTGGTAGTTCAGCAGGACATAGGGGTGGACCGACGGCACGGTCGGGTGCGCGAAGGCGCCGGGCGCCTTGCCCGGCCGGGCGGGCGCATCAATCCAGCCCTCGTCAAAGAAGCGCCGGGCAATGCCGGCCATCTCGGGCGAAAAGGCGCCATAGGCGTCGAGAACGGTGTCGCGCGCCTCGGTCCAGGGAATCGTGCGCTGCTCGACCTTGGGCAACGGCGCGTTGCGGTCCCAGTAATCGAGGGCCTCGCGGCCAAACCAGCGGGCCTTCAGCTTGTAGTAGCGGTGCGACAGGCGCGGATAGGCCTCGCGCACGGCCGCAACGAGAGCATCGACGACCTCGCGCTCGACCCGATTCGCCAGGTGCCGCGAATCGGCGACATCCTCGAATTTGCGCCAGCGGTCGGAGATTTCCTTGTCCTTGGCGAGGGTGTTGGTGATCAGCGAGAACGTGCGCAGATTGCCGCGCAGCACCGTGCCCAGCGCTTCGGCCGCAGCCTTCCGCACCGCGCCGTCGGCATCCTGCAGCTTGTTCAGGGTGAGCTCGAGCGTCAGCTCCTCGCCATTCACCGTGAAGCGCAGCGAGGCGACGGTCTCGTCGAAGAGCCGGTTCCAGGCACCACGCCCAGTCACCGACTTCTCGTGGAACAGTTCCTCGATCCGGTCTTCGAGCTGGTGCGGCTTGTCCTTGGCGAGATCCTCGATCCAGGGTTGCCAATGGCTCAGCGGCGACTCGGCCGCGATCTTGGCCAGCAGCGCCTCGTCGAGGCGGTTGAGTTCGAGCCCGAAGAACAGCAATTCGGTCGAGGCGGTCGTCATCCGGTCCTGGGTGTCGCCATAGAATTTGGCGCGCTTCGGATCGGTGGTGTCGCCGGAGTAGATGAGGCCGGCATAGGACATGATCTTGCCGAGCAGGTCTTCCAGCCGCTCGTAGGCACGCACGGCTTCAGCGAGTGTCGCGCTCGCGTCGTCACGGGCGGCGAGCTCCGCCAGCTTGCCGCGATAGAGTGCGGCGAAGCGCTGCGAGTCGGTCAGCGCGCGGTCGAGATCGGCGGTGAACTCGGGCGAATCCATCGACGCATAGAGATGGCTGAGATCCCATTCCGGCAGCTTGCCCAGCGCCTTCGCGGTCTTGGCGGCGCTGCTCGCCGCGCTTTTTGCGACGTTGGCGGAGATCGTCCCGTCGAAAGCAATCGTCATGTCAAAGGCACCTCGCTGGCGAAACCATCCTTACCCATATGCGCGGACAAGGCCGCGCGATCAACGCCGCCGCCCGACGCCGCCGCCCGACGCCGGCGCTTAAGAGCGGCTTAACCGTTCTGGATGACAGTGCCCCGAAACGGAACACTGATTCTGCAGCGACCGGCATCGAGGTGACATGACAACCACCGTTCTCGTCGTTGATGACGATCCCGTTCAGCGCCGACTGCTCGACGCCATGCTGAAGCGCTTCGGCTACGACGTCGTCGTGACTGAGAGCGGCGACGAGGCGCTTGCCCTGCTTGGCAATGGCGAGACCGGAGCCTTCGACGCTGTGGTCCTCGACCTGGTCATGCCCAATCTCGATGGCATGGGCGTGCTCTCCCGGCTGCGTGAGCGCGGCATCGACACGCCGGTGATCGTGCAGACCGCGAACGGCTCGATCGAAACCGTGGTCTCGGCGATGCGCGCCGGCGCCGTCGACTTCGTGGTCAAGCCGGTCGGCGCCGAGCGGCTGCAGATATCGATCAAGAACGCGCTGAAGCTCGGCGCGCTCGAACATGAACTGCGCTATCTCAAGCGCCGCGCCTCCGGGCAGCTCGGCTTCCGCGACCTCGCCACCAAGAGCCCGGACATGGGCCGTGTCATCGGACTGGCCGAACGCGCCGCGAAATCGAACATCCCGATCCTGATCGAGGGCGAATCCGGCGTCGGCAAGGAGGTGCTGGCGCGCGCCATCCAGGGCTCCAGCGACCGCAAGGGCAAGCCCTTCGTCACGGTGAACTGCGGCGCAATCCCGCATAATCTCGTTGAATCCATCCTGTTCGGCCATGAGAAGGGCGCGTTCACCGGCGCCACCGAACGCCATATCGGCAAGTTCGTCGAAGCCAATGGCGGCACGCTCTTCCTCGACGAAGTCGGTGAATTGCCGCTCGATGCCCAGGTCAAGCTCCTGCGCGCGATCCAGGAGGGCGAGGTCGACCCTGTCGGCGGCAAGAAATCGGTGCGCGTCGACATCCGGATCATTTCAGCCACCAACAAAAGCCTGCTCGATCAGGTGAAGCGCGGCGAATTCCGCGAGGATCTCTACTATCGCCTGAATGTCTTCCCGATCACGCTGCCGCCACTGCGGCAGCGCTGGGAGGACATCGCCGATCTGGCCCGCGGCTTCCTCGTCCGGTTCGCTGCCGAAGAGGGCAAGAAGCTGCGAGCGATCTCGCCCGAGGCTCTCAACCTGATCAACGGCTATGACTGGCCGGGCAATGTCCGCCAGCTCGAGAATGCGATGTTCCGGGCGGTCGTGCTCGCGGATGGCGATGAGCTGACCGTCGCCGAATTCCCCCAGATCGCGGCGCAGATGGAAGGCTTTGAAGTCCGTATCCCGGCCGCGCCGACCGCAACCGCTCGCCCCGAGCCGCGCGACGAGGCGCCGCGCATCATTCAGGTGCCGGTGCGCGATCCCAATGCGCTCGATTTGGTCGCCGGCTCCGACATCCGCAGGCTCGAAGAGCTCGAGCGCGAGATCATCAAATTCGCCCTGGCGCATTATCGCGGACACATGTCCGAGGTCTCGCGCAAACTCGGCATCGGTCGCTCGACGCTCTATCGCAAACTCAAGGATTACGGGCTGATCGAGGGCGATGACGCCTCTGCGAACTCGGATGCGGCATAGGCGTTGTAGAGCTGAAAGATGCCCGCTGTTGCACCCCCGCATCTTGTCGAAACAGGCCGAGTCACGCAGGTATCGCGGATATCGGGCAGAGCTATAGGGAATTGGACCATGCGTCGTCGCCACTGGGCGAGCTTTGCTTCTGCATCGGTCCTGGCCTTGGCCCTTGGTACCGGATATGCGCTTGCGCAGGCTACCCTTGAGCCTCAACTCGGCATCCCCCTGCCCGAGCAGCCGGCACTGCTGATACTGAATGGCGACAAGCCGCCCGAGAGCCTGACGCCGCCGGTCTTGCCGGAGGTTGTCGTCACGATCGAGACCGCCCCCAAGGCCGCGAACGCCGAGCCGGAGATGGTGACCGGCACGGTTGCCCCCTCGGCCCAGCCACAGGGCGGGCTTGCTCCGCTCGAGGTGCCCCCGACGCCTGCCACGACGCCCGGCGTCGACCTCGACGAGCCTGTGGTGCTCGACATCCCGGCCATCGATCTGCCGCCTTCCGACCCAGCGCTTGTCCCCGCCGCCAGGCCTGCGCCTCTGCGCTCCGCCGAACCCGTGATTGCGCCGCCGGACCTGCCCAAGGTCGTGGTCGAGCTTCCCGCCGGACCGGCGCTCGCCGCCGAAATCACCGAGCGCGCGCCGGAAGCGCTGGCATTGCCGCGCCTCGCGGAACGCGAGCGCAGCGAGATCCTCGCCGCCTATCAGGCTTTCGAGAACCGTCCCTTCTGGATCGACGGCAAGGGCTGGAGCGCGGCGGCCAAGCTGCTCGTGGCGCAGCTAAGCCGCGCCGGCGAGGATGGCCTGCGACCGACCGACTATCCGCTGCCCGTTTTCGAGGCCAGCGACAAGGGCAGCCTCGCCGAGGCCGATGTCCGGCTTTCCGCGCTCGCCGTGCTCTATGCCCGCGACGCGCGCGGCGCCCGCGTCGACCCGCGCCGGCTTTCCAAGCTGCTCACGCCGACACTGTATCTGCCCTCCGCCACCGAGGTTCTCTCCGAGATCGCGGCCGTTCCAGATCCGGGCAAGGTGCTGGCGGCCTACAACCCGCCGCATGAGGGCTATCGCCGCCTGAAGGCCAAGCTCGCCGAGCTGCGCCACCACCAGGACGATACGCCCATGGTGCGCATTCCCGCCGGCCCTCCGCTCAAGCTCGGCATGCGTGACGAGCGCGTACACCTGATCCGCGCCCGGCTCGGCCTCGGCCCGTCCGATGAGGCTGTGTTCGATCGCTCGACCGCCACTGCAGTCGCCGAGTTCCAGAAACAGGCTGGCCTGCGCGCCAACGGCATCCTCAGCGCCCAGACGATTGCGGCGCTCGGCACGCCGGCGACCAACCGCGCCCAGCAGGACATCGTCGCGCAGATGGAGCGCTGGCGCTGGCTGCCCGCCGATCTCGGCCAGACCCATATCATGGTCAATGTGCCGGAATTCCAGATGCGGGTAATCCGCGACGGCAAGGTGGTGCACCACGCCCGCACCATCGTCGGCAAACCTGAATCGGCGACGCCGATTTTCTCGCACCGGATGGACCATGTCGTGGTCAACCCATCCTGGTTTGTGCCGCCATCGATCCTGAAGAAGGAATTCCTGCCCGGCCTCGCCGCCGATCCGGACTATGCCGCCAAGCGCGGCTATGTCGTGACCCGCCGCGGCAACAACATCTCGGTGCGCCAGCCGCCGGGCGAGCGCAACGCGCTCGGCTGGATCAAGTTCATGTTCCCGAACGACCATGCCGTCTACCTGCATGACACGCCGAACCGCCGGCTCTTCGCGACGGAACGCCGGGCCTACAGCCATGGCTGCGTGCGCGTCGACAATCCTTTCCTGCTTGCCGACCAGGTGCTCGGCCCGGAATGGACGACAGAGCGTCTGAAGCGTCTGATCGGCTCCGGTGAGCGCACCATCCGGCTGCCGCAGCCGCTGCAGATCCACCTTGTCTACAACACTCATGTCGTCCAGCCGGACGGCAAGCTGGTGACCTTCGACGATATCTACGGCTTCCACCGCATGGTGAGGCAGGCTCTGGAGCAGCGGGGCTGAGATCGTGGCGAAATGTGGGATCGAGCACCTTTTCGCCACGATCCACAGCTAGCCAGCTTCGGTGGAAAGAATCGTAGCGTACAGGTTACCTGCTTGTTAACCTGCTGTTAACGCATCTCCGCAACTGTTCGTTGACGTTTGCCGAGCTCCTTGCCGGCGCATCGAGACGGGTCGAGTAGCTTGAGCAGATCCTCAGCCACCATGCCGAGACGGCTTCTGCTGCGCGTTACGCCGGGTTTCCGTGGCGGACTGACGATGGCCATTGCATTCGCGGCCCTCGTCTGCGGCATCCGCGGCACGCAGAACGCCGTCGCCAATGGCGACACGCGCACGATCTCCATCCGGCACATGCACACCAAGGAAGAGATCACCGTAACCTTCAAGCGTGACGGACGTTATGTCGCCGAAGGCCTGGAGAAGCTGAACTGGGCCCTGCGCGACTGGCGCATCGACGAACCGATCAAGATGGACCCGCGCCTGTTCGACGTCGCCTGGGAGGTTCAGCGCACCGTCGGCTCCGAGCAGCCCTTCCACGTCGTCTCAGCCTATCGCTCGCCCGGTACCAATTCGATGCTGCGCCGACGCTCGCGCGGCGTCGCCAAGCACAGCCAGCACACGCTTGGCAAGGCGATGGACTTCTACCTGCCGGATACCCCGACAGCCAGGATTCGCGAAGCCGGCATGCGGCTGCAACGCGGCGGCGTCGGCTTCTATCCGGGCGCGCATACGCCATTCGTCCATCTCGATGCCGGTTCGGTCCGCTCCTGGCCGCGCATGACGCGCGACCAGCTGGTGCGCCTCTTCCCGGACGAGAAGACCGTGCATCTGCCGGCCGATGGCCAGCCGCTTGCCGGATACGAGCTGGCCAAAGCCGATGTCCTGGCGCGCGGCGGTGCCGTGGCTGGTTATGCCGCCGCCGATCTCGATGAAGGCGCGGTGATTTCATCCGGTCGCAAGAGCCTGTGGGCCGCCCTCTTCGGCGGCGATGACGAGGAGGCGGATGCACGGCCACAGCGCGGGCGCGCCCCCGCGCCGAAGCCGCAGCCGGTCGTCATGGCCTATGCCCGCCAGAATTACGCCGACAGCAGCTCGGAGGATGGCGGCACGCGCTTCGGCGCATCGCTCGTCGCGGTCCCGGCTCCGGAGCCGGCTCCGCGCGTGACCCGCCCCATCCGTCAGGCCCCCGTCCCGGCCGAGCCGCCGGTTCAGGTCGCGGCGCTCGCACCAGCGCCCGCTCCCGAAGAGGTCAGGCCGAAGCTGATCGACGCGCCGCTTCCCATCGCACGCCCTGGCGGCCTCACTCCGCCGGCTGGGCAGCAGGGCGTTGTCCAGGTTGCTGCACTGCCGCAGCAAGGCGGAGCACTTGCCTTCGCACCTCAGCTTGCGCCCGGCGGCCGCCCCGGCGAGGAGCAGAAATTGATCTTGGCCTCGCTGCCGCCGCGCCGTCCCGGCGAAATGACGGCACTGGTCGAGACGGTCGTCGCCGGCAAGCCGATGGCCGCCCCGCTGCCGCCTTCGCGTCCGGTCGCCTTTGCGAACCTGGCCACGGCCTCGTTGCGCGGCAGCGATGCCGACCCGGTGCCGGCCGTCCAGCAGGAAGGCAGGCTGGTCACGATCACTCATCCGATGCCGCCGAGCCGGCCGCAACTCGGCAGCACCGTGATTGCCCGGACCGAGCGGAACAACGGTGGCAGCCCTGCACCCACGCCGATCGTTGCGCAATATGACGCCGACCGTTCGAACCTGGACTCGCTCTTCGCCGCCGTTAGCCGTCCCGCGCCCGAAGGTCGCAAGGTGACGGTTGCGACCGCACGCGCCAAGGCCGCCTCGGCCCCGCCACCCGGCTGGGTCCAGGGCCCCGGTCCGGCCGCCTCGCTCGGCTTCAGCCATGCCGATCCGAGCGACGCCAAGACCGGCAGCTTCAGCGGCCCTGCGGTGAAACCACTGCCGACGAACTTCGTCCAGAACTGAGCAGGCTGAACCGGGGGCTCACTCCCGGTCGATTGGCCAGGCCTTGAACACGGCCAGCTCCTCGCAGGCGCGCGCCTGAGCAGCAAGAGCCGGCCAGCGGCTCTCCTCGACATAGTCCGGGATCACGAAGCGGCAGAACCCCCAGGCGATGGCAGCTGCGATATCGGCAGGCTCGAGCTCCGGCCCCGAGCCCAGTTCACCGCGCTGGGCCGCCTGATCCAGCAGATCGAGCGCAGTGTGCAACTGCGTCACGATGCGCTCCTGCCAGGGTGCATAGCGCTGGGCTTCGGGACGCTTGCGCTCATATTCCACCGAGACGGCCTTGTCCGCCGCGACGATGCCAATGCCGGTCAGGCTGAGATCGCGGACCCGGGCAGTGTCTTCGATCGGTCGCAGGGAACGGCCGGCGACATCCTCGAAATGCTGGATGATCAGCAGCGACTCGCTGATTACCGTGCCATCCTCGCAAACCAGCGAGGGTGCCTTGATCAATGGATTGATCGCCCGGAACGCATCCATGTGGCGGAACACGGAGACCGAGCGATGCTCGAATTCGACCTCGAGCAAGGTTCCGGTAATGGCGGCGCGCCGCACATAGGGACTGTCCAGCATTCCAACGAGCAGCATCGCAATCTCCGTTTGTGAGCGCGTGCAGACTGGCCGCTCGTTCAGGGAATGCAACGCCAAATCATGTGATGCCGAAGATCACGCCAATTGATGTGCAGGCAGCCCGGCCTCCGACGCGACGGCATCATCGGAAACCGGCTCCGCGCCGAAGGACAATCCGCGCGCCTTCGCCGCCATCTGGCAGCGATCCCAGCTCGGCTCGCCTCCGAAATGCTCGACCAGGAGATCGATCAGAACGCGCACTTTGCCGGGAACATAGGCGCCTGGCGGGCGCACGACAAAGAGCCCCTGCTCCTTCATCGGATAGTCCAGCAACAAATGCTCGAGCGCGCCTCTGCTGATCGCGTCCGTGAGCATGAAGGTCGGCAGCACGGCGAGCCCGAGCCCCGCCTCCGCCCATTCCGCCAGGGTTTCGCCACTGTCCGAGCGCATCCGGCCGGTCGGCCTGACCGAAACCCAGCGCTTGCTCATCCGAAAGGTCCAGTCTGTCGTCGCTGTACCGGTATAGATGAGGCAGTCGTGCTCGGTCAGGTCGAGCGGCGAGATCGGGCGGCCCCTGCGATCGAGATAGCCCGGGCTTGCGACCACGGCTCCGTAGACCGGCGCGATGCGCCGCGCGACCAGGCTGGAATCCTTGAGCGTGCCGATCCGGATCGCCGCATCGAAACGTTCGCCGATCAGATCGACATAGCGGTCGCTGGCCTCGACATCGAGCTCCAGCTTGGGGTGACGATGCGCCAGCTCGGCGAGGACCGGCGCGACATGGCGCACGCCGAAGGTCAGCGGCATCGACAGGCGCAGCCTCCCGGCAACGCCACCGGTCTGCTGCGCCACCGATTCACGCGCCTCCGCGAGATCCGCAAGGATGCGTTCGCCGCGCGCCTTGAACTCGATCCCGGCCTCCGTGGGGCTGATGCCGCGGGTCGTGCGGCTGAGCAGCCGGGTACCGAGATCGGCCTCGAGTCGAGCGATGCGACGGCTGACGATAGACTTCGACAGACCCAGCACCTTGCTCGCGCGCCCGAAGCCACCGGTCTCGACCACGGCGATGAAGCTGCGGATGTCATCGAGCTCCGACATGAGAGTGTTCCCCTGAGAGCAACAGTATGGTTCCCACTATGGGCGTTCTGGTGCGTGAAGTGAACCGCTATGTTGCACTGCATCGAGGCCATTCCCTCCGTTTCAGGATCGCAACCATGTCCAACCTTCTCGTTCTCAACAGCAGCGCCCTCGGCTCGGCTTCCGTTTCGAAGCAGCTCGTCCAGGATACCGTCACCCGACTCACCGCCCAGAACCCTGGCCTGAAGGTCGTCGAACGTGACATCGGCCTGGCCCCGGTTCCGCATCTGACCCTCGATTCCGCGACCGCCATTCGCGGCGGCGAGCCGGCCAATCCGGCTCAGGTAGAAGCCCGCACGCTGTCCGATGCGCTCGTAGAGGAACTGAAGGCGGCCGATATCATCGTGGTCGGCGCGCCGATGTACAATTTCGGCATCTCGTCGACGCTGAAGGCCTGGTTCGACTATGTGCTGCGCGCCGGCGTGACCTTCCGCTACACCGAGTCTGGCCCGGAAGGCCTGATGACCGGCAAGCGTGCGATCGTGGTCGAGAGCCGCGGCGGTCTCTACAGCAGCGGCCCCGCCCAGATCATGGACTCGCAGGAGCCGCATCTGCGCACCCTGTTCGGGTTCATGGGCATCACCGATGTCACGTTCATTCGCGTCGAGAAGCTCGCTTTCGGTCCCGAGGCACGCGAGCAGGCGATCAACGCCGCCCAGGCCGAACTTAAGCTGGTTGCCTGAGCCTGATATTTCGCCAGGACAGGGCCGGCGTCGGGAAACTGACGCCGGCCTTGTCTATGCAGGGTCAACTCCGCCACGCCGGGCGGACTGAGCAACTGCTGCGCCGAGCCGAGGGAATAAGACGCGTTCTCGCTCGTTTCTCTCGACATGAGCAGCGTCCTCCCCCCTCCTCCCGTCGTGATCGCGCCGGTGCAGCCGTCCCGACATGCCGGTGCGCCTCTGGCGCCGCCCGGCGCGCCCGGCACATTCATCCGTTTCGCCGCCATAGCCCTCGCGTCGGCTGCGGCATCGTCGATCTGGTTCGGGGCCCCACTGGCACCGGATGCCAGGATCGTGCTGATCGTCTTCTCCCTCGCCACCATCGGCTGGACGATGACGGCGATCGACGACACGCTGATCGCCCTTGCGGCCGCAGCGGCCCTGGTCGCAACCCGCACGGTGCCGACCGAACAGCTCTATCTCGCACTTGGCAGCGAGTTGATCTGGCTGTTGATCGGTTCCTTCGTGATCGCGGCCGCACTGCGCGCTTCCGGCCTCGCCGAACGCCTGGCCCTGTCGGCGCTGCAGCCCTTCTCGCGCGTATCCTCGCTCTTCTTCTCCGTGACCTTCGTCATCATTGCCACCGCCTTCCTCGTCCCCTCGACCTCCGGACGCGCCGCATTGCTGTTGCCGGTCTATCTGGCGCTGGCCGAGGCGATCGATGACCGCCGTATCAACCGGGCATTGGCGCTGCTGTTTCCCTCCGTCATCCTGCTATCGGCGGGCGGATCGCTGATCGGAGCCGGCGCGCATCTGATCGCGGTCGAGATGATGACAAGGGCAGGCCGCCCGGGGCTGGACTATCTCGACTGGATCGTCCTCGGCCTGCCCTTCGCGGTGCTGTGCAGCCTCGCCGCCACGATCGCCATTCTCACGCTGTTCCTGTCTCGCGCTGAGCGCAGCCGCTCTCTGGAGCGACGCTCGCCTGAGCGAACGCCTTTGACCCGACCACAAATCCATGTGCTCGCGGTCGCTGTCACAGTGATGATCGGCTGGAGCACGCAGAGCTGGCACGGCATCGACATCGCGATCGTGACATTGCTCGGCGCTGTCGCGGTCACTCTGCAACCGCTCGCTCCAGTCTCGATGAAACAGGCCGTGAAAGCGACGGAATGGCAGCTCATCCTGTTCCTCGCGGCGACGACACTGATGGGTGGCGCGCTGATCGAAACCGGAGCGGCGGGCGCGATCGTCAAGGGCCTGCTCGGCCTTCTGCCCCGTGAAGCGCTGACAACGCCATGGCTGCTGGTCGGGGTGATCTGTGCCATCGCGCTGCTCTCGCACCTGGTCATCACCTCACGCTCGGCCCGCGCCGCGGTGCTGATTCCGATGCTCGCCTTGCCGTTCGCGGCGCAGGGTTACGATCTCCGCGCGCTGGCTTTCGTCATCGTGATGGGAACCGGCTTCTGCCAGACCTTGCCGGTCAGCGCCAAGCCGGTTGCACTCTTTGCCGGGCTCGACCGGCCGACCTATCAGCCGCGCGACCTCGTACTGCTATCGGCGGTATTGCTACCCCTGATCTTCGCCCTGCTCATGGGCTTCGCGACCTACATCTGGCCGCTGATGGGCCTGCCGCTGCTGCGTTGACCGGCCCTTCGCGGGTGGCCGCAGAAATTATTGAGCCGGCATGGAATAAGCGCGCACAGGCTTCGTTTGGCACAGGGAGGCACGAGCCTCCCTGCGTTCGAGGAGCCCAACATGACCCTCAAGATCCTGATCGCCCCCTCAGGTTTCAAGGAAAGCCTGGATGCGAGCGCTGTCGCAGCGGCCATCGCGCTAGGCGTGAAGACTGGCATGCCCGACGCTGACACCCTGCTTGCCCCCCTCGTCGATGGAGGAGAAGGTTTCACCAAGGCGCTCGTCGCCGCGACCGGAGGCCGTCTCCATCGCCTCACCGTGACGGGGCCGGTCGGCGAGCCGGTCGAGGCCTTCTTCGGCTTCCTCGGGCGGTCCGGACCAAGGACGGCTGTCGTCGAGATGGCCGCCGCCGCCGGGCTCGCACTTGTTCCTCGTGATCGGCGCAATCCGATGCTGGCTACGGTGTCGGTGAACTGATCCGTGCCGCACTCGACGCCGGCGCCGAGCGCATTCTGGTCGGCTGCGGCGACAGCGGCATCAATGACGGCGGCGCCGGAATGGCAGATGCCCTCGGCATCAGGCTGCTCGACGCTTCAGGCCGGCGCATCGGCCGGGGCGGCGGCGCACTTGCCACTCTCGCCCAGATCGACCTGAGCGGCCGGGATCCCCGCCTTGCGACCACCCGGATCGATGCTGCGGTCAACTGGCACAATGTCCTGCTCGGCCGCAACGGAGTCGCCCGGGTCTTTGCTCCCCAGAAGGGCGCAACGCCGGAGCAGGTGGTCGCGCTCGAGCAGGCGCTGCATGTCTATGCGGCTCAACTCCAGGCTGCGACGGGCGACGATACGAGCACAGCGCCCGGTTGTGGTGCCTCTGGCGGGCTGGGCGCCGGTCTCCAGGCGCTCCTAGGCGCGAGGCTGCATCCGCGGTACAACATCGTCATGCAATATCTGGCTTTTGATGACTTGCTGGGTCAGGCCGACCTGGTCATTACGGCCGAAGGCTGCCTCGACGCGCAGACACCATTCGGCAAGATTCCCGCCGAGGTTGCGCGCCGGGCCAAGAAGCGGGGCATCCCGGTCATCGCGCTCGCCGGAACCATCGGCCGCGGCCGTGTCCGCATCAATTTCGAGCATGGGATCGATGCCTTCGCGAGCATCTTGAAGCGTCCCTGCACGCTGGAAGAGGCCATCGCCGAAACCGAGAAGCTGCTGCGCCGTGCGGCCGAAGACGCGATCCGGATGATCGGCGTCGGCATCAGGCTGCAGCATGAAGGGCACGCCGCGTGAGCGACCTGCGTGGCCCCCAGGCCAGGGCGCTCGCGCTCGGCCTCGTGCTGGCTCTGTCGCCGCTGCCCGGCCCGGGCAACGCGCCATGGCAGGCGCCTGCGGCATTTGCCGATGACGATGGTGGGGACGGTGGCGGCGGTGGAGCCGGCGGCGGCGCAGGCGGTGGCAACGCAGGCGGCGGCGGAGGCGGTGACGGCGTCGACCCCGCGCGCTATCGCGGCACCGGGACCGGCCCCTTCAACCTGCTCAGGCTCTTCGGCATTGAAAGCCGTGCCCCGCAGCGTCCACGGCGGGCGGGGCCGCCCACGCCACAAGCGTCTCCGCGCGAGCTTGTCGCCAGCGGGCTCGTCGAAGCCGATTTCGACAAGCTTCGCCGCGACGGCTTTCGGATCATGGCACAGCGGCAACTCGCCTTGCTGCCCGGTCTGTCGGCCCGGCTGCGCGTTCCGCGTGGCCTCTCAACCGCGCGTGCGCTGCAGCGGGTGCGCTCGCTCGCGCCTTCAGCGCTGGTCGATCTCAACCATCTCTATCGCAGTCTGGCCGCCCCCTGTTCCGAGGCACGCTGCTTCTCCTTGACGACGCCGGAAGCACGGATCGAGGGCACCTGTCGCGCCCATGGCACGATCGGCATGGTCGACACCGCAGTCGATGCCGAGCACCCGTTCCTGTCGCACAGCGGCATTGTCACCGAGGTGGTGCGAGCCCCGTACTACCGGCCAGCTCGCGACACGCACGGCACCGATATCGCGATCCTGCTGACCCGGAACGGACCGGGCCCGGCCGGGGCGCGGGTGATCGCGGTCGACGCCTTCCATCGGCGCGCGGGTGGCGCCAGCACAGACAGCCTCGACCTCGTAACGGCCCTCGACCGTCTGGCGGAACGTTCCGTACCCGTGGTCAATCTCAGCCTCGCGGGGCCGGCCAACGCATTGCTCGACCATGCCGGCCGGGCGATGCAGCAGCGCGGTACAGTCCTAGATGTGTAGTCCCGAAATCTGATGGTGCATCATCGATCCTGAGTCGTCAGGAGGAGGATGCATTATGGGAAGCGTTCTTCATGGCAGCGCCCGCACGACGGCGCGTGTTCGAGCCGAGCTCCAAGGGTCGAAAGAGAGCAGCCGG
>NZ_JBFTKS010000011.1:0-222006 GCF_056396065.1 Allobosea sp. 05T433 | reverse complement strand
CGACGAAGTCGTTGCCATCGCCCGCCGAGATCGTGTCGTCGCCGCCCGCACCGATCAGGACATCGTCGCCGCCCTGGCCGATCAGGTTGTCCGCCCCCGCTGCCCCGATCAGGACATCGCTCAGCCCCGTCCCGACATGCGTCCCAGGATTGGTGCCCGAACCGGGAGGCGGTGTACCCGTGCCAGCCCCGTCATCATCATCGTCGTCGTCACAGCCGCAATCATCGTCGTCGTCATCGTCGCCATTGCCGGCGCCGTCGTCATCGTCGTCATCATCGTCATCATCATCGTCGTCGCCATCATCGATGACCGGCATCTCCCCGGTGAAGGTGATCGAGTGGCTGCCATTCGACAGGGTCGTCGTGCCGTCGCCATTATCGGTCGCCTCGTAGTCTGCCAGCGTCGCGCCATCCGGCAGCTCGATGACGTCCTGAGCCCGAAGCGAGCCAATGATCGTGTCATTGCCACCGTTTGACCTGAAGACGATGCGATGCGCAGAGCTCAGCGCCGAGATGTCGATCGTGTCGTTGCCGCTCGTGCCATCGATCGTGATGGTGTTCAGGTTGAGGCTGGTCTGGGTGAAATCGCCAAAGACCTGGATCGTGTCACCGGCGATGGTGGTGTTCACCGGACCGCCTGGAGGCGATGCGGGCGCGCCGTTGATCACGATCTCCTCGATCTCGGTCAGTTCGGCGATGATCGTCGCCGCCCCGGCCCCGACGCTTCGGGTGATCACGATCTCCGCCGTTCCGGTATAGCCGATCCCGCCAACGCCGGCGGCGGCGGCGCGGGTATAGACGCGGAATGTCTCGGCGCCGACCGCTCCGGTGATCGAGAAGGTGTCGCCGACGGAACCTTCGGTTCCGCCATTGACGACGTCGCGGCCATCGCCGACGGCCCAGGCGATGATATCGTCGCCCGCTCCCGCATGGATGGCATCGTTTCCGGCGCCACCGATGATCGTGTCATTGCCGGCAAAGCCGAAGATGAGCTGAGACCCGGCTCCGCCGAGAAGCGCGCCGTCGGCACCGTTCGTGCCCGCAACGACCTGCGTGTAGGTCGTCCCGCCGAACGAGAAGCGCTCGACACCGCTGATCGTGTCGGTGCCTTCGGCCGCGCCTGTCACCACGATCCGGCCGGCCCCATCCAGCGCGATGTCGTAGTCGGTGATCGGGCCGGCATAGACCGCAACATCGGCCGTGCCGTCGCCGCCGTCGAGCGTGTCGTTGCCGGCGCCGCCAGTCAGGGTGTCGTTTCCGGCGCCACCGATGATCGTGTCATTCCCGGCTCCGCCAGAGAGCACGTCATTGCCCGCACCGCCATCGATCGTGTCGTTGCCATCCCCGCCATCGACCGTGTCGGCCCCGGCCCCGGCATTGATGATGTCGTTGCCGGCCAGCCCGTTGATCGTATCGTTGCCGCCGCGACCATTGAGCAGGTTGGCGTCGGCGGTTCCGTTGATGACCTCGACCACCGCGCCATTGGTGTTGCTGCCGACCTTCGCCGTCACATCGGAGATTGCGAACTCCGCGAAACCGCGAGCATCGACATAGCTCACGACGCTCCGGATCAACTGGCCCGTGAGGGCGGCCGAGACGGTCAGACTGGCAGATGCTGCGCCAGCGATCGTGTTCCAGGTGACGCCACCATCCGTCGAGGATTGCCAAGCATAGCTGAAGGTGCCGAGGCCGTCGGCATCGCTGAGGCCAGAGGTGTCCGCGGTCAGCACGTTCTCGGTGCCCGTGATGGTCAGCGCCCCGGTCACGAGCCGGTTGAGGCTGACGGTCTGGTCCGCGAACTTCAGCGCCTCGATATTGAACAGCCGGTCGGATCCGTCAGACTGGCGCGCCCGCCCCGTGGTCGGATCGATCACCGCTGCGGACTGGGTGACATGCGTGACAGTGACACTGCCATCCTCATTGCGGCTGATCAGGTAATTGGCCGCGACATCCCAGTAAGCCGCAGTGTCGATATCGCCGGCCTGGTTTCCGTCGAGGATTTCGCGAACGATGTTGAGCTGATTTGGTATGATCTCACGGGAGAGCATCAGTTCTGGAAGAGTCCGCCCGTTCCAATGCGCAACCGACGGGTCCGCATTGGTGATCGTGTCCGACAGCGTGTCGACCGTTGCGAGTTCATTGCMCTGGTCATCGCGGATGCTGATCCGCACGTTCAGCCAGGAGTCGCCGTCGATGATATCGTTGCCGGCCTTGCCTTCGATTAGATCGCTGCCGCCGCCGCCCAGCAGGATGTCGGAGGCGTCGGAGGTGTCCATGACGATGGTTTCGGTCTTGCCGGCAACCGTCACAGTCGTCCGGTCGAGATGCGCGACCAGCCGCTCCAGTCCCGCGATCAGCGAGAGGTTCTTCTCGAGCAGCGCGCTCGAATAGGAGTCGAGAGGCGCACCGGGGTCGACCTGCGTCGCATTGCCGTTTTCGTCGAAGGCGCCCATGACGACTTCGCGCCCGGTCAGCTTGTCGTTGTATTTCCAGCCCGACAGGCCCTCCACCAGGTCGAACCGATCGCGCAGGATGTTGTCCTGCTGGTTCTGGAAGATGGTCATGCCCATGTCGGAGTCAGCGGCCTCGTTGTGGCCCTTGTGGATCGCCCAGTCGAACCCGGCCATGCCGTTATTGCGTTCGACGCCTTCGCCTTGGATCATGATATCGTCGCCCGACTCGGCGTCGTAATCATTGTCGTTGCCGCGGCCGTTGAGCACGTCATGGCCGATGATCGTCGAGTTGAAGAACAGCTCGGAGTTTTCGCCGGCCAGGGTGTCGAAGCTGTCCCCGCCCTCGATCCAGTCGTCCCCCTCGTTGCCGGCCAGGAAGCTGCCTCCCGTCCCGCCGCGGATGAAGTCATTGCCCTGGCCACCCGAGACGGTCTTGCCCTCGGTGCCGCCATAAATGAAGTCGCTGCCGTCCCCGCCGAAAATCAGGTCGAGACCGTTGCCGGGCGTGATGACGTCATCGCCGGCGTCGCCATGAATGACGTCGGCTGCGCCGATATCCGTGCCGCTGTCGGTGATGATGTCATTGCCGGCTCCACCATGCAGGTGATCGACGCCATAGCCGCCCTCGAGGCGATCATCGCCCGCCCCACCCCAGAGCGTGTCGTCCCCCTCGCCGCCGATCAGGATGTCGTTTCCGGCAGAGCCGCCGAGGACGACGTGATCGACGCCGGTATAGCGCAGATAATTGTTGTCGGCGCCAGGCGTCGCGGGATTGTCGCGGATGACCATCGGGCTAATGGCCTGCAGTACCGGGTTGGTATGCGTCGGGTCCGCCTTGCCGTTGAGGCCTAGGCCCGTGATCTGCTTGGTCGGGTCCATCTCGAGGATGTAGGTGGCCGTCTGGAAGGCTGCCCCGTTGATATGCGGCGCTCCCTCGGCCCCTGCATCCGTGTTGCGCATCAGGAGTTGCGCGAAGGAATCCGCCTCCAACTCGTTCAGCAGGTTCAGGCCCTGGGTCCGGCTCAGATAGTAGAACCGGTCGCCGGCCTGCAATTGCTCCATCTGGTACTCGAAGACATAGGTGAAGCTCGACCCCAGCATCGCGCCGAAGGCCATCTTCTTCTCGGCGAGCCCGCCGATCCAGAAATCGACTGCGTCGAGGCCTGTGATGGTCGCGCCATTGGCGGCATTCGCCCAGGCGCCCGTCCCGTTCAGGAACGCGATGCGATCGGCCGGCGCATTGGCCCCGCCCATGACCAGCAGGGTTGCGGCATCCCGCTTTTGTTCAAGCGTCAGATTGCCGAGCAAGGAGGAATGCGTGCCATAGGCTGCGATGAAGTTGATCAGCGAGGCCGGATTCTTCATCGAAAGCGCGAAATCGTACCAGCTCTCGTAAGGCTTCACGCGGCTGTCATGCGTGTCCTCGTAGAACTGGCGGCGGGCCTCATTGAGCGAGGGAATGCCGGTATCGCGAGCCCGCGCTATGTTGAGTGCGCCGAGGTCGAGCGGCAGGCCGACGAGATTGTTGCGCAGCGCATCGGTAATGTGCTCGTCGATCTCGTTTCCGACCTGCCGGGTCATCCCGGTCAGGATCGCCGCAGCCGCAGCCTCGGCCGTCGTACCGGCAGCATTGAAGGCAATCGGATTCAGGAAGGCGTCGAACAGTGCAATGTCCGACGCGACGGGATTGCCGTTCGCATCGAGCTTGAACATGTCGATCGTGTCGGTGAGCATCGAATGCCCGAAGCGATAGACGACATGGGCGAATTCGGCGACGATCCCGGCATCGATCACTGTGGTGTTGGAGAACACGAAGGGATCGACATCGGGTGCGATGGCACGCGCGAACTCCTCGAAGACGAGATGCTGATAGACCATCTCCGTCGAGAACCGGCCGGCCTGAAACAGACGCTCGCCATCCCAGACCAGCGCATCGATCTCGGCCTGCGATGTCGGCATCACCGTGACATCGGTCAGCAGCCACTCATTCAGGAACGCGACGTCTGCCCCCTCGCCTGTCAGCAACTGCGTCTTGATCTGGTCGATGCGCTGATTGTGCTCGTGGTGGAAAGTATGGTGGACCGAGGTCAGGCCGATATTCTCGTTGCCGCGACCATCGCCGACGATGAAGTGAGCATTGAGAAGTTCGTCGTCATAGGTTGTCGCAATCCCGAACTGGTTGAGAGCGATCTGGTTTCCGGCAACGGTATCATCGTCGGCAAGCACGAGAACGGGCGCGGTTGCCGGGTTTCGGTCATGATCGACCAGCCCGCCCGGCACCGCCGTGTGGGCAATGTCGTTCAGGAAGGCGCGGCCAGCCGACAAGGCGTCCGAGGCCACAGCCAGCGCGCCCGGATTTCCCTCGACGGAGCCCGTGCCGGTGCCGGTGACCAACTGCGGGAAGCCGGTGCCCCCCCGAATGAACTCGCCATAGAGGTCGGTCAGGATCGCCGGAACGCGCAGGACGTCCGCATCGGTCAGCAGGATGCCGAGCTTGGACGCAGCCTGTTCCTTGACGTCGGCCCAGGTCGGAGGGCCGCCATTCGCCCCCTCCAGCATGCGCCCGGTCGCGACGGGCTTGCCGTCCAGCATGGCGTATTCCCGCAGGAAGACCTGGTGGGACGGATTCGAGGTGTAGACCTGGTTCAGATCGATCCAGGGCGTCGTCTCGTTGTTATGCTCACGCACGTCATCGGCGGTACCCACCACACCGTCGGCGCCCGGCTGGTTCTGCGCGCGCGTCAGCACCATGAAATTGGTCGGGCTACCGGCGACGTAGAGCGGATCGTCGGGCTGGAGCGGGATATAGACCGTGCCGTTCCCGCCCTTGCTGACCAGATCAAGCCCATGATCGAAGAACTGGCCGAACAGCGTGAAGAACCCGTTGAACGGAGCGGTGTCGCCCAAATCGGGCGCGACGTTCGGGATAAGGACGGTGTCGCCCTGCATCGTGACGCCGAGCGCGTCCGTCATTGCGTCGTAGGCGACGTGCTTCTGCTGCACTTCGGCCGCTAGCGTCGCGGTTGCGACGCCGACGGCCGCCGCGGCAGCAGTGGCATTGCCTACGGCCGTGGCGAGACTTGCCTGCGCGGTGGCGAGCGCAGCCAGTGCCGGCCCGGTATCGCCCCCCTCTGCAACCGCCAGATCGAAAGCAGCCTGTGCCACAGCGACCTGACCCTGCGCTGGTCCGATTGCGCGTTGCGCAAGTGCAAGATTGGCGTTCGCCTGCGCGAGGCCGCGGTCAGCCGTCTCCCATTCCTCATAGGCCAACACGGCAGCTTCATAGACAGCCGCATGCGCCTGCAGGAACAGATAGGGGTCCTCGTGCCCAAGATTGGTCAGCGCGGAAATGATCGTGGCGGGATTGCCGATCGTCTGATCTGAAATCAGGTTCGAGATCACACGAGGCTGGGAGTCGTAGACGTTCCCAGAGGTCTGCTGGTAGCTCGTCGGTGCCCCGCCAGGCCCATTCTCTGCCGGGCGAAAGACCGGATCGAGCAGGCGCGGCATGGTCTGGTCGGACGACCCGACCCATTCCCTGCCCGGGATGATGTTGTTGTAGGTGCCGTCGACCGTGCGTAGCCCGTAGGGCACCAGCGGATTATCGACCAACTCGGTCAAGGGCGTCCCGGCCGTATGGGCCTCGGCGATCTTGATCTGCTTCAGGATGAACTCAAGGTCGTGCGTATTGAGCTTCATGATACCCTCGCTCCGCCCACGGTGCTGCGTTAAGACCCAAGAATTGCTTCTGCCGCACCGAGCGTCTGCCGTTGAGCCGCACGAAGGACTGTGAGCGCCCTTGCATGCGGCATTTCCGACGAACCGCCCGATTACGCTTCGTTAAGCAAAAGGATTGCTGGGTATGGGGTCGATTTGAAGAAGATAAGGTCGGCCAATATTCGGCGACTTACGGGCGTGGCACCGCGACGACCTTTGAACCGACGCTGACGCATCTGGGGGCGAGCTGGCTTACTAGACCTTCGACCAGTTTTCGTTCACTGCGGAAGTGATCCGGGCCGCTTGGCCGGTTTCGCTTGCAATACTGATGGATCGCGCTGCCAGATGGTGATCTCACAGTCATCAGTTTGAGCTAATCTCTGCGTGGAGACGTCGACGGGCGATATGCTGAAGCCGGTTCAGGACTTCGAGAGCAGTGACGTGATCACGGGCGTGCCGTTGCAGCACTTGCCCGCCGGGAAGGCCGCGCCACGACGCGCGACGCTGTCGGTGCAGTTCCTGATCGCCGGTGGCCTCGTCATGCAGATCGCCATGCTCGTGGCCGGCTATCTGATCACCGAGCTGGTTTCTCGTGAGGCGATCAGAAGCAAGGCAGCCTCGACCGCTTTGTTCATGCAGAGTCTGGTTGCTCCGGCCGTTCAGGAGCTTGCCACCTCCCAGAGCTTGTCGGCGGGGGCGATCGCACGGCTCGACCAGTTGTTCGCCGACGAGGCCGTGAAGCGCCGCTTTCCCTATTTCGAGGTCTGGACGCCGGATGGGGTCGTGGCCTACTCCAACACCCCCCAGATCATCGGCCATCAGTTCGACCGCCCCAACGGCCTGTTGCGGGCGCTGACGGGCGAGGTCACGGCCGACCATGCCGACCCTCGTGCAGGCGAGCATGTGATTCGGGGCATCAGGACCCGCTATCTCGAAATCTACAGCCCGATCCGGCTGGAAGGCTCTTCCCGCATCATTGCCGTTGCCGAAATCCACGAGCAGGCCGAGCCCTTCCGGGAGGAGCTTGCAGCGCTCAGACGGAGCAGCTGGCTGGTCATTGCCGCGGTTACGGCGGCGATCATGCTCGCCCTGTTCGGCATCGTCCATCGCGGGAGCCGAACCATCGAGACACAAAGGAAGGCCCTTGAGCGGCGCGTCGAAGAGACCGAACAGCTGCTGCTCGAGAACCGGCAGTTGTCCGACCGGCTGCAGCGCGCCTCGGCGCGGGTCGCGGAGCTGAACGAACAGTTCATCCGCGGGATCGGCGCGGATCTCCATGATGGCCCCGCCCAGTTGATCAGCTTCTCGATCCTGAAGATCGAGGACGCGCGCAACGCCAGAAGCAAGGCCCCGCGCGATCGCTCCCTGCTGACTATGCAGTCGGCGCTCGACGAGGCGATGCGCGAGATCAGGAGCATCTCCAAGGGGCTTGTCCTTCCCGAGATCGCCGACCTGCCGCTCCATATGGTTATCGAGCGGGCTGTGCGGGCACACGAAGCGCGCACGCGAACATCCGTAGCTCTCGCCACCACCGAGCTGCCTCAGCCGGTGTCGCATGCCGTCAGGATCTGCGTCTTCCGCTTCGTCCAGGAAGGGCTCAACAATGCCTATCGCCATGGCGGGGCAACAGGTCAGGAGGTGCGGAGCTGGATGGACGGAACGCTCCTGAATGTCTCGGTGGCCGACAGCGGAGGCGACTCTTCGTCTGCAGAGAAAGACCTTCCCAGCGCGGGCATTGGGCTCTACGGCCTGCAGGAACGGGTCGAGAGCCTTGGCGGAACATTGACGAAACGCCGCCTCGGTGACGGAGGCAATCTGCTCAAGATGACCCTGGACCTCAGTGGAGGGCTGCTCGTTGCGTGAACGAAAATCCATCGTTGTCGTGGACGATCACGCGATCTTCCGCGCGGGTCTGGTGCAGATCTTTTCGGGAAGTGGTGACCTGGAGGTGGTCGGCGAAGGTGCGTCGGCCGACGAAGCCTTCGAGCTAGTAGGAAGGCTCTCCCCGCAGGTCGCCTTGCTCGATGTGTCGATGCCTGGCGGCGGAATTGCCGCGGCGCGACGGATTCACCAGACATGGCCGCAGGTGAAAGTGGTCATGCTGACGGTCTCGGAGGAAGAAGACGTCGTGCTGCAGGCGCTGGACGCCGGCGCGTCGGGCTATGCCTTGAAGGGCGTCCCGGCCATGGATCTGATCGCGATCGTCAGGGCGATCACAGGGGGCGAATCCTATGTCCCTCCCAACATGGCCGTGCGCCTGCTGAGCGCGATGCGAGGGCAGCAGGAGGTCGACCCCGTCATCACCAAGATCGCAGCGCTTTCAGCGAAGGAAAACCGCACGCTACGCCTGCTCGGGCGCGGCTTCAGCAATCGTGAGATCGCCGAGGCGACGGGGGTGCAAATCCAGACCACCAAGTTTCACGTCTCGAACATTCTCGCAAAGCTCGGCCTCAAGAGCCGGGTCGAAGCCGCGCTGATCGCGCAAAAGCACCTCCAGGATTAGCGTCGTCGCAGCGCTGATCCTTCGCTGGTCACCTCGAGCCGTTTTCTCCCGCGAAGATGAGATCCCCGGTCGGGCCGTCGATGAGCTGCGGCAGCAATGCCTTCCAGGCCTCGATGAGTTCGCGGTAATAGCCCGGGTCTGGACGCAGAACCGTCTGGACGCCCATGCCGCGAACCAGGCAAAGCGTCAGATTGAGGATGATGCGCGCTTGCTGCGGCGGGCGCTTCTGCGGGTCGCAAAACTCCGACCAAATGCCGTCGAGCACCTGATGGAAGCGCTTCACCACCGGAATCATCCGTTCGCACAGCTCCGGATCGTTGCGTGCCTCGGTGATCATCTCCAGCGAGAGATAGAAGAACCGGCCCGAGAAGAGCTGCCACAGGAACTCGACGAACCCCTCGAGCGAGATCTTGCCGCTTTGGACCTCGTCGGCCACGGCCCTGATCTGCCGAGTGCCGTCCTCGAGCAGTTCCTCCATGGCGGCGAGGACGATGTCGGCCCGCGCTGGGAAATGATGCAGCAAGGCGCCCCGCGAGACATTGGCCCGGGCGGCGATCTCCTGGGTGGTGGCGGCGTGATAGCCGACCTCGAAGATCTCATCGAGCGTCGACTGGATCAGCCGCTCGCGCGTCATGATGCTGCGCATCTGCTGCTGCCGCTCTGCCTTGCTCACCTTCTCCTCCTCGGGCTCGACATGGCCGCCCTCGCCTCGCCGGCGTTCGGCGATACAGTATTAGAAAAACAATCTTGCTTGTTTTTTTAGTGCAATCAAGGATGACCTCGACAACATGCCAGCAAGCAGGGAGAGCCGCGATGAGCGACGATTACCAGAACCGCAGCTATGGCGAGATCCCGGTCGGGTTCGGCAGGAAGCCAGGCATTGTCGTGGTCGATTTCCAGAAGGGCTTTACCGATCCGCAGTATCCGCTGGGCGGTGCACCGCTGGTCATGCGTGCCCTCGAGAACACCGCAACTCTGCTCGAGGTCGCGCGCCGTTACAATGTGCCGGTCGCCAACTGCAACACCGCCTATATGAACGAGCGGGAAATGCCCTATTGGAAGATCACGGCCGTGCGCGAGACCTTCCTGCACGACCATCCGAGCGTCGCCCATGATCCACGCATCTATGATGCGTCCTATGATCTGACCGTGTGCAAGAAGGGTCCGTCGATCTTCTTCAATACCGGTGTCAGCGATTATTTCACCAAGGAACGCGTCGATACCGTGATCGTCACCGGCTGCAACACCAGCGGCTGCATTCGCGCGACCTCGATCGATTCCTTCAGCTATCGCTACCGCACCATCGTGCCTGAGGACTGCGTCGGGGATATCGAGGAGCAGCCACACAGGGACAATCTGCGCGATCTCGGCCGCCGCTATGTCGATGTGTCGGACCTGAAGACCGTGCTGGCCTATCTGGACGAATGGCACCACCAGAACGCTGCCTGAGGCCGAACCGGGGGCGGGGTGCCCTCTTCTCGCCTCAGCCGTCGACCGTCAGGCTCATGCCGTCGAAGGCGACAGCGATGCGCGCAGGCAAGCGCTTGGACAGGTTCTGATAGTCCAGGTCGATATGGAGATTGGTCAGCACCGCGCGTCTGGGGGCCAGTTCGGCAATTGCCTCCAGCGCCTGCGACAGGCTGAAATGGCTCGGGTGCGGCGTCTCGCGCAAGCAGTCGAGGATCAGCACGTCGAGGCCGGCCAGGGTGGCCTTGGCCTCGGGCGGCATCAGGCTGACATCAGGTACATAACCGAGATCGGCAAAGCGGAAGCCGAGAGCCTCGTAACCCGGCCCGTGCTCCAGCGCGATGGGGCGCGCGCAAATACCGCCCCCTGCCCCCTCGATCGTCAGCGGTTCGCCGGCCAGCATCGACTGCATCTCGAGGATCGGCGGATAGAGGCTGCCGGGCGGCGTCTCGAAGATATAGCCGAAGCGCGTCCGCAAGGTCGCGGCCGTTACCGGATCCGCATAGACCGGAATCCGCTTGCGCATATGCAGCACCAGCGCCCGCATATCGTCGATGCCATGGGTGTGGTCGGCATGGTCATGAGTGAAGAGCACCGCATCGAGATGCTTGACCTCGGCATCGATCAACTGCTCGCGCAGATCCGGCGTGGTATCGACGATCAGCCTGGTCGTCCCGTTGCCGCCATTGCGCTCGACAAGGATCGAGCAGCGCCGACGCCGGTTCTTCGGGTTCTTCGGATCGCAGGCCCCCCAGCCCGAGCCCGGCCGGGGTACGCCTCCAGAAGAACCGCAGCCGAGGATCGTGATCGTCAGGGCCATCTTGGGCGTGCTGCTCAGGCGACCTGCGCCACAGGCGCCGCGTGATCCATCTTCCAATAGCAGCGTCGCGCATTCTCCGTCGTGACGCGCGAGATCTCGTCGAAGGAGACTCCTTTCACGTCGGCGAGAGTCTTCGCCGTTTCAACGACGTAAGACGGTTCGTTGCGCTTTCCCCTGAACGGGACCGGGGCGAGATAGGGCGCATCGGTCTCGACCAGAAGCCGATCAATCGGGATATCGCGCGCAATCTGGCGCAGATCCTCTGAGGTCTTGAAGGTCAGTATCCCGGAGAAGGACACGTAGAGTCCGAGCTCGACGCCGACCCGAGCCAGTTCCGGACCTGCCGTGAAGCAGTGCAGGATGGCCGGGAAAGCGCCCATCTCCGTCTCTTCACGCAGGATCGCGATCATGTCCTCGTCGGCCTGGCGAGCGTGGATGACGAGCGGAAGCCTGGTCATGCGCGCTGCGGCAATGTGCGTGCGCAGCCCCTGCGCCTGCGCATCGCGCGGACTCTTGTCGTAGTGATAGTCGAGCCCGGCCTCGCCAATTGCGACACAGCGCGGGTGCTCCGCCAACCTGGCAAGCTGGTCGGCCGTGACGTCGAGCTCTTCATGCGCGCCGTGCGGATGCGTGCCGACGGTGCACCACACCGATGCGAAGCGTTCGGCGATCCCGGCATAGGTCCCGAAGCGCGAAACCCGTGTCGAGATCGTCACCATCCGCGAGACCCCTGCCGCCTCGGCCCGCGCGACATAGGCCGCGAGATCCTCGGCGAAATCCGGAAAGTCGAGATGGCAATGGGTATCGATCAACATCAGGCCACCTGCCCGGCATCGGGCTCGACATAGCGCGGGAAGATCGCGCTCGGTGCAGGCAGAACTGTGCCGCTGGCGAGACGCCCGGCTTCGCCCAGGCTCGCGAAGCTGCGGGCCTCCGCGCCGACCGCAAGCAGGTCGAGCAGCTTGCCGGCCGAGCTCGGAATCACCGGTTGCGTCAGAATTGCGACCTGGCGCAGCACTTCCGCCGTGACATAGAGCACGGTGTCGCGCCTGGCGGGATCCGATTTGCTCAGCCGCCAGGGTTCATTGGCCGCGAAATAGCGGTTTGCCTCCGCCACCAGCGCCCAGATCTCCGCGAGCACGACGTGCAGGGCAAAATCCTGCATCGCTGCCCGTGCCTTGGCGAGCGCGCCATCGGCAAGAGCGAGCATGGCCTCGTCGCCCTCGTTCAATGCGCCTTGCACCGGCACCTTGCCTTCGCAGTTCTTGGCGATCATCGAGAGCGAACGTTGGGCCAGATTGCCGAGATCATTGGCAAGATCGGCATTGATGCGCCCGATGATGGCCTCGTGGCTGTAGTTGCCGTCCTGGCCGAAAGAGACCTCGCGCAGGAAGAAATAGCGCAGCTGGTCGACGCCATAGGTCTCGGCGAGGCCGAATGGATCGACGACATTGCCGAGCGATTTCGACATCTTCTCGCCCTTGGAGAGCAGGAAGCCATGGCCGAAGACGCGCTTCGGCAGCGGCAGCCCGGCCGACATCAGGAAAGCCGGCCAGTAAACCGTATGAAAGCGCACGATGTCCTTGCCGATGATGTGCACATCGGCGGGCCAATAGTGCCAGCGCGGATTGGTCTCGTCGGGGAAGCCGCAGCCGGTGACGTAATTATTGAGCGCGTCGACCCAGACATACATCACATGCTTTGGGTCACCTGGGACCGGCAGGCCCCAGTCGAAGGTGGTACGGCTGATCGAAAGATCCTCGAGACCGCCCTTCACGAAGCTGACGATCTCGTTCTTGCGCGTTGCCGGCGAGATGAAATCCGGCACGTCCTCGTAGAGCTTCAGCAGCCGCTCCTGGAAGGATTTCAGGCGGAAGAAATAGCTCTCCTCCTCGACCCATTCGACCGGAGTGCCCTGCCCGCCCAGCCGCGTGCCGTCCGGCAGGAGGGTGGTTTCCTCCTCGCCGTAGAAGGCCTCGTCACGCACGGAATACCAGCCGGAATATTTGGCAAGGTAGATGTCGCCGGCCTGCTCCATGCGCCGCCAGAGCTCATGGGTCGACGGCAGGTGATCCGGATCGGTGGTGCGGATGAACCGGTCAAAGGAACAGCCGAGCGTCTGTTCCATCTCCTGGAAGCGCTGGGCCACCTGATCGACATAGGATTTCGCGTCGAGCCCGTTCTGCCCGGCGGTGCGCTGCACCTTCTGGCCGTGCTCGTCTGTGCCGGTCATGGCGAAGACGTCATAGCCGTCCAGCCGCTTGAAACGCGCAATCGCGTCCGAGGCCACCATCTCATAGGCGTGCCCGATATGCGGCGGGCCATTCGTGTAGTGAATGGCGGTGGTCAGATAGAATTTCGGGGCCTGGGCCATCGTTCAGTCCGGACGGTTCGCTTTCAAGCTGCGCGCGACCGGCGAACAGCCTCCGACAGATCATGAAACATAGAGATCACGAGCGGCCGGCGGTCGAGATTGTAGGTTTCCACCTCGCGGGCCGCGCGACCCAGCTTCTCCCATACCTCCGCCAGCGGTGCAAGGCGAGCCGCGCCGGCATGGGCATGCGCATGGAGATGCGCGGCGAGCCAGCTCTGAATGGTGTCGATCATGATCGCGAAATCACTCTCGCCGGCGCGGCCCGCGACATCTTCCGCCAGCGCGAGCAGCGCGGTGAGATCGACGCCCGGCAAGGCATCGAGACGCGCCCTGACGGCCTCGACCAGCGCCAGCGTCTCCGGGGAGACATAGGTCAGGGCACGCCGTACGGAACCGTCCGCGAGTGCTGCGGCGCGCATCAATGCGGAGGCGTCGAACGGCGATCCCATCCGCTCAAGCGCCAGCCGGCCGGCCTCGGCAACCGCGCCTTCGTCCAGCGCATCAAATGTCAGCAGCCGACAGCGCGAGCGGATGGTCGGCAGCGCCCGTCCGGGCGCATGGGCAACGATGAGGAAAAGGGCGCGCGGCGGCGGCTCCTCGAGCAGTTTCAGCAGCGCATTGGCACTGGAGCGATCCATGTCCTCGGCACTGTCGACGATGCAGACACGCCAACCGCCTTCGGCCGCGCTCGTTCCGAACCGGTCGATGACGCGGCGGACGGAATCGACTGGGATATTGCTGGTCACGCCCTTGCCGTCCGGCTTCACCGTTCGCCGCAGCAGATGCAGGTCGGGATGCGACTGGGCCATCACGCGCCGCGTCGCCGGATCCTCTTCCGGCATCGCCAGGCTTTCCACCGAGCCGGCGCGCGCCAGCGGATCGCCCGAAGCCAGCAGGAAGCGCGCCGCACGATAGGCAAAGCTCGCCTTGCCGATGCCTTCGGGACCGCCGAGAAGCCAGGCGTGATGCAGGCGCTCTGAGCGCAGCGCATCCAGGAAACTCCGCTCCTGGCGCGCATGTCCGACGAGCGCCAGCGTCTCGCGCGGATGCGGCGCATCGGGAAGGCGGTCCGGTTCGTTGCTGCTCTCGCGCATCAGGCGTCCTGGTTCAGCGGCAGGCGCTCGCGCACGACCGCCCAGGCGGCCTGGGCCAGATCCTCCGGAGCGAGCGTCGCATCAAGCACCGAGCAGCGCGCCGGTTCGGCTTCGGCGATTGCAAGATAGGCCGCGCGCAAGCTGCGATGGAAGGCGAGCGCCTCGCCCTCGAAGCGGTCCTTGCCCTCGCCGGGCGCCCGCCGACGGGCGGCGCGAGCGAGGCCGACCCTGGGGTCGAGATCGAGGATCAGCGTCAGATCCGGCGTAAGGCCGTCGATGGTGACCTGTTCCAGTTCCGCCAGCAGCTTGGGATCGATGCGCCCAAGCGTGCCCTGGTAGACCCGCGTCGAATCGATGAAACGGTCGCAAATCACCCAGTCGCCCCGCGCAAGTGCCGGCCGGATGCGCTGGTCGATATGGTCGATTCTGGCGGCCGAGAACATCAGCGCTTCGATGAAGGGCCCATGATGCTTCACCCGGCCCGACAGAATGGCTTCGCGAATGGCTTCCGCCTTGGGCGAACCACCGGGTTCGCGCGTCAACTCCGAACGGATGCCCGCGGCCTCGAGCTGCGTGGCGAGCGCGCGCGCCAGCGTCGACTTGCCGGCCCCTTCTCCGCCCTCAAGCGTGATGAAACGTCCCTTTGTCATGACACGTGCCGCTCAGGTCCTGCCGAGCGCCTTGCGCACCCAGCCAGTGGCAGCCTCCATCAGCGCATCGAGCGCGCGGCTCTGCAGGCTGCCGGCCTCGACCGTCTCGGCCGCGTAGAGTGGAATGTCCAGCGTCTTTATTTCACCGCGTGTGACAAGGAGCCGCCCGACCTCGGCGCCCTCCTGGACGGGAACGGTCAGCGGCCCACGATAGGTGATGCGCGCGCTCAACCGGTCGCTGCTGCCGCGCGGCAGCAGCAGGCTCACCGGGCCCTTGGCCTTGAGCCCGACCCGCCCCTTGGCTCCACCGTAGACGCTGGCCTCGCCGACGATCTCGCCATCGGCGAAGAGCTGGCGGGGTTCGAACGAGCGAAAGCCCCATTCGAGCAGCTTGCGCGCTTCCTGCGCACGGTCGCGGCCCGACTTCAGCCCGTTCACCACGACGATCAGCCGTTGCCCCTTCTGCACCGCCGAACCGACCAGGCCGAACCCGGCTTCATCGATATTGCCGGTCTTCAGGCCGTCAGCGCCAATATCCATGGTCAGCAGCGGATTGCGGTTCTGCTGCCTGATCTTGTTCCAGGTAAACTCGCGTTGCCCGAAGATTTTGTAGAGCTCCGGGTAGGTCTTGATGATGTGATCCGCCAGCCGCGCCAACTCGCGGGCAGTGACCTTCTGCTCGGGGTCGCCCATGCCGGTCGCATTGCGGAAGACCGACTTGGTCAGGCCGAGCGCACGCACCCGCTCGGTCATCAACCGCGCGAAATTCGCCTCATCTCCGGCGATCGCCTCGGCGAGCGCAATCGAGGCGTCATTGCCGGATTGGACGATGATGCCCTGCAGGATATCGGAGAGGTTGATGCGGCTATGGACCAACGCGAACATGGTCGAGCCGCCGGAAATGCCGCCGCCCTTGCGCCAGGCGTTCTCGGAAATGCCGATCTCGCTGTCGAGAGTGAGCCGGCCCTGCGCGATTTCCTGGAATGCCACCAGGACAGTCGCAAGCTTGGCAAGGCTCGCCGGGACCATGAGCTCGTCCGCGGCTTTCTCGTAAAGCACCGCGCCGGTGGCCGAATCGAGCAGAATCGCGTGTGGAGCGAGCGACTGGAAGCTCTGGGCCAGCGCGGGAGCCGAAGCCGCCAGGACAAAGAGAGCCGCCAGCGCCGCGCGTGTGGCGGCCGCAAATCTCGTAGCGATCGAATTGCGATAGCGGGGCGGGTTCATGCCCCGATCTGAAGCAGAGCGGGGCTCAGCCGGTCAAGCCCGATACGCGTCAATTGCGGGATAATGGCCGCAATGTCTGCGGAACCAGATCCCGTGCCAGCGGGTTATTCCGCGCGAAACGCTCGGCCGGGGCGCGCTCGGGAGCGGCGAACAGGCTGGCGGTGCGCAATGCCGGCGGCCGTGGCGGCAGGACGGCCGGGCGGAGCAGAACCGGGGTCGCAGCATTGGCGATGGTGTCGAGGTCGAAGGGACGGTTCGGCGGCAGCGGAGCGCCGCGGACCGGGATGCCGGCACTCGACGAGGTCGAAACCAGCGTTGCGGCGACAGGAGTGCCTGGCGCGATGGTGCGGACGGGTTGCGGCGCATAGGCCTGCACGACCGGATGCGGAGCCGCCGGGGCCTCGACGACAGGCTGGCGAGCCTGCTCGTCGCGCGGGTCCTCGAGATCCGGGCTCGCCGTGCGGTTGGTGGCAACCGCGGCGTTGCTCGCGACCATGGTCGGGGCGCTGGTGCCGGGAATCGAAGCCGGCATACCATCCGTTCGCAGGGTTGCAAGCAGAAGCCGGTCGTCGGAGCCGCCAAGCGAGGCCTGGCCGAGATATTCGAGCTTGATACGAGCCGTGCCGAGGTGGCGGAAGGCCAGCGCGTCGGCCGTCTTCTGCGACACGTCCATGACGCGGCCGCCATGGTAAGGGCCACGATCATTGACGCGGACGATGATCGAGCGGTTGTTCAGGAGGTTGGTGACGCGGGCATACGCCGGCAGCGGCATGGTCGGGTGCGCGGCGCTGATGCCTTCGCGGTCATAGACCTCGCCATTGGCGGTGCGGCGGCCATGGAAGGCCTCGCCATACCAGGACGCGGTGCCAACCGCGGTGTAGCCGACCGGCTTCTCATAAGGCGTATAGCGCTTGCCCGCGACGGAATAGGACTTGCCGACGAGTTCGCGGCCGCCGCCCTTCGGAACGGGCTGGCCGTCCGCGACAACCCGGGGGCTGGCGGGGCCGTATTTCGATGAGGGGAATGCGCCAATCTCCTTCGACTTGCGGCGCGCAACCTGATCATTCGCGCAATTGGCAAGGAGGAGACCTGCGAGCGCCACGCAACCAAGTCGCGCGGCACGAAGAGCAAGGGGAGAGGAAGCGGAAGCTCTGTCCGAGTCGGTTACCACATGGGCCAATGCCGGAGCCGAAGAGCTTGCGCCTCGCATCATTATGGTCGTCCGTCGTTGTGCCGAAAGCCATCGCCCGGCCAAGCCGCATCCTGCGGCGAAGCCGAAGTTTTCGGTCAATCCTGTAAAGGGATCGTTAAACGGGCGACTCGCCGAGCGCGAATGCCCCGATCCGGCATCTAGGATGCCCTTGAGCGGGCACAAAGGTGTCCGAAATGCGGCAAGCGTCAACCCGCGACCATTCCGCCGCCATTTTTCGGACAGGCGTTGCCACAATGCAACGCTGTCATTTGGCGACTTTCGGTGGTGTTTTTCCGCTGGGAATGGCCCTATCGGCGGCCAAAGGGCCGCCAAGACGCCCTGGAAGCGGACCTCCGGCAAATCCGGCACAGAGCTCGCCAGTTCGGGGCGGCCGGGCGCTCGGCCTGCCCGGCCTCAACCCGACTCACATGCTCGCGGGGGGCTGATCCAGACACTGCAAAGGGGAACTCGCCTCGGCCTGACGTCATCGCACTTGCAAAAACGCCTCGCACCCGGCAATGACAGGCCAACCGGAAGGGTGGCCGAGTGGTTTAAGGCAGCGGTCTTGAAAACCGCCGTGGGTGCAAGCCCACCGTGGGTTCGAATCCCACCCCTTCCGCCAAATATTCCTATATGTAGCTGATTTTGTTGAATTATTTTGAATGAGTGAAAACTCGTTCCCCCTTCTATTCCTCCCAAATATTATATTCGCGACAACGTCTCACGGGCGAATCAGCCCCGCGCCCGCAGCAATCCGCCGGGCTGCGACTGCTGCACCCAGTTCACGCTAGATCAGCGCCCGCACGCGTGCGCTTCACCTCATGACGCAAGCCGGCACGGTTGCCGTTCCGGGCTGGCGCACGGTTCACCGTGTCACCTTTACCGATCACCGGCCGGCGGTGCGCGATGGCACTTAGCGCACTTATCCCCGAAACCCATCCACAGGCGGTGGCGACTAGTCTTGACCCACCGTTAACGCAAGGTACAGGATCGAATTGGTTGCCCGACTCGCGGGCGATCATGGAAAAACCGGGCGGTGGAACGCCCGGCTTCCATTTAACCGAAGCAAAACCTGGGTGGCTGCCTCTGGCTAGTTCTGTGGAGAACGTGTCGACAACAACACCCGATCGAGTTGGTGTCAAGGCTGCCCAGGCTTTCCCGTTTAGGAAGGCCCGAAGTTATGAACGTGAAAAGAAAGCCGAGCTACAAGCTTACCTTTGAAGACGCGATTATCGTCTGGAAGCGGTATCGAATTGGCGAAACCCAAATGCGGATAGCCTCCTACTTTGATACCAACATCGGCCGCGTGAGTGAGGTGTTGAACGGCAAGCGCCATCCCGGCAGCGAGCAAGCCTCGCTAGCGGTTGGCTGATCGGCGAACCGAACCCCGCTCCGGCGGGGTTCATTTTTGCCCATCCCTGCGCTCAGTCCGGCCCGTCGAACTTGCCGCCGGCCACCACCGATAACCTAGCGCGCGTTCCGGCGCCTGGTTCGCGCCTGCGATAGACCACATCGCGGAATGTTTCCGGGCTGGCCCCGTAGCGCCGGGCCGCCTCGTCCAGGCCGAGCTCGGCAATGGTTTGCTTGACCGCATCGCGCAGCACCGGCCACGAACCGGCCTCGAGCGGCGCGCCGATACCGTCGATCGGGGCCGTCGGCACCGGCCGTCCGCGCCGTTCGAGCGCAGCAATGCGGGCCTCGAGCGCGGCCAGCCTGGCCTCTATGCGGCCGGAGAATAGTCCGTCGCTGACCATTGCTGCATTACCCGCCAGGACCGGGACACGTCATCGCGGAGAGAGATCTCGTTCTCGAGCGAGGGAGCGACGGAATCGCCGCCCGGATGCGTCAAGCCGAGGATCAGGCCCCGGCCCGTGTCGGCCATCTCGCGGGCCTGTTGCGCCGTCTCGGCGTAGTAATCGACTTGCACCGTCACGACCGACAGGCCCGGATCTGTGCCGGTCAGGCCGCTCAACCATTTCGAGGCCGGCCGGTTGACGATCACGACCGGCAGCGGCACGGGCTCATCGCCGTCCGGCTGCGGCGCGGTCCCGTAATAGGTCGCGCCGAGCGGGCCGCGCAGCGCATTGATGATCGCGGTTTCTATGATCATGGCCCGGTCCTGTTCATGGGCGTCTTGCGCCTCCCATCTTGCAGAACGCCGTCCACTCGTTCGCCAGCCTGGACCGTTGCAGGGCCACAACCGAATAGACCGCGCCGCGATCGATGTCGGTGAAGCGCCAGAGCGGATCGGGCATCTCGCCGGGGAGCTCACGAAAGCGGATCGAGGCGGAGACTTCCGAAAAGTCGGTCCCGGCCAGCGCCGCCTCGCGCCCGACCGCACCGGGATAGATCGCCGCCTGGACTGTTGCCACTTCCTGCCATGCCTTGACCGCGCCGCCGACCGTGTCCGTCCCGGCGACGGGCTTGTCGATCCTGATCCTGTCGCGGAGCGTTCCGGCTTTCATGCGCGCGGTCCCCGGTGTCCCTGGGCCGCCTCTTTGCTCCGGCCGGTATGTGGTAGCGGGGAATCCCGTCTTGACCGCCCAGCGCGATGCCGCTCGACCGCAATCAGCCCTTCGTCCTCAAAAGGTTGGTATGGGGCGAAGCGCGTGGATGGTTCCTCCCAGACTGTCAGCCCGGCCGCCTTGCCGAGCGGCCCGCTGAGCGTAATTCCAGCCTTGCCGAGATGGGCCATGGTGAGCCGGGTTTCGGGCGGATAGCCGCGCCGGACGAATTCGCGTGCGGCAGCACAGAACGGGGTGCGCTCGCTTTGTAGCAGCACCGCCCCATCGTGATAGACGCGCCAGAAGCGGCCATGCTTGAGCGGTTCGATGACGATGTGAAGGATCATCGTCATGCCCGCGGCACCCACTGGCCGGCCAGCAACGAGTTGCCATAGGCCAGCATGTCCGCGCCGGGCATCATTCCGGCCTCGCGGTACTCGTAGAGCCAGGCCCCGGAGCGCAGGACGAAGTCGAGCACGCCTGGCGGGAGCTCGTCGGCGCTGGCATAGCCGCTCGCCGCGGTCAGCACCGGAACGGCGTCCGGCTGGCCGCTTGCGCGCTCGAGCCAGGCCGGGCCGACCAGATCCGGCGAGGCGGCGACAATCCGATACTGGCCCGACACGTCGACCGCCTGATCGAAGGCCGTGAAGCCGGTAAAAGGCGCGACCGGAGCCGGCCAGCGCCAGGCCGTCCCGGCGAGCGCGCCCTGTTCCATCGTGACGGTCCAGTCGTACAGGCGCCCGAACACCAGCCAGCCGGTCAGGCGCTCGAACAGATCGATGGCGCGGGCCGCAACCGTCTCGAGATACAGATCGTCCCGGCTAAACTCGACGCGGCAATGCGATTTCAGCAATGGGACGAGATCGCCCGGCAGTGCCGTCCTGTCGATCGAGGTGCGGAACAGTTCGGCCATGATCACCTCGCCCGGAGCAGCCCGCCAGGCTGCGATTGCTGGACCATCTCGCGTTGAATCAGCGCCCGCACGCGCTCGCCAAATTGCTTGCCCTGGTTGGTGTCGCCGGTAACACCGCCACCCTCCGGCGTGATCTGCATCGAGATATCGCCGATGTTGTTGGTGATCTTGCTCGGCCCGCCGGTCGCAGCGCGGCCGCTCGGCGCGCGCGGATACAGGATGCCGGAGGCGAGTGCGTTGGTCGTCGGGACGGCTCGGCCGAGCGCGTCATAGCCGGATGATGCGCCCGCCATCGGCGCGGCCAGGCCGCCAAAGCCCAGCCCGCCGCCGGTCAGGCCACTCGTGATCGATTGCATCAGCGGTTTCAGCACCAGCAACTCGAGCGCCATTTTGGCCAGCGACTTGATCAGGTTCTTGAACACGTCATTCAGGTTGTCGCCCTCGATGATMGCGTCGGAGAGCGAGCTCGCAACCTCGTCGCCCCAGGACTTCATGCCCTTCTTGAAGTCGAGCATCGGCGTTGCCAGGCCGGAAGACTTGGCCGCCGCTTCCATCTTCTTCGTCGCCATMGAAACCGCGACGGCATACTGATCCATCGTCAGCAACCCGGCCGCGGCGGCCTTGTTGAATTTCTCCATCTCGGCCGTGAACACGCGTTGCGGATCGGCCGCGTTCTTTACGAGCTCCGCATATTTCTCGAGCGCTTCCATCTCCTTTTCGAGATCGGTTTTGCCGCCGCTGCCCTTGCCGCCGCCGCCCTTCTTTGGCGCGTCAACCGAGCCGATCGACGGCCTGGCCCTCGCCGTTCCGGTTAGCGCCCTGCCCGCCGCGGCCGCCTTGTCTTTCAGGTCGACCATCGACTTGGCGTATTTTTCGCCCGCGGAGAGCGCTTCGTTCGTTGCCACCGTGACGGTGTTCAACGCGATGGTTCCGCTCTTGCCGAGCGCATCCAATGCCCTCCCACCAGCCTCGGCGGCACCGGCCAAATCCTTATTGAGCGCCGCCGCCACGGCCTGGCCGGCCGCATAGGCCGCCTTGGCCAGTTCCGAGAAAGCAGCAATCACCGACGCAATCACGCTAATGATCGCCGCGCCCGCGCCGGCCAGGATTTGGCCGGCCGTCACCATTGCGTCCCCAACATCCTTTCCGGTTGTGTCGGCCGTGCTGGACAGGAGATCGAAGGCCTTTAGCAGCGGTCCGGATAGAGCCTCGCCCATCGCCATTGTGGCCTGGACGGTGAATTGCGCGGCCTCGGCCAAGCCCTGAGAAAGCGCATTGATCAGCGGTTGTGTCGCCTTTTGCGCGCGATCGAGCTCGCCGGAAAGCGCCGTCCAGGCCGCGGAGCTCGCGGCCGCGGCCGCCGCCGCATCGGTAATCGCCGAGCCGGTTTGCGTCATCAGTTGCGCATTGGCCGCCGCGTTATTGCCAAAGAGCTCCTGTGCCGCGGCCGCCTTGAAGGCGTCGTCCTGATATTTTGAGAGCTTGTTGATCGCCTCCTGCATGATCTGCGCTTGAGGCTTCAATGCGCCGGATGCGGTCGTAATCGAAACGCCGAGCTTGTCCAACGCGCGTGTGGCGTTGGTCGCCTCTCCCATCATTCCGTCTTTGAGCGCGCCCGAAAATGTCGTGACTTGCTCTTGCGCCGTCTTCGATGAAACGCCGAGCGCGTTGATCCCGCTCGCAAGAGCTTGCAGCCCTTGCGCCTGGCCGGCCGCGCCCATGCTAACGGCGGCGTTGGCGAAATCCTCGACGGCTTTCAGGGACTCGCGCGCCGAGTTGGCAATCGCGTCAATGCCCTTGGCGATTGCGCCGCCAATCAGGTTTCCGGCCGCGGTCCCGGCCATGGTCGCGAGCGCAACGCCGAGCTTCGTAATCGACTGCTCGGCCTTAGCCGCGCCGGCCGTAAATTCGGCCGTGTCTAATCCGAGTTGAACGTCAAGTTTGCCGATCGCCATGGTTCAGCCCCCTCCCACGTCATTCGCGATCGACGGACCGGCCAGCGGCGCGGACGGCGTCCCGTCGACGGCCATCTGCCGGATGCGGTTGGCGATCTCGGCCTTGAGCGCGGTTTTCTCGGCCGGCGTCCTGGCCGCCGCGATCCGCCCGGCATAGCTCCGTTGCAGCAGCAGCGCCGCCGCGCGTAGCCGCGTGATCTGCTGGCCGGCAGCGGCCACGGCCCCGCCATCGCGCACCATGTCACCGGCCATCGCTGACATCCTCCGGTTCGGGCTCCGCCTCGTCGTCCGTCGCGGGATCGTCCGGAGGTGGATCGGCCGGCGGCTGGGCGGCCGGCGGTTCCCATGACAACGGCACCATTTGCTGTTGCACGCGCGGCTCGTCCCCGTTCTCGACCGCCGGCAGGGACAATTCGCGCCTGGCCTCGTTCGGCGCGTAAAGCCCGCCCGTGACGGCCTTCGCCAGGCCCTCGACCTGTGTCTTGAAGTCCGGCCGGAGCAACGCGCGGATATCGAGCTCGCAATAATCGTCGGAGCGCTCGATCTCGAACAGCTTGTCGAAGGCAAGTTCTATGTGCTCGAGGTAAAACCCCAAGCCCATACGCAGCCATGTCATGATCAACTGCTCGGTGTTGTTGTAGGTCGCGCCGGTCATGTCGTTGATCATGGCGAGCGGAACACCGAAGACGCGGGCAATGTCGGCGGTTGAATACTTGAGCAGTTCGGCGATCTGGGCGTTGGCCGCGTTGATCTCGCCGGCCGCCTGCCATTTCAGCCCGGCCGTCAGGATTGGCGTCCCGCCGATCGCGGCCCCGGATGCCTGCTCGTTCCAGCGTTCGCGAAGCTCGACAACCTGTTCCTTCGACAGGATCAGATCGGTCTGCAACACGCCGCTCGGCCTGGCCATGTTGCGATAATAGGCGGCCATCGAGCCGAGCCCCTGCGCCTGTGCCATGATCGGCACGGCCGCCGCCATCAGCGGGCTTTCGCCGATCAGGGGATGACGCGGACACCAGGCGCGCAAATGCAGGATGTCGCGCGCCGGCACATAGTGACGGCCCTCGGCCGGGCGCATCGGATCGGCCCACCAATCCGGCCGGGCTTCAATGATCTGATTGGAGCCGATCGCATAGAAGATCTCGCCGTCCGGAGAGATCAGCGGGCGCGTGTTGCGCGAACTGAGCTGATGCAGGGAATCGGGCTGATAAGCGCCATTCCGGAGCGCGAGCGCATAGGCGTTGCCGTCATCGAGCAGGCTCGTGACGAGATTGAACATGAAATCGGAACGGCTCTGATAATCGTTCGGCTTGCGCAAGATCCGCGACAGGGCCGAGGTCTTGATTGTTTCCGTGCCGCCGTTCTCGAGCGCCCGCATGTGATGGCCGGGCAACTGCGCGATCGTGCGGGCATAAAGCGCAATGCAGGCATAGACGACGCTGTTCAACTCGCCACGCACCGGATCATAGCCGACCTGGCCAAAGTTCAGCGGCCAGTTGAACGAGATCAGCCCCTCGGATGTGGCCGCGACCGGCCCGGCCAGCGGACCAGGCCGCGAGCTCCAGTTTGTGGAGCGGCCGAGCCATGCGCCGAGCCTGGCGAGCAGGCCCGGCCTGGGCGGTAGTGGTGCGGGCGGGAACGGGTGCACGGTCATGGCTTGCCCTTCGCCTTGCCTGACCGGCTCCGGCCCGCGGCCGCCACCGCGCGGGACCGCATCTGCCGGTCGCGATAAACCTGCGCCTGGCGGTCGGCGTAGAAGGCTTCCGCCGCCGGGTGGCGCTCGCCGGAAACCCCGTTCTTTGGATTGCCGTCGCGCAGGATCTCGCCGAACTGCTCGGCCTCGGCGAACAGCGCGTCCTGCTCCATCAGGACCACGACCGTGCCGGCGAGCGGCCCGGCATAGATCCAGACCGGGAGATTCTTACTCGTCATCATCGCGGCTGGCCGTCTTGCGTGACCTGGCGCGGCCCTCCGGCGGATCGGGCGGCTCGACCTTGCCCGTCGCTTCAAACTCGAGCAGCGAATCCGGATAAGGCGTTTGCGAAAGGTCCGTGCCTTCGGCGAGCGGGACCGGCTCGGCCGGATCTGTCCCCCAGCCATCGGCCAAGGCCGCCGCAGACGTGGCGTCGTCCATCTCGATCAACTGGCCCCGGTAGGAGCCGCGCAGGACGTGAAGTGTCGGCATTGGCCTTGCCCTTCATGAGTTGAAAGGCCGGACCAGCGCGTGGTGTGAAACGCTGGCCCGGAGTTCACTGGCGCTCGCTGGGCTGACGGGCCGGAAGCGCCAGCCGGTTCACCAGGTGATCGCATTCACGGCATGAACCATGCCGGCGCGGCGCATGCCCCACGACACATCGAGCAGCATCCGCATGCCGATCGAGGCGGTTTGCCAGAGCGAGCGAACCGGCGTTGCGACCACGCCAGCGCCGGCCGCGCCGGTCGCGATCGGCAGCGGCCCGGGTGCAACCGCCGGATCGGGCATGGCCTGATTGACCGGATAACCCCCGTCTTCCTCGTGGATCGTCGCAGTGTCCGAGATATCGAAACTCGGCGCATCGCCGGTCGCCGAAGCAAAATCCACCGCCCGAACCGCAATCAGCGTCTTGGCCGGGACGTTGGTCGATTGGATCAGCGAGAATCCGAGCAGCGAGCCGGAATTGATCTCATCGCGGAAAACGAAGGCGCCGAGCGCGTTGACCAGCAATCCGAGCCTGACCACGTCGCTCGGATTGGCGAGAATGACGATGCCCGTCGCGGCGTTGGCCGCAACAAACGGCGCGACCAGCGCGGAGATATCTTTGATCACCGCGGCAACATCGCCGCCGGCCGCTCCGGCGGTTGGCGTTACGCCGTTCATCAGGCCAGCCGGCCGCACGCCTGCGATCAGCGCATTGCTGTCCAGAAGCGCGGTGTCGAGCGCGATCGCGGTGTCCTCGGTAATGCCTTGCCGGATCACCGCCTCGATCGCCGGGGTCGAGTGCGCCGCGATCTCGCGGGAATAGGTCGAGATCACGCCCATCTTGTAGGGAAACAGCGTCAGGCTGGCGGTTGAGCCGCGCCGGACCGGGATCGGCTGGCCCTCGCCGACAAACGCCCCGCGGAGATCACCAGGCGCATTCGTGCCGGGGTTGCGGCGCGGGATCTTGATTGCGCCGTTGCGGTCAAAGCTAAACCTGGCACCCTTCGGCGCGAGTTGCGCATAGGCGCTCACCGGCATCAGGGTTTCCATGAAGTCGGCAATCGCCGTGTCAACGAGCTCGGCCGCCCAACCGACCACATCGGTCATGGCCGGCGAGGTGACGGCCCGCGTCACCGCCGCCAGATCCTCATGATCGCGATAGCGCTGCACTAACACCTGCTCGATCGGCTGGCGCTTGACGTGGCTGACGAGGCTGCACACGCCGAGCCTCACAAGCAGATCCATCGGCCTGCCGGCCTTGGCCGTCGAGCGCTGCCCGGCCCCGAAATAGGACGGAGCAGCTTGGCGCGACACGGGCGCGGCCGGGACCAGGCGCTCGGACAAGGCCCGCTCAGTGGCGCGCAGCCGGTCCAGGGTCTTTTCCTCGTCCGCAATCTCGGCATTGAGCCGATCGAAATCAGCCGCCTCGTCGTCGCTCAGATCGAGCTGATCGTTGACGCGCAACGCCAATGGGCGCTGGCGATCACGCAGGGTCGTTAGGTTTTGCTGCGATGCGGAGATCCGTTCGCTGACCGACATGGCCGCGCCCTTTCTTCGTGCTGGATTTGCGGGAAAGAGGCCGCCGGGATGCGCGGTCCCGGCGGCCCTACCGACGCGGCCCGTCCCTTCGCCAGACTCGGCGAACAGGCGCGTGCGATCTTGAGGATCGAGATGTTTGGCGATGGCGAGCGCGGCCGGGTTGGCGGGAACCGCAACCAGGCTGCACTCGAGCAAGGTTTGCTTGCGGAAGCGCTGCCCGGCATAGGGCCGCTCGCGGTCGATCGGCTCGGCCTTGAGCGGCTGAAAACCGACGCTGACGGCGCGCAGGATGCGCTGCTCGAGCAGGCTTCTCAAAGTGTCGATGAAGGCGGAGGTTCCGGCCGCGGCCAGCTTGAGCCGGCCAACCAGGCGCTTGCCCTCGACGCGGACGTTTTCCCATGTGCCGATCGGCGGCGCGCTGGAATCATGCCCGTACAAGGCGATCGGGTTTTTCTTGAACTCGGCGAGTTGCCAGCCGCGCACCTCGATGATGTCCCCGACACGATCGACGCTCTCGTCAGACATGACGAATTCGAACGGATCAGCCTGGGATTGTTCGCCGGTTTTGATGATGGGCACGGTGCGCGTCCCGGTTGACGCGCGGGACTATGAGTCAAGTTTTGTTGCCTATGGCAAACACAGCCGCGGCGTTTTGACTCAGCAAGGACGGCGCGCGGCGCTCGGCCAGGGACATCAATCCCCGCCCGACCGGCCACGACGGCGACTGGTGCTCTCCGCTGGCGAGCCGGGTGATGCAGGACCGAGAAACCTTCAGCGATCGGGCAATGTCCGCACGACGCAGGCCGCTCTGCTCGATGCCGGCAATGATGGCGCGGAAATCGATCTCGGGCCGGTCCGTCACCGGATCACCCTCAACTTCTTGGCGGCCGGGCTGGGCGGCCGGTAGCCGGAATGGTCGAGCAGCATTTCAAACGGATCGTCCTCGATCCCGTCCGGTTGTGCGATCCGGCTTCTGGCAACCGGGCTCAACCCCAGAACCTCGCCGGCCCTGTGCATGGCCTTCTCGGCCTCGGCCTGGATCCGGATGGCCGGCGAGACGACGCGCTGGCCCATTGAGCCGATCGAATAGAAGCCGGTTTCCTCGATTTCGCGCTGACAATGCCTGTATCGATCCCAGGCAATCGCCATGCGCTCGAGCGCCTGGGAATCGGCGCTTGTGTAAACGCCTGGCGGCGCGGATTTCTCGATCTGCCGCCAGAGCTCCCTCTGGGAATCGCTCAGATGATCCGGCGGCATTGGTCTGGCCGGCAAGCGGACCGAGTTCGGAATAGGTCTGCATGACCTGTTGCCCTCGAGGCGGCGGATCTCGGATGGCTTGCGTGGCCTTCCTGTTGGCATCTCATGTGCCCCAATTTGACCTGGCCGACACCTGATCTTGCATTAATGCAATATCTGTTGGCCAAAAACAGGTTTTCTTTTGCGTTCGCGCGAACGATTGGCCACGGATTGGTTCGAGAGGCCCACCCCCGGACCTTTTTGACCGCCCCCCCCGGCCTCGATCCGCCCCGCCAGGTCGAGCCGGCCGGCGCCGTCACTTCCGGTACAGGTGATGCGGGAAGTCGGGCGTCGAACTGATCTCGGGATGGCAGAGGCATTGCCCGCCGCGCAGCCGTGGACACCAATCATCGTGTCGGATGATGAAATGCGTGAGACTTCCGGGACCGACCAGCCCGATTGAGCGCAGGCTCTCGGCCTGGCTCGCCATTCGTTCGTGATAGCCCCGTTTCTGCGCCTCGGCCTGTTCGGCCCGTCGTTGATGGCGGTTCATGTCACGCCTCCTGATTGGTTGGTGCTGTCGGATGATTGATGCGTGCAGTCGCAGAGCGGAATCTGCGCGGGCATCTCGCCGACGTTGCGCCGTTGGCCGCCATTGAAAGATCAATGATGGCGGGTTCCAACCCGCCATTGATATTATAGGCGGCCAATTAATAACGGCAGTTGGCCGTTTCCTGCCATTAACCTGCCATTGAAATTGGCCTAATGGCAGGTCGTTCATGATGGCCTCTTGAGGTTGTCGACCCAGAGTCCCTTGACCTTTTTCCAGTTGGTCGGGTGGTCGTATTCCTTCGCGAACAGAAGGCCGGATTTGAGCCAGATCCGGATTACCTCGCGGGCCTGTCCCTCGGTTTTCTGCGGGCAGTGTTTCTGCACCACCCGCCAAGCCGCGCGGTCCGTGTTCGGCGCGCTGCTGTAGCGGTTGCCATCGAGCAGGCCATCGTCGATCTCGTCGAGGATCTTGTTGATCGTCGGGACGCTGAGACCGGCGAACAGATCGGGCGGAATCCACACCTCGACGGTCTGGACATGGTCACCGCTCGGATAGAACTCGTTGCCGTTTCCGATCGGGACGCTGACCAGCCGGAACCATGTCGCTTCGGCCGGCGGGGCGATGTTGAGCTTTGCGTCATCGATCCGGATCAGCCTGCGCCGCTCGGCCTCGTCCAGCCCGAACGCCCTGGCCTCCTCTGACGTCATCACCGTGGCCGTGCGGACCAGCCGGAGCGCATCCTTCAGCGCGGAGGCTCCGCGGCCCTTGCTGGCGTTGCCGGGGTCGCCTGGCCCCTTGTTCATGTGATGGGGCACGTCGACCGCGATATCGAGGTTGATGGCCATCTGGCAGAGAAGGCTGGCGACCTGGTCGATGCCGTTATTGTCGTTCTCGTTGACCGCGTGCGCCTTCACGAACGGATCGAGCATGACCAGGTCGATCCGGCGTGACGTGATGGCGCGTTCGAGCTTCGCGGGCAAGGTTCCCGGCACGGGATGGCCCTTCTTGTCGACGCCCATCAGCTTGCCGCCCTTCGCGCCGAGCGCCGCCAGGAAGAGCCAGCCCTTGATCTCCCCGCGGTCGATGCCGTGATGGATCAGCGCGGCCCGGATGCGGCGGCGCAGTTCGTCCTCGCTGTCCTCGAGTGAGACGATCAGGACGCGGGCGCGCTGGAAGACACGTTCGCCGGTCAGGGGTTTGCCGGTCGCCAACGATAAAGCCTGCGCATAGCGGAGCGCGGTTTTGCCGACGCCTCCGTCGCCCAGCAGGGAACTGCCGAAGCCGCGGCAGAACGAGGTGCCGAGCAGCCAGCCGCGCGGCGGCGGAATCTTGTCGTCGGCGCCCGCGTCCCATTCCCCCAGCAGATCATCGCTTTCCAGGCCGGCCGCCGCGCGATCGGCGCGCCATGGATGTGCCCTGTCGATGCACTCGGTTACGGCATCCCGCCCGTTATCCGTCCGCCAGAGATCGTTGAAATCCTTGATGCCATGCGGCGGGCGAGCAACGCGGACGGTGCGGCTCTGCGACTCGAACCACGGCCCGGCGGCGAGCACCGCCTTGTCGCCTGCCTCGTCGTTATCCGCGAGCACGATCACCTCGCGCACGATCGGCGGAAGCACAACCGAGCCGAAACCACCCGCCGCCACGGCCGACCAGGCCGGGAGCTCGGTCGCCTGCATCCCGGACAAGGCATCCTCGATGCTCTCGGCGAGCAGCAGAACCGGGCCGGCCTTGGCGAGACGGATGGCGCCGCCCTTCCAGGGTCCGAGCGTCATTCGGGGCGGTTTGATCGGCGCTTTGCCTTGGCCGTCGCTGGCAAGCCATGTCCGGTGAATGCCGCGAAACTGGCCGTCACCGTCATGCACGGCGGCCACCATCGCCGGATACGATTCGCCCGATCGCTTGTGAATCAGCGACGGCGAGAACCGGAGCGATCGGTCATCGTCTGGCAGATCGAGCCCGCGCCAGTTCAGGTAATCCTCGCCCAGCGTCCCCTCGATCGGCTTGGCCTGATCCCAGATCTTGCCGGCTCGCTCGGTATTTTCGGCGTCGTCGCCCTCGTCGGGCGGCGGCTTGCGGGACTGCTGGTCGCGGCGCGGGCTTTCGGTTCGCGGGCCGGAAGGCGCGCCGTTCAGGATCTCGACCGCCTCACGGAAGCCAACGCCGTCGAGCCACATGATGAAGTCGATCGCGCCGCCACTGCCATAGTCGCAGCCCCGGCAGTGAAACTCCTGGCTGGCGGGCTTGATCGCGAACCGATCCGTGCCGCCGCAATGCGGACACGGCCCGACCCATTCGGCGCCGATCCGCTTCAGTACGATCCCGCGCTTGTCGGCGATATCCTCGATGCGGATGGCGCGGGCGCGAGCAATGTCACTTTCAGTGAACCCGCTTGATGTGCCGTGCATCGGCCGGCCTTCCCGATCGGGTTGGCCGCAGCTGGTTCGACAGCAATGTGCGCGTCAGCTAGAATCCACGCGTTGTGGCGGACCTGAAAACCCTCGCGCGCTGTCGTTCAGCTGCGGGGGTTTTCATTTTGAGGCGGCTTCGGGACGAGTTTTGCGCCGGGAACCCGGCTTGCCGACGCGGGCGGCGCGCAGCTTCGCGACATCCCAAAGCCGGATCTTCCCCTCGCTAATGTCGGGCGCAGGGATGACGCCGAGCTTCAACAGCCGCCAGAGCGTTGTGATGCTGATCCCGCCAAAAAACTCTCGGACAACCGGCGCACCGACATAGCCCTCTGGCGGCAGCGCGCCGAACCGCGTGGGATGGGACAAACGGGTAACGTTCTCAGCATCATGGATCTGAGACATCGCCAGCACTCCGGGGGTTGAACACCGGAACGCACGTTGAACCTACTTTTTATATTTTACAAGTTCCCATCGTTGCTTATTTCGTCCGGCCGAGTTGATCCACATTTTGTGGACTAATCACATCCACATCTTGTGAGGCGGCATCCACAATTTGTGGATATACCTTGATCCGGATTTAGCCGCCGCAGATAAAATCGGCCCATGCCTGCATGACGGGCGCGCGCTCGGCCAGCAGATCGTCACGCGCATAGGCCCGGCGCGTCTTGTCTTCCTCGATATGCGCTAGCGCCCGCTCTTGCAGGTCGTGCGCAACGCCCTCGCGACGACACCAATCGTTGAAGCAGCTTCGGAAGCCGTGGACCGTCACGCCCGGCGCAAGGCCTTTCAGGCATTCGGCCATCGCCATTTCGGACAGAGGCGTCTTGCCGCCGTTGCCGGCAAACAGATAGGGCTTGCCGTTGAAGCGTTTCGCCGCCGCCAGAGTTGCAAGCGCCTGCGTCGAGAGCGGCGTGCGATGCGCGCGACCGCCCTTCATGTTCTCGGCTGGTGCGGTCCAGACCGCGCCCTCGATCTGACCGGACTCCAGCAACCGCGTTGGCTTAGATCGCGCCGCCGTCATGATGGTGAACTCCAAAGCCCGCGCGGACGGCGATTTCAACGCCGCCAGCCGCTTCATGAACTTGGGCAGATCGCCGAGCGGCATCGCCTCGAAATGCTTTACCGTGTCGCCTTGCTTGCCCAGCAAGACGCGCACGGCCGGAAGCGGCGACGGCGCATGAAACAGCCCCTTGGCGCGCGCCAGTTCCAGCGTTGTCCCGATGCGCTGCAAGACCCGCCGCCCGGTTTCGGGCTTGCTTTTCCAGATCGCCGTCAGCGCATCGGCGATCAGCGCGGCGTCGATCTGGCCGATCGGCACCTTGCCCAGCGTCGGCAGCGCGTGCTGCTCGACGCTGTTGCGCCATTGCGCCACATGCTTGCCGTCGCTTGCCGCCTCGCGGGCTTGGCATGCTTCCTCGAAAATTTCGCCGAATGTCGTCGCTGCGGCAATGGCTGTCGCCCGATCCCGCCGCGGGTCTTCGCCGTCGCGGACGCGCTGGCGCATTTTCAGCGCACGTTCGCGGGCGAGGCTCAACGGCGTATCGCGCAGCGAGCCGATGCCGATCTCGACGCGCTTGCCAGCGATCGACAACCGGCAGACGAACGAGCGCGTTCCGGTCGGCTTGACTAGCAGGATCAGCCCCGGCGTTCCGAGCCGGCCCGAATCGTGATATTTTCCAGGCGGTAGGTCAGCAAGATCTTTTTGGCGCAGCGGCATCGTTCTCTCAACCGGGATTCGAACCCTTTCGTCCCCCGCTCGTTCCCCCCAATTGTTGAAATGGACGGAAACGAACGGAAACGAAAGGATGGGATCAACCAATTGAGATTGCAAGGGAAAGAACGAATCGGAAAACGTGGGAAATCGTCGGAAATCGTTCCCCCAAAGACACCCCTTCCGCCACTTATGCTTGCCAGCCGTTCCTTGCTGTAACGCATTGAAATAGCGAAATGCGCTCCCCCTTGCGGCTCTAATTTTCATCCCAATTCGCCCCAGCCATACATAGCGATGCAAAGATCGGAGCGTCGGTCGGTGGCTGCGAGTTGAGGAGCGTGCTACCGCCTCGTCAGCGAGGCAGGGGTGGGGTCCATGGATTTGAAGGCATTCCAGATCGAAGTGACGTCGGAGGGCGACAGCGCCCGCCAGGTCTTCTTCGTCGCAGCAGAATCAGGCGAGGCCGCCGTCGCACTATTGGCCAATCATTCTGCCTTGTTGCCCAACTTCAAACTGAAGCTGCAGCGCCGCCTGAGCGATGCGGAGATCGACATTCACCAGCTAGGGCCTGGGATGATCGTTCAATGGATGTGAGCGGGCTTGCCCCGTCATGTATCCCACGTTGGCGGCGCGCTCGATTTCAGCCCAAATCTGTGGCCTGACCGTAAATCCGTTCCGGCTGCATGTGCGCATGCAGCGGCGTCTCCTGTCCGCCGTCGCAGTGCGATCAAGATGTCGGGTTGCAGACGGCATTATTGACTGTCGCTGCGGATGCTGGCCATGGGCCTAAGCCGTCGAACGCCCGGCATCGTGTTTGGCTGCGGCCTTCGCCCAGCACTGAAGCTCCGCTTCTTCGTACAGGAACGCTTGAAGAAGGCGCGGAAAATCGCGCCGCGCGATTGGTCCAAATGGGACAGGCCCGGTTCGCCGTCATCCTCGGCGACAGGCCACGCCGCTTATCGATCCTGTCCCGGCCTTCTCGTCATTCTGAGCCAGGCCTGTCTGGGGCCTGATGCCCCGAGCTTGCCAGAGACCGCCGCCACGCGAAACGCAGGATCACACCCAGCGATGCCGCAAGTGGTATCGCCAGCAGCACGCCGATGAAGCCGAACAGCCATCCAAAGGCGAACAGCGCGAACATCATCCAGACCGGGTTGAGGTTGACCCGACGGCCGATGAGGCGCGGTGACAGCACATAATCGGCAAGCATTTCTCCGACGATGAAGATGCCGCCCACGACAGCGACAGGCACCCAATTCGGCCAGAACTGGGCCAGGGCAACGCAGGCCGCCACGAAGAACCCCGTCGCCGCGCCGAAATAGGGAACAAAACTGATGAGACCGGCGGTGAGCCCGATCACAATGGCATGGTTGAGCCCGACCACTTTCAGGGCTGATGCATAAAGCACGGCCAGAACGAAGCAGATGACCACCTGGCCGCGCACGAAGCCAGCGATCGTATCGTGGATTTCGCGCGCCAGTGCCCGAGCATCGTCGCGATACGCCGGGGTAAACCAGCCATCGACCGCCGCCATCATGCGGTGCCAGTCGATGGCGAGATAGATGGCGATGATCGGCGTCACCACGAGCAGCGAGAGAAGGGAAACCAGGGCCAGCCCACTTGACCATAACGAGCGAAGGAAGCTGTCGAGCCAGCTGCTACCCATCGACTTGGCGAGATCGGCGGGGGATTGCTCGAGGTGGAGTTCGCCGCCCATGACATTGTGCAGCCAGGGGCCGCTCGCATCGCTCACGAGCGACTGGAGCCGCGTGAGGTAGCGGGGGAATTCCTCAACGAAAAATCGGAACTCGCCAATGATGGCCGGGAGCATCACCAGGAGAAAGGCAATGAAGCCCGCAACCAGCGGCAAGAAGACGGTCAGAGCTGCAAGGGAACGATTCATGCCGAACCGTTCCATTCTGTCGACCACCGGGACGAGCAGATAGGCAAGCAAAGCGCCGACCACAAACGGCAGCAGGATTTGGCGCAACAGCACCAGCGCAACCAAGGCGACCACTGAGACCGCAATCCAGAACTTGGCTGGTTGCGCGATCCTCATCGACGTTCTGCGCACATGCGGTTTCGAACTCGATTGCCGGCTTCGTTGCGCCCGCCCCAGGAGAAAGCAGCGAGAGCGCAGCGCTCCGTTCAGTTCAGTTCACGATCAGGCTGGCGAAGGCGATCTCGCCATCGGTAATGTAGTGGTTGACCTTTCCGGTTTGCAAACGTGTACCGGATTGATGCAATACGACATCACCGATCATCTGCTTTGCCTTCAACTGGGCGACTATGTAGTTGCGCTCCGCATTCGTGTCGGAATCGGTCGCATGGGTCACCTGGAACGTCAGCCGGGTCAGAGATAGCCCAGTGTCCCGGGTACCAGCGCCGACCCATAACACAGGCCGGTCGGTCGCTGGCTTATCGGTATTCAACCAGAAGCTCGCTCCCGTCATATCGTCCTCGGAATGGGCGAGGCTCAGCGCCCAGAAGCGGATGTGATGGCGCTTGCGCGGGCTGTTGTCGATGGGCTCCTGGAAGCCGATGTCCTGCCTGCGTCCAAAGAGATAGAGGGTGCTGAAAGGAGCGGTCGGATAGGTCGAGTTCAGCAGAAACGCTCGTATCATTCGCCAGGAGCTGGCTATCCCCAAGCGATCGGCCGTCGACCAGCCCGCTGCTGCAAACGCATCGCGCAGTTGTTGAAGAGTGCCGATGAGGACGAGGTTTACAGGGTCTCCGGGCAGACCATCTCCGGTGATCGTGTATCGGGGGATCAATCTGCGGTGAAGAACCTTCAGGCCCATTCGAACCACGTTTGGCAAAATGACATAGGCAGCCAGACCGTAGGTCAGGCTTGCCGCCAGGATCCATGGCAGCCTGTGGTCTGCCGTATCGAAAATGACGAAGACGATCAGCCAAACGCTGACGACGCCCAGGCAGAGAACGAGGAATCTCTGAAAGAGGCGCGCGAGCAGTCTCAACGTTCTTGGTCCCGTCTGGTGCTGGGTGAAATCGCCATCGCTGTTCGTCGTGGGGATTTTGGCATCCGAACACAACCACATAAGTGACGGCACTGTTTGCGGGCGGCAAACCGGTGATCCCGTTGCCCCTATACTAGTGGATGCTTGGTATTGGCGCTATGGCCGCGCGCCAGGGCGCCAAATTAGCCAGGCCGCAAAAGCGCTCAATGCCCGCCAGAGGAGGAGAGGATGTTCACGACCAGGACGCCCGTCACGATCAGGCCCATTCCGACCACCGCCCAGAGATCGAGCTTCTGGCCGAACGCAAACCACCCCACCGCCGAGATCAGGACGATACCTGCGCCCGACCAGACAGCATAGGCGATCCCGACGGGCATGCTCCTCAAGGTGAGTGACAGGAAGTAGAACGCGACGCCATATCCGATCGCAACGACGGCCGTGGGTCCCAGTTTTGAAAACCCCTCCGACGCTTTGAGAGCCGAGGTGGCGATGACCTCGGCGACGATGGCAACGGCAAGAGTAAGAAAGGCGTTCATACCCCGCCTAAACATCCTTGTGTGACGCTCTCAAGGCTCCCGATCGAAGGGAGCCCCGCAGCAGCCCGAGGCGCTGGCGTCCCCGGGAACGTTAGGGCGACACTTCCCCGAGATGCCCCACGGAGGCTGCCCCCCTAGCGCACCTTCAAGCCCAATTCCGCGAGCAGCTGGCCAGCCTGCTGGCGAGAGATCGTGGCGCCGCGAAAGAGCGTGGCGTCAACCAGCCTCAGTCCGCCCAGATCAGCGCCACGAAGATCAGCCCCCTCGAAGCGCGAGCCGGTCAGTGCCGCATCCATCAGACTGCAATCCTCGAAGACAGCATCCCGGAAATCGCATTTCCTCAGGTCCGACTGGCTAAAATCGATTTTCCTGAGCGTGGTCTTGCGGAAGCTGAACGACGGAAGCTTCGCGCTGACGAGCAGGACCTCCTCGAACCGGCAGTCCAATGCCCTTGCTTCGGACAAATCCGCGCCAGTCAATTTGCAGCCCGCGAAGGACGCCGAGACCAGTGTCGTCCGGCGCAGAACGGCGTTGTTGAAATCTCCCGACTGAACCCGGCCGTCCGATAGATCGGCCCCCATGAAATCTGCGAAGGCCGCCCGACAGCCGAGCCATCGCACCCGCTCGAGTTTCGTACCTCTCAGCTTCGCGCGCTTGAGGCTGCACCGTTCGAAGAGCCAACCCGACAGATCGAGCCCCGACAGGTCCGCCTCATCAAGATCGCACGCGATCACATGGTGCGGTATGCGCAGCTCAGAGAGAGCTGCCACATCGGCTCGCTGCAGGGTCCGCTCCGCGACGGTCTGAAAGGGATCATCAGGCATGCGCTCCCGTAGCAACTGGCCGGCGGATGATCAATTTCAGCACCTTCGTGGGCCGTCGCACTCCCTTGCTTCTGGGGTCGCCGCCCTCCCCGATAGTGATGCTCGCGAGCCAGACAGAACATCCGGCGACGGCGAATTGTTTACCCAGGGGCAGTAGAGAGCAGCAGCATCTCGAACCGGACAGCCTCTGCAGTCAGATCATCGTGAATCTCGTACCAACGGCCATTCTGTTTCTGTTCGCAGCAACCTTCTGCGCCGTCTGGCTGGCCGAGCGCCGAAGCTGGTATCTGCTCCATTTTGCGCATGCGTTCCTGGCCTTTGGCCTTGGGATGCTCGTCCAGACAACACGGACTCCAGCCGATTTCGGGTTGAACACGATGCTGTACGGAATGCTCTATGTTTCCGGCACGCTGGGCTTCGTGACTGGCGTGATGGTGCGCTCCGGCCGGCGCCCTTCTCGCTGGTTCCTCACCATCTGGTTTGCCGCAGTGATGGGCGCGCTCGGCTATTTCTATTACATTGACCGCAACCTCATCGTGCGCATCCATATCGTGAGCTTCGGCCTCGGCGGCATCATCGTCTCAGCCGCCTGGATCATGCGGTCGCTTGCTCGGGGAAGCGCGACCGACAGGATAATCTTCTGGCTGGTTCTGGTGTTTGGCCTGCATTTCTTCCTGCGTACGCTGCTGACGAGCGAATTGGCCGCGGCAACATCCGCTTCGGGGTTCCTGCAGTCCGGATTCTGGACCTGGGTGCAATTCAGTGCCTCGGTCTTCGGGGTCGGGATGGGCCTTGGGCTGCTCCTCGTCATAGGGCTGGATGTGACGGCCCGGCTGCGCAAGGAGCGCGATACCGATCCGCTCACGGGGGCGTTGAACCGGCGCGGCCTGCAAGGCCGGTTTCAATCTCTGGGCGCGGCGCGTCATCCATTGGTGCTCAGCGTCGTCGCCTGCGATATCGATCATTTCAAGAGCATCAACGACGCCTATGGCCACGCGGCCGGGGACGCCGTGCTGATCGCGATTGCAGCCTCCATCCGGAGCGCCGTTCGCAGCAACGATGCCGTCGGTCGCGTGGGAGGCGAAGAATTCGTCATCCTGCTCAAAGATACGACCGCAGAACAAGCCTTCCATTTCGCGGAACGCCTGCGGGGCGAAATCGCCAGGATCTCGTTTCCCAGGCTGCCGCCCGATCGGACGGTGACGTGCAGTTTCGGCATTGCCGAGCTTCGCCGTGGCGAGACGCTCGCACATGCGATCGGCCGCGCGGATCAGGCTCTGTACGCAGCCAAGAACGCCGGACGGAACCGTACGCGCACGGCCACGCCCTTAGTGCCGGCGCGATCCTAGGCGTCATTGCTGGCGTTGAGTTCGTCCAGCTCAAGCCCGTCCTTGTCGTTCGGATCAGGCAACAGCCCCTGCCCCGTCGCCCAGCGCGCCACAATCTCGGCGACAGCCTCTTCACGCGATCGACGTGACTGGATTTCCCGCAGATAGCGATCGAGCGCAGTCAGTTCGGCAGCACTCAGATGGATGGTCAGGGGCGTCCTCGGCTCGGCTGCAGGCATGGCATACTCCCGTCCGCTCTCGCGACGGACTGCTCGCCCGGCGGCAGCAATCCGACGATAGAAGCATGACAGGATCGCGGGGCGCAGCAAGGCGCAACAGCCCTGCAGGCCCCGTCCCGACGCCCTCCTTCAGGCATGCCCATGCGTCAAGCGCATGGCAATGTCCCGCGTCGAAAGGGAGGGTTTTGGCGAACCAAATCCGGATTCCGACGTTTTCCGCTCAAGCCGCAATTGCGGTTCCTGAATGGAGGAAGCGATGTTCAAGCATTCAATCGCGCTGACGGCCGTCGGAGCTGTCATGTTTGCGACGACCGCGATCTCGCAGACCAGTGCGCCCTCATCGAACGCCCCCTCGGCAGCTCCTTCGGCTCCGGCCCCCGCCGTGGAGCGCCCCAAGCCGCCAGAGAACAACCTCGCAGGCCAGGGGAAGTGGCGTGCGTCCAAGCTGATCGGTGTCGATATCTACGGCTCCGACAAGAAGAAGGTCGGTGATGTGACGGAAGTCCTGTTCGACAAGGCAGGCAAGGTCGAGATGGTGACCGTCGGCGTCGGCGGCTTTCTTGGCATCGGATCGAAGGATGTTGCGATCCCCTTCGAACAGGTGACGTGGAGCGAAGAGCCGATGGTGGTTCCCGCTCCGGCCCCTGCCCCTGCCCCCGCAGGAGGAAGCGGCAGCACGAGCGGTCCGGCCACGGCTCCGACAGCGGCTGCGCCTGTTCCGCGTGGTCCGATGATGTACCCGGACCATGGCGTCATCAGCATGACGAAGGAACAACTCACGGCGGCACCGGCCGTGACCTATGCCAGCCGCTAATTGGCCACCAGACATCCCGGCCTGCAAAGCAGCGGGCCGGCGATCTCCAAAGTTGTTCGCCAGCTAATGGACGTTACCATCTCGACGAGCAGGCAGCTCGGAGAGAACGGGCAGGACAGCTTCCGGCAGATCATCCGCGATCAAGCCACGACCAAACCGTTCCGCGGCCTTGCCATGGAGCCAGACGGCGGCGCAGGCGGCCTGGAAGGCTGGCATGCCCTGGGCCAACAGCCCCGCGATGAGGCCGGCCAGGACATCACCGGACCCAGCCGTCGCCAAGTCCGGGCTGCCGGTCATGTTGATCGCGGCCCTTCCACCGGGCTCGGCAATGACGCTGTCCGGCCCCTTCAGGACGACGACCGCACCGGTGGCCGCCGAAGCGCGGCGCGCCCGTTCGAGCCTAGACGGAGCAGCCATCACGTCCGCAGACGAGGCAAAGAGGCGCTCGAATTCCCCTTCGTGCGGCGTAAGTACGCAAGCTGCGCCGCTCGGCCTGATCCTCGAGCCGATCGGGACGGACGTGGTTTCCGCTGCCAGCAGGGTGAGCGCGTCCGCATCGAATACCGCTGGAACACGCGAGCGCTGCGCGGCAAGGACGGCTTCCCGAGCCGTTTCGTCAAGCCCGAGTGCCGGGCCGGCGAGGACTGCGCCGAGCCGTTTCTCGGCCAGCAGAGTTTCTATATCGGCTGCCGAGGCAGCTGCCCGCTGAATCAGCGCATCCGGGCCGCGGGCGGCATGCGCGGCAAGGGCTTCGGGCCGGCACGCAATCGTCACCAGGCCGGCGCCAATGCGCAGCGCGGCACGCGCCCCGAGTCTGGGCGCGCCAACCCCTGCAAGCCCGCCCGCCAGAACGAGCACCGCGCCGCGCTTGTATTTATGGGTATCGACCGCGTGGTGCGGCCACTCGGCGCGCCATAGCGGCGGTTCGTTGCGAAAAGTTCGCGCCTCCAGGGCGCCCTTGCCAAATGCCACCTCCGCCGTGATGCCGATATCGGCAAGCGTCACCACGCCGCATAATCCACGCCCGGGATAGAGCAGATGCCCCGGCTTGAGGCGAAAGAACGTGACCGTCTCATCGGCCCTTGTGACCGCTCCATCAGCGCGTCCGGTCTCCCCCGAAAGGCCGCTGGGGACATCCACGGCGATCACCGCAGCTGCCGAGGCGTTGACACGTTGCACCACGGCGGCGACGTCGCCGGCCAGCGGCCGATCGAGGCCAGCACCGAAAAGGGCGTCGACCACGATGGCTGCCCGCTCGGGAGCGGCAGAGGAAATCGGCATGACCTCACCGGTCCAGGCCTGCGCCATCGCAAGGGCATCGCCCTTCAAGGCTTCACGGTCACCCGACAGGGCAAGCGTCACCCCGAAACCGCGCTCGCGAAGGAGACGGGCTGCGACGAACCCGTCCCCGCCATTGTTGCCAGGACCGCAGAGAACCAGAATGGCCTGTCCGGGTAGGGCCCGCCGGCTGACGGCATCGGCGACCGCCCTGCCCGCTCGCTCAATCAGGACGGGCCCCGTCGTTCCGGCCGCAATCGCAGCCCTGTCGGCGCGCGCCATCTCGGTTGGGGTCAACAGGGCAAGGGCGATCTCGTCTGCTGTGCTCATCGCGCGATCATCCGGAAGCCGGACGCTCATAGCAAGATCGGGCGCGCGGATCTCGTTTGGCTATCGATTGATCATCTGCATAAATTATGGGCGGAATATCGCCTCATCATGAGGCGATACCTGCCACGCTCCCTCATGGCGAGGCACACGCGCCGATGCTATGAGCACATACGGCGAGTGTTCGTCTGCCACGGCGGAACGCTGAACCGGCCTCCGAGCCATCGGGAAAGGCCGATTTTCAGTGCATCGACGATTGGACCGGCAGGCGGTATCGAGGAACGGACGAATATCCGTTTCCAACCACGCGCAAGGGAGGCCGGTCGGCGCATGAAGAAGATCGAAGCGATCATCAAGCCCTTCAAGCTGGATGAGGTGAAGGAGGCACTGCAGGAAGTCGGGCTGCAGGGCATCACCGTGCTCGAAGCCAAGGGATTCGGCCGCCAGAAGGGCCATACCGAGCTCTATCGCGGCGCCGAATACGTCGTCGACTTCCTGCCGAAGGTAAAGATCGAGATCGTGCTGGCCGACGAGATGGTCGAGAGCGCGATCGAAGCCATCAAGAAGGCCGCTCAGACCGGCCGGATCGGCGATGGCAAGATTTTTGTATCGTCGGTGGAGGGGGCGATCCGCATCCGCACCGGAGAGACCGGCGCGGACGCGATCTGAGGGCTTCATTCCCGAACCCGCGAAATCGGCGTCCGCCGGGCGAATACCCGCGGATCGATGAATGTTGAGAAACTGCTTTCAAGAGGAATGCTGAGATGAAGAGCGCCAAGGACGTCCTCAAGGCGATCAAGGACAATGACGTCAAGTATGTCGACTTCCGCTTCACCGACCCGCGCGGCAAGTGGCAGCACGTCACCTTCGACATCACCATGATCGATGAGGACATCTTCGCCGAGGGCACGATGTTCGACGGCTCGTCGATTGCCGGCTGGAAGGCGATCAACGAGTCCGACATGCTGCTGATGCCTGATCCGACGACGGCGGTGATGGACCCGTTCTTCTCGGCAGCGACGATGGTGATCACCTGCGACGTGCTCGAGCCCGCGACCGGCGAGCCCTATAACCGCGATCCGCGCGGCATCGCCAAGAAGGCCGAAGCCTATCTCAAGTCGACCGGTATCGGCGACACGGTCTATGTCGGCCCGGAAGCCGAATTCTTCGTCTTCGACGACGTCAAGATCTCGGCCGACCCCTACAACACCGGATTCAAGCTCGATAACGTCGAGCTGCCGATCAACGGCATGACCGATTACGAAGGCGGCAATCTCGGCCACCGCATCGCCACCAAGGGTGGCTACTTCCCCGTCCCGCCGCAGGATTCGGCGCAGGACATGCGCGGCGAGATGCTGGCAGCCATGGCGGCGATGGGCGCCAAGGTCGAGAAGCACCACCACGAGGTCGCCTCCGCCCAGCATGAGCTCGGCCTGAAGTTCGACACGCTGACCCACATGGCCGACACCATGCAGGTCTACAAGTACGCGATCCATAACGTGGCGCAGAGCTACGGCAAGACCGCGACCTTCATGCCGAAGCCGATCTACGGCGACAACGGCTCGGGCATGCACGTCCACCAGTCGATCTGGAAGGCTGGCAAGCCGATCATGGCCGGCAACAAATATGCCGACCTGTCGCAGGAGTGCCTCTGGTATATCGGCGGCATCATCAAGCACGCCAAGGCGCTGAACGCCTTCACCAACCCGTCGACGAACTCCTACAAGCGTCTCGTTCCCGGCTATGAGGCTCCGGTGCTGCTGGCCTATTCGGCCCGTAACCGTTCGGCCTCCTGCCGTATTCCGTGGACGACTTCGCCGAAGGCCAAGCGCGTCGAGGTTCGCTTCCCCGATCCGATGGCGAACCCCTATCTCGCCTTCGCCGCGCTGCTGATGGCCGGCCTCGACGGCATCGTGAACAAGATCGATCCCGGCCCGGCGATGGACAAGGATCTCTACGACCTGCCGCCGCGCGAGCTGAAGAAGATCCCGACCGTCTGCGGCTCACTGCGCGAGGCGCTCGAGGCGCTGAAGAAGGACAACGCCTTCCTCAAGGCCGGCGGCGTCTTCAACGACGACTTCATTGAGAGCTATATCGAGCTCAAGATGCAGGATGTGGCGCGTTTCGAAATGACGCCGCACCCGGTCGAGTTCGCGATGTACTACTCCTACTGAGAGCTCTGCGCCGGGAACGTCCCGGCGCAGCCGCTATCCTCCCGACCGCGGCAGATCGCGGTCCACCTGAAACGCCGGGGCGGCAACGCCCCGGCTTTTTTTCTGACAGGGCCCTCAGACGTAGCGATTATGCCCGAAGGTGACGCTGCCGACGGCCGTTGCGAGATCATTGCCGTAATCGGCCGTTCCCACGCGATTCATGGAGGTGCCGGTAAAGACGGTCGGCACGATGCCACCGAGGCTGGCACCGTTGACGATGTTTCCAGAGACAACGACGGACCGTCCGCTGTTCGTCACAGCTTCGTTCGAGACGCCAATACCGATAGCCGCGTTACGCACCAAATTCCCGGAAACCACCAGCGCGCGTGCAGCCGTATTGATGCCTGCCTGGATGCCTACCCGCGCAGCTCCGTCAATCAGGTTGCCGGAAACCACGCAGTCCTGCTCGACGACGATGCCGTTTCCGATCGTTGAAGGCGGATAGTAGCCGGGATCGGGAATCGGATTGTCGGTGACGTTGGAGATGCGGTTGCCTTCCACGATGACGCTGCGTGAAACGCCGTCGGAGAACTGGCCGGAGTTGGCGACGAGAATGCCGCTACCGACCGTGTCGAGGCTGTTGTTGGAAACGATGCAACCCGTGAGATCAATTCCGGCACCCGGCGCCTCGATGAAGATCGCCGCTTCGCGCGTGTTGTAGATATTGTTGTTGCTGACGTTGTGCAGCCCCCCGCCATTGCAGCGGATGGCGGAGAATTTGACGCTGAAGATCTTGTTATCGGTGATMGAAACGCCAACGGCCCGGAAGACGCTGACGCCATTGCCGTTTTGCCCAGTCCCGCCGCCAACCGTATCGACGCCGTTTATGAAGTTGCCCGTAATCGTCGAGCTGTCGCCGGTGATCGCGTCACGCCAGACCGCGATACCATTGTTCAACATGCCGGTAATGGTGTTGTTCAGCGCCTTGATCTGGGCGTTCTCGCTCCAGATCCCGACGGAATGGTTGCCGAAATAGCAGGACCGGAAGACCGCGCCGGACGAACTCGCGATATAGGCTCCAATGCCAGGCGAGTTCATGATCTGACAGTTATCGAACAGGACGTCCTGGGCATTGCCGGCGATTGCGATGAAGGCCGGGCGCTGAGAGACATAGTCTGTCAAGGCCCGGTTCTGGCCGTCGAAGAAAATCCCCTCGAAGCGAACCTGGTTCTGCCCTTCGATCCGAAGGAATGTATTCGCTCCTGTGAAACGCAGGACGACCGARCCGGGCATGGCGCGAACCTGCAACGGCTTGCCGCCGCCATTCGTCGGCAGGACCGTGACGGTGCCCGAGTCATAAACACCGGGCTGAAAGAAGAGAGGCCTCCCCTGATTGCGGGCGTAGTCGAATACGGATTGGAGGTCGGTGAATGTAGTCCAGCCGGAACTCGCTGCGGCGGTGCGGGCAACCACAGCGTCGTCGAACAGGGCGTAGGATGGCATCGAATATCTCCATATCGAACATAACGAGAACGATATGGGTCAGTATTCCTATCCACGTCAAATGCACCGTGCATAACTCACGATGTCCGAGCGTAGGTGCGGCCGGGGACAGCGATGCACGGGCCCATTAAGCGTTCGGTAGAGGATTGGGGCTATGCGTCGCGATCCATGCCGTTAGGGGAGATTGCGGCGATGCTGCCGATCAAGGAAGGGCGTCTGACATATGCCGTTCAGCGCGCGCATGACCTTCTGATCAAGAAGCTCGTCCCGAGCAGCAGAAAACACCTTCCGCCCCATCCTCGGATTGCGGTGATCCCAACGGACTATCTCGGCATCTCGATCATTGGAAATGGGGTGTATGAACGTCGCGAGATCGCGTTCCTCAAAGCCCTCTTCAAAGAGAGGAACCTCGGCTCATGCATCTTCCTGGATATCGGCGCGAATATAGGAAATCATTCCATAAACTTCGCAGATTCGTTCGAGGAAGTGATATCGTTCGAACCCAATCCTCCTATCGCCTCGCTGTTGAAGACGAACGTCGTGCTTTCGCAAACGGGCAACATTCGCGTTCATGAAGTCGGCCTCGGCCAAGCAGATGCCGAGTTGAGGTTTTCCTTGCTTGAGCAGGGAAACGATGGGAGCGGCAGCTTCGCGTCTGGGCAGGGAGACCTTCTGCTGCCAGTCCGCCGGGGCGACGCATTCCTAGCTCAACGAGAGCCGGCAATTGCATCGGGTGCGAAGCGGGTCGGGTTTGTCAAATGCGACGTCGAGGGGTTCGAGGCAGATGTATTTGCGGGCCTACGGCAAACCTTCTCATCTCATCGCCCGATCGTTGCATTCGAGAGCAACGATAGCACCGCGGGCGAGGGAGCATGGGCCGAACTGAAGGCTGCTGGCTACGACACCCTGTACTCTCTGCGCGAAACTGGAGATCACCGGGGCAAGCTTGCTCAGGAGCTGAGCCGACTGACATTCGGCTATTCCTGCTGGCTCGAGGAAGTTGCCAAGGTTCCGATACGACGCTGCAATCTTGTGGCGAGCTTCGGTTCACTGATCTGAGGTTCAGCCCACGCAGCGCGCCGCCCAGGATAAGTTAACGCCGGTCAAGTGCTCGAATTCAGGACGCGTATGCCTGGCTCCCGTCTCTCTCCCACGCCCTCCGTGATCATCTTCGGCTCGGCCAAACCCGTCACCTGCGCGGTGATGGACTATGCGCGCCGACTTGCCAACGCCATCAACGCGCAGCGTCCCGGTTTTGCCACCCTTCACACGATAGAGCCCGACCAGCCCGCAGCCTTCGTCCGTGCCATCGCCGGGGCTCTGCGCGAGGACCGGATTGCACATTTTCAGCTTCCTGTCGAAGGCTGGGGGAACGCGATCCTGCCAGGTTCGGCGCTGATGCTGGCGCGGCTCTGGACGCGCAAGGGGGATACCGTCGCGACCTTGCACGAGTGGGCCTCGCTCAACCGGCTGCGCTACCTCTCGATCATCCCCGACATCCTCGCGACCGACGGCTTCATCTTCGTTTCGCAACAGCAGCGCGAGAGCTTTCTCAAGACCCCGCTGGTCGGGCCAAGGAGGAAGCTCGCTGCCCCGGTCATCCCTATCGGCCCGAACATCATGCCGGCCCAGATCGATCCGGAACGTGTCGTCGAGGAGCGGACGAAAGCACTGGGCAGCGGCACGATGCGAGCCGACATCGTCATCGGCTATTTCGGCGTGCTCTATGCGAGCAAGCGCCCGGACATGCTGCTGCGCGTCGTCAAGGCGCTGCACGAGCGTGGCATCAAGGCGCGGCTCCTAGTCTGTGGTGACTTCCTTTGGGACAAGCCCAGGGATCGCGAGGCCTTCTTTGCCCTCGCGCGCGAGCTCGGCATCATCGACTGGCTCGACTTTCGCGGCCGCATCGACGACGAGGGCGAGTTGATGGCAACGCTTTCGGCGGCTGATGTCTTCCTGCTGCCTTTCACCGACGGCATCAGCACGCGCCGCGGCAGCTTCCAAGCCGTCAGCCAGCTCGCGATCCCGCTGGTCTCGACCGAAGCCGAGCGTCGGGACGAGTTCGACCTGTCGCCCTCCCTGAAGACCAAGATCGATAGTCCAGCGACAGTGCTTTGCCGGGTCGATGCGGCGCCTGAAGAATTCGCCGACGCCATCATCGCCGCCCAGCTTCACAGGGCGGACGCGATTGGTGTCAATCTTTCCGCCTCATGGGATGAGGCGGCGCGGAGGCATCTCGCCTTCTACGACCGGCTGATCGCCGATCGTCGGGACTGACAGGCGACCGACGCTGCACTCCGCCCGCGTTTAAGCCTGTCGGTTGGCGTCCGCCTCAGCGCAAGGCGAGCGCCACGACGCCGATCAGCGCAACCGAGGCTGCGAGCCACCACAATTTGCGGCCCTGGCCGGCATCGATCGAGCGGGAGCCGGTCAGCAGCGCCATATCCTCGTAACCAAAGGATTCACCGGCAAGGCGCGCGGTGCGCTCGAGCCCGGCCATCTTCATCCCTGGAACCGACGAACGCGCGACCACGACAGCCTCCCAATTTCCCAAGTTTCCGACAGCTGCAGAGCCATTCGCAAGCTGGCGAATCTCGACCCCACCACTCTCGTTCGCGCCGGGTTAATGCGACATGAACCATCCGCCGCGACACCGTATGGCATGCTCGCGTGACACCGCTGCGACGCTCGCTCGGCTGAGGGTTCGGTGCACAGCAAGGGGTGGAGCGACGATTCTCCTGCTTGTTCGGAGCGATGTTCGTTATATGTCTGGGGAACAATCGTTGCGGCTGGCTTGAGTGCCGGCCCTGGCGACGTCCCGGATGCGCTATTCTATCAGCGCTGCGAATCAGGTGATCGGCGAACGAAATGACGGAGAATGGCGATCTTTTCGGTGAGGGCAGCGGCGAGCAGCCGCAGCGGGCGCCCGAGCCATCGCCGGTCAAGCGTGATGCGGCCGCCCCGAGCAAGCCTTCGCAGCAATCGGCCTCACCTTCCGTCCCGCGCAACGGCACCTTGTCCGAGGCCGGCTATACCGCGTCCGCCATCGAAGTCCTCGAGGGGCTCGAGCCGGTGCGCCGACGGCCAGGCATGTATATCGGCGGCACCGACGAACGCGCGCTGCATCATCTCTTCGCCGAGGTGATCGACAACGCGATGGACGAGGCGGTCGCCGGCCACGCAACCTTCATCGACGTCGAATTCTTCGAGGACGGTTCGCTGGCCGTCACCGACAACGGGCGCGGGATCCCGATCGATCCGCATCCGAAATTCCCGGACAAGTCGGCGCTCGAAGTCATCATGACAACGCTGCATGCCGGCGGAAAATTCGACTCCAAGGCCTATGAGACCTCGGGCGGCCTGCATGGCGTCGGCGTTTCCGTCGTCAATGCCCTGTCCGACCGGCTCGAGGTCGAAGTCGCGCGCGGCCAGATGCTTTATCGTCAGGTCTTTTCGCGCGGGGCCCCGCAGGGGCCGTTGGAAACCGTCGGACGCGTCGCCAACCGGCGCGGCACGAAGGTGCGTTTTCATCCCGACGCGCAGATCTTTGGCGAGGGGGCCCATTTCTCCCCTGCCCGCCTGTTCCGGATGGCACGCTCGAAGGCCTATCTTTTCGGTGGCGTGGAGATCCGCTGGCGCTGCGCTCCGGCGCTGCTGAAGCCGGAGGGTGACGTCGCCGCGGAGGCCGTCTTCCGCTTTCCCGGAGGCCTGCGCGACTATCTCGGCCGCGAGATCGAGGGCAAGGATCTGGTCGCCGAGCCGATCTTCTCCGGCAAGATCACACGGGATGGCGGCCACGGCTCGCTGGAATGGGCCGTGGCGTGGCTGGCGACCGGCGAAGACGGCTTCAGCTCGTCCTACTGCAACACCATTCCGACGCCCGAAGGCGGCACGCATGAGCAGGGCTTGCGCGTCGCGCTGCTGCGCGGCCTGCGTGACCATGCCGAGCGTATCGGTCAGTCGAAGCGCATGGCGCAAGTGACCTCCGACGACGTCATGGCGACCTGTGCCGCGATGCTGTCGGTCTTCATCCGCGAGCCTGAGTTCCAGGGCCAGACCAAGGACAAGCTTGCGACTCTGGAGGCCGCGCGCATCGTCGAGAACGCAGTGCGCGATGCTTTCGATCACTGGCTCGCCGCCGCGCCGCAGCAGGCACTGAAGCTGCTCGACTGGTCGGTCGACCGGGCCGAGGAACGCCAGCGCCGCCGGCTCGAGAAGGAAGTTTCGCGCAAGACCGCGACGCGCAAGCTTCGGCTGCCTGGAAAGCTAGCCGATTGCAGCAGCGCCGGCGCTGCAGGCTCCGAACTGTTCATCGTCGAGGGCGATTCCGCCGGCGGGTCAGCCAAACAGGCGCGCAACCGCGCGACGCAGGCGATCCTGCCGCTGCGCGGCAAGATCCTCAACGTTGCCAACGCGACCCGCGAGAAGCTGAACCAGAACCAGCAGCTTGCCGACCTGATCCTGGCACTGGGCTGCGGCATCGGCAGCCAGTTCCGCGAGGATGACCTGCGCTACGAGAAGGTCATCGTGATGACGGACGCCGATGTCGACGGCGCCCATATCGCTTCGCTGCTCGTCACCTTCTTCTGGCGCCAGACGCCGCGCCTGATCGAGAAGGGACATCTCTACCTTGCCGTGCCGCCGCTCTATCGGCTCCAGCATGGCGGCAAGAGCGTCTATGCCCGCAACGACGCCCATAAGGACGAGCTGATCGCGACCGTGTTCAAGGGCAAGAAGCCGGAGATCAGCCGGTTCAAGGGTCTGGGCGAGATGATGCCGGCGCAGCTCAAGGAAACCACGATGGACCCGGCCAAGCGCATCCTGCTCAAGGTGATGGTCGAGCACGAGGCGCGGGACGAGACCTCCGATACCGTCGAGCGGCTGATGGGCAACAAGCCGGAAGCCCGCTTCATCTTCATCCAGGAGCGCGCGGCCTTCGCCGGCGAACTGATCGACCTGTGAGGCCGGGGGCGCGGCCAGGATATTCGGGCGCGCGCTACCCTCGCATTTTTGTCGGTGAGACCATCAAAGTCGGCGGGCTGTCAGCCAGGTGTCCCGACGGCATCTTGCCGACATGCCCAACCGCAATCGCCCGCCCCCGAACACGCCGCATGATGATGCCGATGCCAGAACAGGCCCCCATGCTCAGCCATGGCCGATGATCGCATGGGGCAGCCTGCTTCCTCTCCACCTCGACGCCACGCGCTGGTTTCACCCAACTGGGACGACATCGCGATCTTCCACTCCGTCGCGGTCGGTGGGACGCTGGCCGTGGCAGCGGTCGCGCTCGGGCTGAGCGAGGCAACGGTAGCCCGTCGCCTCAAGAGTCTCGAGGCAGAGCTCGGCCTGCCGCTGTTCAGGCGCATGGCGAACCGGCTCGTTCTCACCGAGATCGGCGCAACTCTCGCCGGCGATGCCAGTGACATCGCCAATGCGGTGGAGCGCTTCAGCAACCGGACGCGTGCGGCACGCTCCGCCGATGATGCGCCTGTCCGGGTGACGGCGACGACCTCGATCAGCCTGTTCCTGACCATGCATGCGACGACGATTTCGGCCCAGGCGGGCGGCGTCGAGATCGGCATCATCAGCACGCGAGACCGGCTCGACCTGGCTCGCGGGGATGCCGATATTGCAATCCGGATGCGCCGCCCCCCGCAGGAGAGCGGCTATTTCAGCCAGAAGATCGGTCGACTGGTGCAGGCGCTCTATGCGCGCCGCGATGTCGATCCTCTGACGGCGCCCATCATTTCGGTCAGCCGTGACGTCTCCTCCCGTATCGAGGAGCACATCCTGAACTGGGCCAATGGGCGCCCGATCGCGGCCCGCGTCGGAGATTCAGCCGCGCGCTATGAGAGCATTCGCTCGGCGGGCGCCGTTTCGATGGCGCCGTGCTTCATGGCCGATTTCGACGACGCGCTGATCCGCCTCGCGCCGCCCCCGGACGAAACTGCCGACGAGATCTTTCTCGTCTCGCACGAGGTCCCCCGCCAGCGTCCGGCCGTGATGGCCGTGCTGCGGGCGCTGCAGACACTCTTTCGAGCAAACAGGACACGCTTGAATGGCATTCTGACGACCCCGGCAAGCATTCGCTAACCAAGCTTTTACTGGCGCGCGCGCAAAATGCTCATCAAGGGGCGGCATTGCGCCCCAACGATGCGGAGCGCCCCATGCGGGTCATCAAACTCTTCTTGAAAAACGAGCGCGGCAGCATGGTCGCGGATGTTGCCAAGGCTGGCGCGGCGATCGCCTTCCTTTCGGTCATCGCCGTCAATTTCGTTTCCACCCAGACGGCGCACCATCTCGACACAGAGCGCCTGAGCCAGGTCGCATCCGCAGCCTCCAAGGGCCAGATGATCGATCCGCTCGTCACCGGATCGATCCGCAAGAGCGCAAACGAAACCAGGCTCGACCCCTGCTCCGCTCCGCGCTGAGCGTCAGCCCAGCCAGCTCAGCAGCGCTTCTGTAACCGCCTGTGGCGCTTCCAGTGTCGAGAGATGGCCGCAATCGGGAATGGTGCGCAGCCGCGCATTGCCCCCGATTCCATCGGCGATCTCCCGGGCTTCCGCGACAGGCGTGATCTGGTCCTCCGCGCCAACCAGAATCATTGTCGGCACCGAGATGGCAGCAAGGCCCGGCCGAGAGTCCGGCCGCCCCATGATCGCTCTTTGCTGGCGAACAAACCCTTTTGCACCAATATCTTCTGCCATTTTCCGCACATCGAGGCGCAGTACCTCGTCGGTCAGGCGTTCCGGCGCCACGAGCTTTTGCCAGAGCAAAGTCGTGACATTGTCGAAGGCCCCTTTCTCGGCGAGAGCAATCATCTGCTCACGCGGCGCGTTGGTTTCCGGCGTCGCCGGCTTCGCGCTGGTGTCGAGCAGCGCCAGCCGCGTCACGCGCTCCGGCGCCCGGCGCATGATGTCCAAGGCGATATAGCCACCCATCGACAGACCGCAGAGCGCAAACCGCTCCGGGGCCGCCTCCAGCAGCCGAGCTGTGATGGCGGCCAGGCTATCGTCGCGGGCATGATCGGCGACGAGGACCGGCCGCCCTGGGGCAAGCGCCGGCCATTGCGGTCCATAGAGCGCCGCGGTGCAGCTCAACCCTGGAATCAGCACAAGCGGCTCGTTCATGGCAATCATACCTTCCGTTCTTGCCTAGTTTGTTGACTTTCCCGCGTTATTTCTGCATTGGACAGGGGTCCGAAGGCGCGCAGGAAAGAGAAGTCGCGCCACCGTCGCGGTTGATAGGTCGTCCCGCCACGTGTCACCGACCCTGAAGAAGCGCAACTCTCGATGTCTTTTGCCGAACTCGGCCTCAGCGATAAAGTTCTGACGGCGGTCACATCCGCAGGCTATTCCACGCCTACCCCCATCCAGGCTCAGGCCATTCCCCATGTGCTCGCGCGCCGCGATGTGCTCGGCATTGCGCAGACGGGCACGGGCAAGACCGCCGCCTTCACCTTGCCGATGCTCACCATTCTGGAGAATGGCCGGGCCAGGGCGCGGATGCCCCGCACGCTGATCCTGGAACCGACCCGCGAGCTTGCCGCGCAGGTCGAGGAGAATTTCTCGCGTTACGGCGTCAACCAGAAGCTCTCGGTCGCGCTGCTGATCGGCGGCGTCTCCTTCGGCGATCAGGACGCCAAGATCACCCGCGGCGTTGACGTACTGATCGCGACGCCTGGGCGCCTGCTCGATCACGTGGAGCGCGGCAAGTTGCTGCTGACCGGCGTCGAATTGCTAGTCATCGACGAAGCGGATCGCATGCTCGACATGGGCTTCATCCCCGACATCGAGCGCGTCTGCAAGCTTGTGCCTTTCACGAGGCAGACCCTGTTCTTCACGGCGACGATGCCGCCGGAAATCACTCGGATCAGCGAGCAGTTCCTGCATAATCCGGTGCGCATCGAGGCTTCGCGTCCCGCGACGGCAGCCACGACCATCACGCAGCGCCTGATCGCCTCCAATTCGCAGGACTATGAGAAGCGCGACACGCTGCGCAAGCTGATCCGCGACGCCAAGGACCTGCAGAACGCGATTGTCTTCTGTAACCGCAAGCGCGATGTCGCGACGCTCCATAAGTCCCTGCTGAAACATGGTTTCCCTGCCGTCGCGCTGCATGGCGACATGGACCAGTATGCCCGCATGGCCGCACTGGAATCCTTCCGTACCGGCGAGAATCCGATCCTGGTGGCGAGCGACGTCGCCGCCCGAGGGCTTGACATCCCGGCCGTCAGCCACGTCTTCAATTTCGACGTTCCGACCCATGCCGAGGACTATGTCCACCGCATCGGCCGCACCGGCCGGGCCGGCCGCCTCGGCGCAGCCTTCACGATCGTCACCCGTCACGACGACAAGCTTGTCGCCGCCGTCGAGAAGCTCACCGGCCAGCCGATTGCCTGGGAAGGCCCCGGCCTCAACGACCTGCCTCCCGGTGAACCGCGCGACGAGCGTCGCAGCCGCCGCGACGACAAGCGTTCGCCGCGTGGCGGTCGCGGGCGTCCCCTGCGGACCCCACGCGAGGAAGCCGCACCGTCGGAAGAGGCAGCGGTCGTGGAAGTCGCCGATCGTGCCCCTCAGGACACCCGCCGCCGTGGCGAGGACCGGCCGACCAAGACCCGCATTCGCMATGCCAGCGAGCAGCCTGCGCCAGCGCACTCGCGCCCACATGATCGGCGTCGGGACGAGGACGATCGCGAACCCAAGGTCAAGGGCCTGGGCGATCACGTCCCGGCCTTCCTGCTGAGGCCCGTCAAGGTCGGCTGACACCGCAGCATCAACGGTATCTTAACACCGTTCCTCCAATCTTAGTGAGTGGCTAGGGCTTCCCGCAGCCACCCTGCGGGGCGCGATTGCCGCCGTCATGACGGACAGAATGTCCCGCTTCGATTCACAATCGAGCCCGAGATGGCCGGTGTGGCCAGCGGGATCGGCTCCGGTCGGGCGATGACGATGAGCGAACAGACGCAGTCCTCCCAGTACACGTCCGACCTGCCCGACCGTGTCGTTGCGGCCATGCGCCAACATGGCTCTCCCGGCTATCCCCGCGCCTTCGAGGTCTGGTACGCACATCTGAGCGGCGAGATGCCCGCACTCAGCATGGTGATGAACGCGATCATCACCGGTAGCGAGGGTCAGGTCGGCGCTGCCGATATCGACAGCCTCTATGACCGCTTCATCAGCACCGAACGGCTCGCGCGCCAGGCCGAACGCACCAGCCTGCAGGTTCTCGGCGAGATCGACAGCCTGATGTCGCTGGTCGATCGCGCGCTGGATTCGAGCGAGCGCTATCACGGCCGCCTCAGCGCGATGTCGGACGAAGTCCCGCCCATGACCGACCGGCAGCGCTTGCGCGAATGGGTCGAAGCGCTGGTCATGTCGACCCGCGAAGAGGTGGTGCGCAAGACCCAGCTCGAGTCGCAATTGAAGGACAGCTCCAACGAGATCCGCCATCTTCGCGAGGCGCTGGAAACGACGCGGGCCGAGGCGCTGACCGATCCTCTGACCGGCCTCGCCAATCGCCGCCACTTCGAGGAGATGCTGCAGAAATCGATCGACCAGGCGACGCTGCAGCGCGAGCCCTTTGCGCTGGTCATGGCCGATATCGACTTCTTCAAGACCTTCAACGACGCACATGGCCATCTGACCGGCGATCAGGTGCTGCGCCTCGTCGCCCGCACCATGAAGGACAAATTCAAGGAGAAGGCGGTGATCTCGCGCTTCGGCGGCGAGGAATTTGCGATCATCCTGCCGGAAGCCGATATCGTCGCCGGCAAATTCGGTGCCGAGACGGTGCGCCAGGCGCTTCTCACCCGCGAGTTGATCAAGCGCTCGACCAACGAAAACCTCGGTCGGATCACCATCTCGCTGGGAGTCTCGGTCTATCGTCGAGGCGACACGGCCGGTTCACTGGTCGATCGCGCCGATCAGGCCTTGATGCAGGCCAAGCGTGACGGCCGCAACCGCACGATCACCGAAGAGGCGCTGGACACGACAAGCCGCGTGGCCTGACTCGCGCTATCCGGGGATCAGGAGCCGGTAAGCGCCGTTTCGGCGTGGGGCTTGATCTCGACCGATTCGCCGCAGCCACAGGCGGAAACCTGGTTCGGGTTGTTGAAGACGAAGGTCGAGGAGAAGCGGTCGCTCCTGAAATCCAGCTCGGTGCCGAGCAGAAAGAGCACAGCCTTGCCATCGACGACCACGGTCGCATCCTTCTCGGTGACGACCTCGTCGCCCTTATGCGCCTCACGGGCGACCTCGAAGGTGTACTCCATCCCCGCGCAGCCGCCCTTCTTGACGCCGACACGAAGGCCGAGCGCCGGCGCGTCCGGATTGTCGAGCGCCGATTGCGCCATGATCTCGCGGATACGCGTCGCAGCGGCGTCGGTCAGCGACACCACCTTCAGGCCCGGAATTGAAAACATCCTCGTCCCTCCTCGATCGGGTTCAAGGCCCGATGAAACAGGATTGCATGTCCTACATAAGGATCGGTAAGCGCAACGTCGAGGTGTTGCGGCGCAACGGCGCCATTTCATTGCGCGCATTGCATGACGGACCGGGGCATGCACTGTGACATTCTCACCAGAAGCGGCTCGAACACACATGACCTATCGCCTGCACCGCCCGGAATCGCTCCATGCCCTCGTCCGCGAGATGGTCACAAGGGCCGGCTGGACGGAGGCGCAGGCACAGGAGACGGCACACCATCTCGTGCTCGCCAATCTGAGCGGCCATGACAGCCATGGTGTCGGCATGATCCCGCTCTATTTCACCTCGCTGGCGGACGGGAACCTGAAACCGGACGCAGCGCCCGTCACGAAACTCGACAGCGCTCCCTTCCTGATCATCGACGGCCAGGTCGCGCTCGGGCAGCCCACCGCGCGCGAGGCGGTCGAACGCGCAGCCAAGATGGCGCAAGACGGTGGCGTCGCCATCGTCAATCTGCTGGACGCGCACCATATCGGCCGCATCGGCCACTATGCCGAGATCGCCGCGGAAGCCGGGCTGATCTCGTTCTTCTGGGTGAATGTCGCCGGCCGCCCGCCGATCGTCGCGCCCTATGCCGCCAAGGAAGCCCGTTTCGGCACCAATCCGCACGCCATCGGCATTCCCGTGCCTGATGGTCAGCCGATCATCCTGGATTTCGCCACCAGCCGCATGGCGCATGGCAAGGCTCGCGTCGCGCTGAACAAGGGCGTTGAGGTGCCTCCGGGCTACATCATCGATGGCGAGGGCAGGCCAACGACCGATCCCTCCCATGTCTTCCAGCACGCCATTCCGGACCTGCCGCTCGGCGCGTTGCTGCCCTTCGGCGATCACAAGGGCGCCGGCCTGTCGCTGATTGCCGAACTGCTCTCAGCCGGACTGATGGGCGCTGCCCGTATCGACGAAAAGCCACAGAGGAGCTGGATCATCAATTCGCTGTTCGGCGTGCTGATCGACCCGTCGCGGCTGGAGCCGGACGCCGCGCTCCGCAAGAGCCGGACCGAGAGCTATCTCGCGTTTGTTCGCGCCGCGAAGCCGCAGGACCCGGCCAATCCCGTGCTGGCGCCGGGCGACAAGGAGCGCGCGGTCCGCGCCGAGCGCGCTCGCGCCGGCATTCCCCTTGACGATGAGACCTGGTCGCAGATCAAGGGGGCAGCGGCGCGCTACGGGATTGATGCAGAGCAGTACTGAGCGCTCAGGCTCGCAATGGGAGCACGGGGGCGCCAATGACGCTTGATGACTACAACGCGTTCTGCGCCTCGTTGCCAGCGACGAGCCATGTCGTGCAATGGGGCGGCGCCCATGTCTGGAAGGTCGGCGGCAAGGTTTTTGCCATTGCCGGCTGGAGCGGCGGCAAGCCGCTGGCCGTCACCTTCAAATGCTCGGATATGGCCTACACCATCCTCCAGGAGCAGCCCGGCCTGCGGCCTGCCCCCTATCTCGCCTCACGGGGAATGACCTGGATCCAGCGGCAATCCGATGAGAGCATGGCCGACGATGCGCTTCGGGATTATCTCCGCGAAAGCCATCGTCTGATTGCGCTCAAACTGACAAAGACGCTGCGCCAGCAATTGGGGTTGAACGGCTAAAGTATCGGCCCGAAAAGTGGATTGCGGTTTTCGGGAAAGCCGATGCAAAGACAAAGGGTTAGATCATCGGACTGGATACGATATCCGGTCCGATGATCTAAGGCGTCGGCCCCAAACGTGGATCGTGATTTTCGGAAAAGCCGACGCGAACACAGGAGATGAGGCCATCGGACCGGATACGAGATCCGGTCCGATGATCTAAAGCTGCGCCTCGCCGCGCAGCACCGGTACGCATCCGCCGCCGACGGTCGCGCGGATGCCGTCCTCACTGCGCCGCGCCGTCAATTGCAGCAGACTCGGGCGCCCCATCTCGACGCCCTGGGTGAGTTCGAAGCGTGCACTCTCGCCATCACCAAGCGATAGCAGCAACGCTGCCAGCGTGGCACTCGCCGAACCCGTTGCCGGGTCCTCCCATGTACCGGCCAATGGCGCAAACATGCGGGCGCGGATGCTCTGCCCATTACGCACATAGAGGAAGAGCGATAACCGCTTCTCCAGCTCCGGGTGCGCTGCTTCAAGCGCCCGGAACGATGCGAGATCGGGAACGGCCCGTGACAGAGCCTCCGCCTTCACTTCGGTCAGCACGAAGCGCACGCCGACCGAGGCTTGGAGCGGCTGGTGCGACACGACCACCACATCCGAGGGGTTCAGACCGGCACAGGCGGCAATCCCGGCAACGGGGAGCGTGATGCCTGTCGAGAGCGGCTGCGGCGCAGCGATCGTGGCGCCCGTCACCGTGCCATTGGGATCTCGCTCAACCTTCACCTCGACGAGGCCCGCGATTTCCTCGAAAAGAAGCACGCCATCGCGGTCGTGGCCATGCCGCGCCAGCACACAGGCCGTACCCACGTTGGGATGGCCCGCAAAGGGCATTTCGCCGGTGCGGTGGAAGATGCGGACACGTGCGGTATGAGCCAGATCGTCTGGCGGCAGCACGAAGGTCGTCTCGCTGAGATTCATCTCCGCGGCCAAGGACTGCATCTGCGCGTCCGACATGCCGCGCGCATCGGTGAAGACGGCCAGCGGATTTCCGCCAAAGCGACGGTCCGTGAAGACATCGACGGTTTCGAAGGGGTAGGACGGCATGGCGGCTCCGATCGACGCTGGAATCCGATGGCTCAGAGGGATTCCTCTTGCCATGAATTAGGGATTTGGCAAAGTGCCAGAATGAACCCGGCTGACCTGTTCCGCGCGCTCGCCAATGAGCGCCGCCTCCAGATCCTGGATTGGCTGAAGGATCCGCGCGCGCATTTTCCGCCACAGGTCGACGGAGATCTGGTCGAGGATGGGGTTTGCGGGGTCTTCATCGCCGAGAAGCTCGGTATCAGCCAGCCGACGCTGAGCGAACACATGAAGGTTCTCGTGCGGGCACGGCTGGTGACGCCGAGGCGGATCAGGCAATGGACCTTCTACCGGCGCAATGAGGAGCGCATCTGCGCTGCCAAGGCAGCGATGCTCGCAGAGCTTTAGCTCGGCGGAGATCAGTGCTCCTTCGTGGCGGTGTCGTAGCTCAGGCTCCAGCCATTGCCCTGCAGCCAGAGCCGCGCAGAGGATTTTTCGTCGCCGCGCCTGAGGCTGCGCACGAATTCCGCATCTCCGCCGCCAAAGGCCGCCCACAGGGCCGCCTGCTCGGCCGGCGTCCCGGCAAGGGCGCCTTCAGCGCAGACGAAGGATGCCATTCCGAGCCAGGAGACGCTGAAGCCCTCGCCCTGAGGTTCAACCAGATAGCCCGCACCGCGAAAGGAATGTCGCCCTCTCCTGCCCCTTGCATCGACCGGCCCGGGCACGCCAAGCGGAAAGATCAGCCGGCCACCGGGCGCGAGGCGATCGAGCCATGCCTCGGCAGGGCGGGCGGCGGCGAAATTGACGTAGATGCAATCGACCGGCTCGCGCGGCCATTCGGCGCCGTCGCCCTTGACGACCGTGACCGAGGGCTGGTCCGACAGATTGGCGGCGGCACGCTCGGCCAAGACCGGATCGTACTCGACCGCCAGCACCTGTCCCGCGGGGCCGACAAGCTGCGCCAGGATTGCCGTATAATATCCGGTGCCAGCACCGATATGGACGACGCGCTCGCCCGCACGCGGCCTCAGCGCATTCAGCCAATGGGCATGCAGGCTTGGGCTGCCGTTGTTGACGCCGCGCTCCGGCGCCAAGGCGATCAGGACATCCTGATAGACGACGGTCGGATCACTGGATGTCAGGATCGCATAGCTGCCGCCGCGCGACATATGCCATGGCGGCGGGCCGATGAAGCACTCGCGCGCGACTGCCGCAAAGGCGCTCTCGAGCGCAGGATTATCGGCGACGCCGACGCTGGCGAGCATCTGCCGGGCATATGCGCGCCGCGCGATCGCGAGCTCCCGCTCGTTCGTCCTGCGCTGTCCCCGCACGGAAGCCCGCCTGCCCTTGTCACCACATGTCGAGCGCTACTCTGGCCTCGTCCGACATCCGGGACTGGTCCCAGGGCGGATCGAAGGTCATGCTCACCGTCACCGCAGCGACGCCGGGCACGGCGCTCACCGCGTTCTCGACCCAGCCGGGCATCTCGCCGGCAACCGGGCACCCTGGCGCGGTCAGAGTCATGTCGATCGCGACCTGGCGGTCATCGGCGATATCGACCCGGTAGATCAGGCCGAGCTCATAGATGTCAGCCGGAATCTCCGGATCGTAGACCGTCTTCAGCGCTGCAACGATATCGTCGGTGAGACGATCGATCTCCTCCGGCGGCAGGCCCGAGCTCGCGCCCATGCTGGGGGCGTTCGGCTTCAGCTCTTCGGTGGCGCTCTCACTCATCACAACAATCCCGTTCAGGCGAAAAGGCTCTCGGCCTTCCGCAACGCCTCGACCAGATGGTCGACTTCTTCCAGCGTATTGTAGAGGCCGAAAGAAGCCCTGCAGGTCGACGTCACTCCATATCGGGCCAGAAGCGGCATCGCGCAATGGGTACCGGCCCTGACTGCGACACCTGCGCGGTCGATCACGGTCGCAACGTCATGCGCATGCGCGCCCTTCAACTCGAAGGAGACGATCGCACCCTTGTTCGCAGCCCTGCCGAATATCCGGATCGAGTTCATCTCGCCGAGCCGCTGCATGGCATAGCTGGTGAGCTTGGCCTCGTGGGCGGCGATATTCTCGCGCCCCAGCGCCATCATGTAGTCGAGCGCGGCACCAAGCCCCACGGCCTCGACGATCGCCGGCGTCCCCGCCTCGAAGCGATGCGGAGGGTCGTTATAGGTGATCGCGTCCTCGCTGACGGTGACGATCATCTCGCCGCCGCCCTCATAGGGGGGCAGCTTTTCCAGCCATTCGCGCTTGCCCCAGAGGACGCCGGAGCCAGTCGGTCCATAGGTCTTGTGGCCGGTGAAGCAGTAGAAATCGCAGCCGAGGGTCTGCACGTCGACCGGCAGATGCACCGCGCTCTGGCTGCCATCCACGACCAGCGGAATCCGATAGGCCTGACAGATGGCAGCAACCTCGGCGATCGGAACGATCGTGCCGATCGCATTCGACATATGGGTCAGTGCCACGATCTTGGTGCGCGGCGAGATCAGCTTCTCGAATTCCTCGATGAGGAAATTGCCGTCCTCGTCGATCGGCGCCCATTTGATCACCGCCCCATGCCGCTCGCGCCAATAGTGCCAGGGCACGATGTTGGAATGGTGCTCCAGGATCGAGAGAATGATCTCGTCGCCCTCCTGGATGCCGAGATGGCGCCCGAGAGACGAGGCAACGAGATTCAGCGCGCCGGTCGAGGACCGGGTGAAGATGATCTCTTCGAGATGGGCGGCATTGAGGAAGCGGCGCGCGCTTTCGCGCGCCGCCTCATAGGCCTCAGTCGACGCGTTGGCGAGGTAGTGCAGCCCGCGATGGACATTGGCATAGTCCTCGCGCATCAGCCGGCTCATCGCATCGATGACGACATTCGGCTTTTGCGCCGAGGCCGCATTGTCGAGATAGACCAGCGGCTTGCCGTAGACCTCCCGGCTCAGGATCGGGAAATCCCGGCGGATCGCCGCAACGTCATAAGGCTTCACCGGCGCATTCATGGTCAGGCCTTTCCAGGATTGCTTGGCCTGTCGGCGACGAGCACGCCGGCATGGCCCCAGTCCTCGCGCTCGATCTCCTGGATCACGATATGGGTGTTGTCCGGGTTCTTGCCGAGCACGCGGACAAGGGTCTGCGTGAACTCCTTGACGATCTCGGCCTTCTGTTCACGGGTCGCACCCTTGGTGATCTGGAGATTGACGTATGGCATCAGGCTGCCTTCTCGGCTGTGTGCTCGCGGTTGGCGAGCCAACCTTCGACTTCGCCCATGATCAGGTCGCGCAACGCCTCGTCGGCAACGAACTCGACCGCCTCGCCGGCAAAGGCCTGCAGAACCAGCGCCTCGGCCTGAGGCCGCGGCAGGCCGCGCGCCATCAGATAGAACAGCTGCTCGCCATCGATCTGCGCCACGGTGGCGCCATGGCCGCAGACCACGTCGTCGGCGAAGATCTCGAGCTCGGGCTTGTTGAACATGGTCGCGCCGTCGTTCAGGAGCAGCGCATTGCTCTTCATGCTGCCATCGGTCTTCTGCGCATGCTGACGCACGATGACCTTGCCCTGGAAGACGCCGGTGCCTTCGCCGCCAATGATCGACTTGAACAGCTCGCGGCTGGTGCCGTGAGGGACTTCATGGTCGACCACGAGCGTGACGTCGGAATGCTCCTGGCCACCGAGCAGGTTGACGCCGCGTAGCCCGACCTCAGTGTGCTCTCCGGCATAACGCACGAAATGCTGCTGACGCACCGTGCCCGCATTGCAGATCAACGCGAAGGAGTCGAACCTGGCATGGGCGCCAACAGTCGCGAGCAGACTCAGCACCTGCACTGTCTCGGCCGGCTGGCGCGTCACGAGCCGGATGTGCTGGATCTCGCTTTCGTCGCCGGCTTCGAAGACGATCGCCGTGTTGATTTGCGCAGCTTTCGCCCCGGCGCTCTCGCTGATCTCGACGATCGAGCCCTTGACGCCCTTGCCGGCAAGCACGACCGAGCGGCTGAAGATCGCCTGCTCGTCTTCGCCGGAGGCGAGCGAGATGATCGCGATCGGCGCCGCGAGTTCGGTGCCTTCCGCGATCTCGACCAGGACACCGTCACGCATCAACGCCGTGTTGAGCATCAGGCCGGTATCGCCTTCCGCGACGGCGGGACCGGAGAGGATCCGCGTCAGATCCTCGCGCGGCGAAACCAGCGCGTCGGCCAGGGCATGAACCGTGACGCCCTCGGGCAAGGCAGCGAGGCCCGAAAGCTCGGCATTGAAGGCGCCGTCGATCAGGACGAGCCTGAGACCGTCCAGCTTCAGCGTGGAAAGACGGTCGCGCACGGCCTGGGTTGCAGCATTGCCGCCGGCGAGAGGCTTCGCCTCGCGCAGCATCATGCGCAGATCCGTATAGCGCCAGGCTTCGAGGCGGCGATGCGGCAGGCCCTTGGCCTCGAAGCCGGCGAAGGCATCTTCGCGCAGCTTGCGAACCGGCCCGGCTCCCGGCAGCTCAGCCTTCACATTGGCGAACTGCTGGGCGAGGACCTGCTCGGCCGCGGTCTTCAGCGGGGTGACGATGGCCATCAGGCGGCCTCCCCATAGGCTGCGTAACCGCTCTTCTCGAGCTCCAGGGCCAGTTCCTTGCCGCCGGTGCGGACGATGCGGCCCCTGGCCATGACATGCACGGTGTCGGGCACGATGTGCTCGAGCAGGCGCTGGTAGTGGGTGATCACCAGGAAGCCGCGGCTCTTGTCGCGCAAGGCATTGACGCCTTCGGCAACGATGCGCAGCGCGTCGATGTCTAGGCCGGAATCGGTCTCGTCAAGGATGCACATGGAGGGCGCGAGCAGCGCCATCTGCAGGATCTCCATGCGCTTCTTCTCACCGCCGGAGAAGCCGACATTGAGCGGGCGGCGCAGCATTTCGCGATTGATGCCAAGGCCATCAGCTGCAGCGTTGACGCGCTTGATGAAGTCTGGCGTCAGCAGTTCGTCCTCGCCGCGAGCCCTGCGCTGCGCGTTCATCGCCGCCTTCAGGAAGGTCATGGTGGCGACGCCGGGGATCTCCAGCGGATACTGGAAGGCCAGGAAGATGCCGGCGGCGGCGCGGGCATCGGCCTCCATCTCCAGCACGTTCTCGCCATTCAGCAGGATCTCGCCGTCGAGGACCTCATAGTCCTCCTTGCCGGCGATGACATAGGACAGGGTCGACTTGCCGGAGCCGTTCGGCCCCATGATGGCAGCGACTTCGCCGTCATTCACGGTGAGGTTCAGGCCGTTCAGGATCTGGGTGTCCTCGTCGGCGATCTTGACGGTCAGGTTGCGGATTTCGAGCATTGGTCAGAGTTCCGGTTTCTGCCGCGTCGCGCTCGGTCTTGTGCCAAGCATCCGCGGCTGGTGTCTGTTCAAGAAGGGCGTGGCTGGTCTGGACATGCCAGACCATGATGTCGCGCTAGCCGACGGAGCCTTCGAGCGAGATAGTGATGAGCTTCTGCGCCTCGACGGCGAACTCCATCGGGAGTTGCTGCAGCACCTCCTTGACGAAGCCGTTGACGATCAGCGCCACCGCCTCCTCCTCGGAGAGGCCGCGCTGCTGGCAATAGAAGAGCTGGTCCTCACCGATCTTCGAGGTCGTAGCCTCATGCTCGAAGATCGCGGTGGCGGTCTTGGCCTCGATATAGGGGATCGTGTGCGCGCCGCACTGGTCGCCGATCAGCAGCGAATCGCAGTTGGTGAAGTTGCGCGCGCCCGTCGCCTTGCGATGCGCCGAGACCATGCCGCGATAGGTCGAGTCCGACTTTCCCGCCGCGATGCCCTTGGCGATGATCTTCGAGGTCGTGTTGCGGCCGAGATGGATCATCTTGGTGCCGCTATCGACCTGCTGCATGCCGTTCGACACGGCGATCGAGTAGAACTCGCCGCGCGAGCCGTCGCCGCGCAGGATGCAGGACGGGTATTTCCAGGTGATGGCGGAGCCGGTCTCGACCTGCGTCCACGAGATCTTCGAGTTCTTGCCACGGCAATCGCCGCGCTTGGTGACGAAGTTGTAGATGCCGCCCTTGCCCTCGGCATCGCCGGGGAACCAGTTCTGCACGGTCGAGTACTTGATCTCGGCATCATCGAGCGCGATCAGCTCGACCACCGCCGCGTGGAGCTGGTTCTCGTCGCGCTTCGGCGCCGTGCAGCCTTCGAGATAGCTCACATAGGAGCCCTCTTCGGCGATGATCAGCGTGCGCTCGAACTGGCCGGTGTTCTGCTCGTTGATGCGGAAATAGGTCGACAGCTCCATCGGGCAGCGCACGCCCTTGGGGATGTAGACGAAGGAGCCATCGGTGAAGACCGCGCTGTTCAGCGTGGCGAAGTAGTTGTCGGTCACCGGAACGACGGTGGCGAGGTACTTCTTGACGAGCTCGGGATGCTCCTGGATCGCCTCGGAGATCGAGCAGAAGATCACGCCGGCCTCGGCCAACTCCTTCTTGAAGGTGGTGACAACCGAAACGGAGTCGAAGACGGCATCGACCGCAACGCGGTTCTCCGGCGCGACGCCAGCGAGAATCTCCTGCTCACGGAGCGGAATACCGAGCTTCTTATAGGTCTCAAGGATCGCCGGATCGACCTCGTCGAGCGATTTCGGCTGCGCGCCCATCTTCGGCGCGGCGTAGTAATAGATGTTCTGATAATCGATCGGCGGGTAGTTGACGCGCGACCAGGTTGGCTCCGTCATCGTCTTCCAGCGCCGGAAGGCATCCAGCCGCCATTCCAGCATCCATGCCGGCTCGTTCTTGCGCGCCGAGATGTAGCGGACCGTGTCTTCGGTCAGCCCCTTGGCGGGCTTATCGACTTCGATCTCGGTGACGAAGCCGTATTTGTACTCGGTCACGTCAATCGACTTGACCTGATCAATGGTCTCCTGGACCGCTGCCATATTCAGTCTCCAGTCGCGGGTTCAAGGCCCGCCGGTTCTTTCAAGATAGTCGCCGGAACAGTCAGGCCGCCGCCTGCCTCTCCCGACCGGTTTTCGCGGCAAGCGCCTTCGCGTATGCCGCAAGGAAATGAGCGATATCGGCCTCGGAAGTGGTCCATCCCAGGCTCGCCCGCAAGGCCCCTGCACTCATGACAGGGTCGACGCCCATGGCATCCAGGACATGCGAGCGCTTGACCTTGCCCGAGGAGCAGGCCGAGCCGGACGAGAGCGCTATGCCAGCGAGATCCAGCATGATCAACGCCGTTTCCGCCTTGATCCCCGGCGTCGCGAAGGCGCTGGTATTCGGCAGACGCGGGGTAGCGCCACCGAATAGAACCGTCTCCGGTGCGAGGGACAGGATACCGGCTTCCAGCATGTTGCGGAGATCCGAAAGCCTGGCCGCCTCGGTCGCGATGGCCTCGCCGGCGATCTCGGCAGCGACGCCGAAGCCGACGATGCCGGGAACGTTTTCTGTGCCGGCACGCCAGCCACGTTCCTGCCCACCACCGCGAACCGGCTTGTCGGCGAGTTCGTAGGCACCACTGCGGAGGACGATGGCGCCAACTCCCTTCGGACCGCCGATCTTGTGCGCAGACAGAGCCAGAACATCTGCGCCCAATGCGTTGATATCGATAGAAATTTTGCCGGCGACCTGAACCGCGTCGCAGTGCAGCAGCGCGCCGTAACGCCTGGCAATGACCGCTGCTTCGGCAATCGGCTGAATGACGCCGGTTTCGTTATTTGCAAGATGCAGCGAAACGAGCGCCCGCGCGCCGGGTTGCTCGCTGGCCAATCTCTGCAGCCGCGCCTCGAGCCAGGCCAGATCGGCAAGCCCCGTGGCATCGACCGGGATGGTTTCCGCTGCACCACCTGCGAAGCGATGACCGTCGCGGACGCAGGCATGCTCGGTCGCCCCATAGAGCAGAAGCGAGCCCGGCACGCGGATGCAATCGCGTCCGCCACTGCATTCCATCAACCCCGGCGAAAGCACCGTGGCATTGGCCTCCGTGCCGCCGCTGGTGAAAACGACGTTGGCCGGGCTGGCAGCGCAAAGGCGTGCGACCTGTTCCCGTGCCTTCTCGACAGCAGCCCGCGCCAGCCTGCCCTCACCGTGGACGGAGGATGGATTGCCGGGCATGCGCAACGCGGCCAGCATCGCCTCCGCCACGTCCGGGCGAACCGGCGTGGTGGCGTTGTGGTCGAGATAGCTGCGGGCTGACCCGGTCACGTTTGCGAAGCTCCGATCCAGCGGCGGCCTGGCCGGCACGAAATGCTTGAAATTGCACCCCTGCGCCGTGCTATAGCCGCCCATCCAACCGGCCGTGTTCCGGGACCGCAGGTTCGCCAAAACGGCAAACCGCTCGTTTGTTCCGGTCTTGTTCACGGCTGTTAGAACTATTCTAAGCGCTTGATGTAGGGCGCGAGCGGCAGGTCCGTCAAGGGCAGCGGGACATTTTGGACGGCAGTTTGCCGCCGATTTGCCGGTTGCGCGCGGCTCTGCCCCAACAAAAGGCGAGTGTGATATGCCCGAGGTGATTTTCAACGGACCGGCCGGACGGATCGAAGGTCGCTACCAGCCCGCAAAGAAGAAGGGCGCCCCGCTCGCCATCATCCTGCACCCGCACCCTCAGTTCGGCGGCACGATGAACAACCAGATCGTCTACAATCTGTTCTACACGTTCGTGAACCGGGGCTTTTCGGCGCTGCGCTTCAATTTCCGCGGCGTCGGCCGCAGCCAGGGCCATTTCGACCATGGCGCCGGTGAACTGTCGGACGCCGCCGCTGCGCTGGACTGGATGCAGGCGCTGAACCCCGAGGCCAAGAGCTGCTGGATCACCGGCGTCTCCTTCGGCGCCTGGATCGGCATGCAGCTGCTGATGCGCCGCCCGGAGATCGAGGGCTTCATGTCGATCGCCGCGATGGCGAACCGCTATGATTTCTCCTTCCTGGCACCCTGCCCTTCCTCCGGATTGTTCGTGCACGGTTCGGAAGACCGCGTGGCGCCGGTCAAGGAGGTCATGGCCGTGATCGAGAAGGTGAAGACCCAGAAGGGCATCCAGATCGAACACGCCGTGGTCGAGGGCGCCAACCACTTCTTCGATGGTCGCGTCGACCAGCTGATGGAGGCGGTCAGCCTCTATCTCGACCGCAAGGTCGGCCCCGAGATCAGCAAGGCCGAACAGGAACAGGTCTGAATTCAGCCCTCATCCCAGGGAGTCGCGAAGCGGCATCCCGAAGGGCGCTCCAGCGCATGCTGGAGACATCCTTCGGGACGCAATCCGCGGTTGCTCCTCGGAGATGAGGTCGCATTATGCAAACGAGCTTTCGCCATGACGACTTTCAAATCCGATCTTCTGCGCGTTCTCTCCGAGCGCGGCTATGTTCATCAGATCTCCGATCCGGAAGGGCTTGATGCGGCTGCGCTGAAGGGGCCGATCAGCGCCTATATCGGCTTCGACGCGACCGCGACGTCTCTTCATGCGGGCTCGCTGATTCAGATCATGATGCTGCACTGGATGCAGGAGACCGGCCACAAGCCAATCGCGCTGATGGGCGGCGGCACCTCGATGGTGGGTGACCCGTCCTTCAAGGACGAGGCGCGCAAGCTGCTGACGGTCGAAGACATCGAGCGCAACCTGACGGGTATCCGCAAGGTTTTTGCCCGCTATCTCGACTTCGACGGTGCGGCGAGCATGCTGAACAATGCCGACTGGCTGCTCGGGCTCAACTATCTCGAGTTCCTGCGCGATGTCGGCCGTCACTTCTCGGTCAACCGCATGCTGTCCTTCGACAGCGTGAAGATGCGGCTCGACCGCGAGCAGTCGCTGTCCTTCCTCGAATTCAACTACATGATCCTGCAGGCCTACGACTTCGTGGAGCTGAACAAGCGCACGGGCTGTGTGCTGCAGATGGGCGGCTCCGACCAGTGGGGCAATATCATCAATGGCATCGACCTCGGCCACCGCATGGCGAATGTGCAGCTCTATGCGCTGACGTCGCCGCTGCTGACGACGGCCTCGGGCGGCAAGATGGGCAAGACCGCCAATGGCGCCGTCTGGCTCAATGCCGATCTGATGAGCCCCTATGAGTTCTGGCAGTTCTGGCGCAATACCGAGGACGCCGATGTCGAGCGCTTCCTGAAGCTCTACACCAAGCTCCCGATGGACGAGATCGCCCGTCTGGCAGCCCTCGGCGGTTCCGAGATCAACGACGCCAAGAAGGTACTCGCGACGGAGGCCACCGCATTGCTGCATGGCCGCGAGGCTGCGGAAGCGGCCTTCGAGACGGCGCGCCGGACCTTTGAGGAGGGCACGCTCGCAGAGGACCTGCCGAGTGTCGGAGTCTCGCGGACCGCTCTCGACGCAGGTCTCGGCGTCCTGACCGCCTTCGTCACCGCCGGCCTGGTGCCCTCGACCGGCGAAGCCCGCCGGCAGGTCAAGTCCGGTGGTCTTCGCGTCAATGACGAGGTCGTCACCGATGAGCGCGCGGCGCTCGGGGCAGGCCATCTCTCGCCGGAGGGCGTGATCAAGCTCTCCTTCGGCCGCAAGAAGCACGTCCTGCTGCGGCCGGAATAGACGCCCCAAGTCGCGACACCAAGTCGCGGCGCCGAGCCAGGCTCAGCGCTGGGCCTGGCTCGGCGCAGGGACCGGTAGCCTGGCGGGGCGCTCCAGAGGGGCGCCCCCGAGCGGATCGACGAAACGACGCAGGATGCCGGGCGCAATCGCGGAGAGCGGATTGATCGACATGGTCGGCGCGCTGGCAGATCCCGATATCCGGAAATTCAGGGCGAACAAGCCGCCATACTGACCTCCGCCGAGGATCATTCCGACGACCGGCACCTGCGCGAAGGCGTTGTTGAAGGCATAGCTCGGCACGAAGGTGCCGCCTATATCGACCTTGTCGCGGCCGTAATCGACATTCCCCTGAAGCGTGAACCCGATCTGCTGACCCCAGATCACCATGTCCGAGACATCCAGGCGGCTGGCAGAACGGGTGAATTCTGCCCTCAGCTTGGTGAAGGCGACCTCGCTGGCGTCGATGCGTCCTCCCGCTCCGCCAACGCGATCGCCGGACAGGGCCGTCACTGCCTGCTCTCCGAGGACCCGCCGCAACGCCGGTTCGTCGCGCACGACGAAGTTGCGGAAGAGCAGCTCTCCGCTTTGGCGCGTGTCGCCCGGGCCCAGCGTCAGCACCAGATCGCCGCCGTGAGCCCGACGGTAGAAGTCAAAGAAGCGCAGCACCGAGCCGCCATTCTCCGACTGCAGGACAAGTGTGCCGGCGCCCTCACCTTGACGGGCCTGCCTTGCGGAAACGCTTGCCCGGCCGATACGACCGTCGAAACTCAGGGAGCGCAGGTCACCATTTCGCTTTGAGAACTTCAGCACTCCGTTGCCGATCGCCTCGTTGTTGAATCCGGTCAGGATCGGCACGTCGAGATCGACGTCGACATCGTTGCCGCGCGCGGCGTTCTTGTCGCCTCGCGCCGTCGGAGCCGCGCCGACCTGCAGGTCACGAATGAAGGGCCGTACATCGGCAACCTGCCCGCGGATCACCAGCTTCGTTACCGTTCCGTCACGCTTGGCCTCGACCTTGAGATTGTCGCCTGGGGATATCCGAAACTGCGAGAGGCTGGCCCCCTCGAACCCACTCTGCTTGTTGAGCTCGATCTTGCCACGGATCAGGACCGGCGACGCATCGAGCGTGAAATCATCGAGATCGGGACCATCGGCATCGACCAAGTAATTGAAGGTCGCCCGCCCCGCGCGCCCGGCGGGCTTGGCGAATCCGGGGATTACTCCGTCGATCGCCGCCTTGGTCAGATCGAGTTCGACACGCGGCGCGATTTCCGCGCCCTTGCCAAGCTGTTTCGATACCTTGACCTGCACGGGGCCGTTGACGCCGAGCTCCGGCCCGAAGCCGCGCTTCTGGCGGGCAGCGTTGTCGAGCGTGAAGGCGAGCGTCGCCTCGCCCTGTCCCTTCGTGTTCTGGCGGATCTCCATCTGCGCGCGTTCGCCGCCGACGCGGCCTTCGCCCCGGATCGAAAGGCCAGTTCGATCGAACCCGACCGTGAAATTGGCCGCTTCGAGCTTCTCGGTGGCGAGCAATGTATCCGAGGCAATGTTGGAGAGCGTGCCGGAGGTCTGGACCACGACATCGGAAGGCTGGATATCGTCGGCCATCGGCAAGGTGATGACGGTCTTCAGGTCACTGCTGCCCCGGATCGAGGCCGGATCGCCTGCTCCGGGATTGAACTCCTTGAGCGCGGGAAAGGTGAAGAGTGCCGCAACCGCGTCAGCCGGCCCGACGGAGCGGAAGCCGATCTTGGCCTGGGGACGCGGCGCCCAGGTATCGAGAATGCCAAAGCTGCCTTCGCTCAACGCGAGCTTTCGGCCATCACGCAGATCGGCTGTCGCCTTCGGGATGGTAAGCTGGACCGTCCGGCCGGTCGCGGTGCCGCTGACCGTGCCGTCGATCAGCGGCGGCAAACCGGGCCCCGGCAGATAGCGTACATTCGTCGCGTCCACCGTTACGAGCAGCGCCTTGTCGGGCATGCCTGCACCTTGCAGCATTCGGGCGTGATCTTCTGCCGGCAGGTCGACCTTGACATCCACCGCAGTGAGACGGCCTGCGGCCACCTCCCGGCTCAGCGAAGCGTGCAGATGGGGCGCAGTCCACTCCGGCCAGATTGCAAGGGCGGCCCGCGCGTCAGAATCCGTCGCCCGGATCCAGAACTGCTGATAGGGCGATTCGCCCCGCTTCTGCACAAGCCCGGTCATGTCGACCGCGATCAGCGGGCCGCGCAGTGAGAAACTCTCGATACGGACCTCCCCGGCCGAGCTGTCGAGGACGATGCCGCTCTGAATGCTGTCGATGGCGACCGCCGGATCCGAACCGACCCCGGCTATCTGTCCCTTGGCATCCAGCCCCACGCGCCAGACACCATTCTCTCCCCGCAAGCTGCCGGAACCACGCAGAACCGTCGGACCAGCCTTGAACTCCGCCGAGGTCACACGGAGATCAGCCAGCCCCGTTCCGCTCTCCAACTCGACATGGGCAGTATCGACCGAGATCGGTGCGACCGGGCTGTCGCGAAACGTGATCGTGCCAGGAAGGATGTCGAAGCGCGCCGACATCTTGCTTTCGCCGCCCGGGCGCTGAGCCAAGGAGATCTTGCCCTTCATCGGCAGCCCGTTGATCGCGACACTGGACGTGCCCACGGCGAGAGCAACAGCCTCGGCGGGCTCGAAGCGAACGACATCGATCTCCGCCCGCCGCGTTCCATCCGGATCGGCCGACAGGTCGATAGCGAGTTCCTTCCAGCGCGAGCCGGTCCGGCCCTTCATCGTGAGGCGGCTGACTCCGTTGCCGACACGCGACAATCTGATGTCGACATCCTCGAGACTGGTCCTCTGTCGACCATCGGGATCGACCAGCGCCAGCCTCGCTCCGCGCATGCCTGCCGTTTCGAGCGCGCCGAGAAGACCGTCTCCGGCCGCAACCGTCGCGACGGCTTCCATGATGTTGGTAAAGACGTTCCAATGGCTGGCATCTGGAATGGCGGGCGGCTGCACCACCGGTTCCGGAGGGGCCGCATCCGCATTCACGATCAATGCGCCGTCATGATTGACGCCGAGGCGCATGTTGACGCCACGCAGGTCGACCGACACCAGCCGGATTTCGCCGCGCAGCAGCGCCAGCGGCACATAACCGAGCACGGCCTCCGGAGCACGGAAGGCCGCACCGCTACGGTGACGGAACGAAACCTGCCTGACCCGGAGCTGGGCACGCCCGTCGATCCGGCTGAGCTCTGCGCTGCCAGCCTCGACCTGCCAGTCAGGACCGAGCCGTTCTGCAATCGCGGCCGAGATGCGGCCCTCCAGGCCCGAGAGCGGAATCATCCCGGTGACCAGCAGAGCGCCAGCCGCGCCCGCCAGCGTCACCACAGCGACAGCCACCGCCACCACGATCGTGACAAGCCCAGCCTTCGCGCGCCGCGCGACCGCAGCAACCTCGTCGCAGGTCGTGCTTTCGGGTGCCACAACCCGCGGCGGCTCCTGACCGACCTTGTCGTTACCTTCGTTCACCAAGGACTTTCGCGTTCTGAAAGGGGCCGAAATGCGACTTCGGTCCGGCTTCACCAGATTCTATGAGTCTTCGCCGGCTCTGAATGGCCGTATGCGGGTTACACGGATGTTGCGGCCAGACTAACCGATTCGGCTTCTGCTCCATCCAGGCTGGCTGGCGCATGAACGGGCGGCACACCCTGCCCATCGATTCCGTGCGCTCCTTGCAGCGCGATCGCGACGAAAGGAAGGCAATTCATGGGCTTGCAGGTGGGCGATCTCGCACCCGAATTCACATTGCCAAGGGATGGCGCAGGCACGATCTCGCTCGCCGACCTTAGGGGACGCAAGATCGTACTCTATGCCTATCCAAAGGACGATACCGAGAGCTGCACAAAGGAAGCCATTGCCTTCAATGGCTTGCATGCGGAGTTTGCCGCAGCTGGGGCCGAAATCGTCGGGATCTCTCCCGATCCGATCAAGCGTCACGATCGCTTCAAGCAGAAATATGCCCTCACCTTCCCGCTTGTCGCAGATGAAGCCCGCGCGGTGCTCGAGAACTACGGCATCTGGGTCGAGAAGAGCATGTATGGCCGCAAGTATATGGGGGTGGAGCGAACCACCTTTCTGATCGATCAGGACGGCCGCATCGTGCGGATCTGGCCCAAGGTGAAGGTCGCCGGCCATGCCGAAGAGGTGCTGGCGGCCGTTCGGGAGATGTGACACTCGCCGCAGAATGCTGAGCCGGCGCTGGCGATTTGCAAAGGATTAACCCTAACAAGGTCTACTCGCATCATCGGCAGCGTTACATCCGGTTTTGCGTATGACTCATCCCGCCTCGCCTGGCCCGGCCCTTCCCGTCACGGGACTGGCCTCACACAAGAGCTACACGATCCGCCGTTCGACAGCCTTCGCGGGGCTCTCGCTTCTGGCCCTTACGACCGCCTGGGGCGGTGTGACCGGCTGGTACATCCTCAGCAAGGACGATATCGCGGCGCGGCTGATCGCCCGCGAAACCACCCGGCAATATGCCTATGAAGACAGGATCGCGGCGTTGCGCGCCGATATCGACCGGCTCGCCAGCCGCGCCCTGCTCGATCAGGATGGCGTCGAGGCTCGTGTCGACGAACTGGCCACGCGTCAGGCCGAGCTGGAGAGCAAGCAGGCCCTGGTCGCTGCCGTCACCGAAACTCTGCAGGCCGGCGGCATTGCATCGCCTGCAAAGGTTCCACTGCGTTCACGCCTGATCAAGGCGGAGGAACCGATCCGCGCCTCCAGCGTCTCAAGCTTCGCGCCGATCACCTCAAGCAAGCCGATGCCCGCTCCCGACGCTCCCGGGCTCCGCAGCTCGGAAGAGCACAAGAGCGTCCCCTGGCAATCGGGCGAGGCGGAGGAAGCTCCGCAAGCACCCGCGCAACGCGTCGCAGAATCGCTCACCAGGCTTGACCAGTCGCTGTCGGAGACCGCAACGGCGCAACTCGCCGCGCTACGCCATATGGAACAGTCGCTCGCCGAATCTCAGAAAACACTGCGCGGGGCGCTGGCGGAGACCGGGCTCGACACCGACAAGCTTGCCGCCACGACGACGATCGCCAAGGGTGTCGGCGGCCCCTTCGTCCCCTTCAAGGTCGATGCGTCCGCCGGTCCCTTCGAGGCCACATTGAGCGCCCTGCAACCGCGCATATCGGCGGTCTACCGGCTGCGCGGTCTTGTCGAGCAATTGCCCCTTCGCAAGCCGATGCAGGGCGAAGTCGACATGACCTCGAACTATGGCTATCGCGTCGACCCGTTCACCCGCAGCCCGGCGATGCATACCGGCATCGACTTCCGCGCCGAAACCGGCACGCCGATCCGCGCCACCGCGCCCGGCAAGGTTGTCTCAGCTGAATATACCGGCGGCTACGGAAACATGGTCGAGATCGAGCATGCGGGCGGCATCACCACGCGCTATGCTCACATGTCTGCCATCAGCGTTTCGGCCGGACAAATGGTGACGAGCGGGACCGTGGTCGGCAAGGTCGGCACGACCGGGCGCTCGACCGGCCCACATCTGCATTACGAAACCCGGATCGAGGGCGAGCCCATCGACCCGACGCGCTTTGTCCGCGCCGGGAGCAAGCTCGCCAACCAGCTCTAAAGCATCGGCCCGAAAAGTGGATTGCAGTTTTCGGGTGAGCCGATGCAATCAAGGAAGGCTAGCCCATCGGACTGGATATAAAATCCGGTCTGATATGCTAGAAAGTCATCGTCGCCGCGTTGATGACGCCGGCCGCAAGCGAGGCGGCACCCAGGAACAGTGCGGCGGCCAGCTCACCGGCAGCGATCCGCGCTGACAGGTTGGGCAGCACGAGCCTGACCAGGAAATAGACCAGCAATTGCACCACGAGGGCGACAATGCCCCAGACCACGAGGTCGATGATCGTCGTTGCATGGACCACGGCGCTCGACAGCGGCAGAGCAAAACCCGTGAGACTCAGCCCCAGCGAGAGTGCCGCAGCGACGTTGTTGCGGCGGATCAGGCCGAATTCATTATGCGAGGTCGCCAGGGTGTAGATCAGCAGATAAACGGCGACGAGCCCGAGCGACGCTGAAAAGAAAAGTGCAAAATCCGGCAGTCGCGCCAAAGCTTGGCCGAGCATCGTCATCCCCTAAGTGATTCTGTGCGCGATCCTGCGCTTCAGTTCGCCTCGAACGCAACCATGCAACCCATGGCGGTGCTGGCCGGCACGACGATGCGACCACCGATCTGTCGCCACTCGACCTCAGCCGCGTCCAGAACCCCACGCACCCCATCGAGATCCTTCACCGCGACCGCGAATCCGGCGAAATGCGGATCCTTTCTCCCCTCCTCGACGCCGAAGAGCTGGTAGGCGGCATGCGGCGTCAGAATATCGACGCGGCCGCGCGGAAGGGCAGCGCTGATGCCGAGCGAATTGGATTTCAGACTGCGCTCGCCAGTGTAGGCCGAAAGGAAAACGTGGTGGTCGGTCGGGTTCTCCGCGACCATGACGGCAGAGGCCAATGCCTGTACGCCGTTCTGATGCTGCTGAAAGGCCGGATTCCAGAAATTCTGCGGCTCGTGCTGCTGGCAGACGAAGAAACCGCAAGCGGGCGCCGATGCGTTGCGGGCAAAGGCCAGCGAAAAGGCGACACGGACCTCGTTGCCATCAGGACTGCGCGCCTGACGCTCAAAGAGAAACGGCTCGTAGTCGCCGATGCCGGCTGCTTCGAAAATCTGCGCATCCGCCTTCGCATCGCGACTTTCGAGAACCAGCATCGACAGGCCTTCTGCTCGGGCGAGCTGATCGCGGACGAAGGCTCCGAAGGAAAAGCGCCGATGGGCATGGGGTGGAATGGCCCCGGAGTCGCCGATCGTGATCAGCTCCAGGAAGGCCCCCGGAAACTGGACGATGCGGTTCTCCGTGCCCCAGGGATGTCGATTGCGGGCTCCAACCCTGAAGCCCATCTTCGCATAGAGTTGGCCGGCAGCATCGAGGTCACGCACGCCGATGACGAGATGATCGAGGCCACGTGGCCGATTGGGCTGGGACATGTCGCGAATCGCCGTTGCTCAGGCCGCGCGTTGCGGTCTCAGGCGCCGGCTGTAGCAAGCTTTGCCGAAGCGGTCACGGCTCGATGTAATGCGGCACGAAGCGCGACGTATTCTTGGTGATCGGCGTCACATCCTCCCGGATGCACAGCCCGCAAGGCTGCGAGGCGACGAGCCATGAACCCAGCACGGCATGATACCCGGCGAAGGAGGCAAGCGCCGCGGCATCCTGAAGGATGAAACCCTCCGCCCCATAGGGACCGTCATCGCTGTCTAGCACCGTTCCGCGTTCGACCAGCGTGATGTTGGCGCCCTCGCGCGAATAGAGAGGCTTGCGGACATAGCGGGGATTGAGCTCCGCGCAACGCGGATCGCCCTCGAAGAAGGCGGGCAGCAGATTCGGGTGGCCGGGCTCCATTTGCCAGAGGCAGGCAAGCAGGCCCTTGTTGGAGAGAAGGGCCTTCCAGGGCGGCTCGGTGAACTGGCAGCGCGAGCCGGCCAGAGCATCCGCGTAGCTCTCTCGGAAGAGCCACTCCCAGGGATAGAGCTTGAACAGTGTCTCGATCGGCAGATTGGCTCCGTCGCAGAACCGTCCGTCGGGAAGCAGTCCGATCTCCTCGATGAAGGTGAAACGCGCGTCGAGGCCGGCCTGCACGGCACAATCCTTGAGATAGTCGACGGTGCCCTTGTCTTCATTGCTGTTCTGGACGCAAGTCAGATGCAGTCGATAGGGCGATGGCTCGCGCAGGGCAGCAAAGGCCGCGATCAGCCGTTCGTGCAGCGAGTTGAACTGATCGCTATCCGGCGGGAGGGCACCCCGTGCCATGGCCTGCTCAAGCCAGTCCCATTGAACGACGCTCGATTCGAACAGTGCGGTGGGCGTATCCGCGTTGTATTCCAGCAGCTTGGCCGGCCCGCTGCCGTAATAGGCAAGATCGAGCCGGCCGTAGAGGTTGCGATCGCCGCGCTGCCAGCTGTCGCGGATCAGTGGCCAATGCGGCGGCGGAATTGCGAGCCGGGTCAGGATCTCCTCGTCGGCGATCGCGCGTTCGACGAAAGCGAAACAAAGCTGTTCGATCTCGCCTGTCGGCGCTTCGATATCGCGCTCGATCTCCTCGAGCGTAAAGGCGTAGGCAGCGCTCTCGTCCCAATAGGTCTCGCCGTCGAGCGTGTGGAAAGCGAAGCCCAGACGCTCGACCTGAGCCTGCCAATCCCGACGAGGTGAGAGTTCAACCCGCCGCATCTCAGGACGACGAGGAGGAACTGTAGGAGCGGGAGGTCGAGCCGAAACCGCCGCGGGAGGCAGCGCTTGGCATGCTGGCGACCCCGGTCGACGAGACATTGCGCGCGACCAGCGCCTGTCCCGCGGTTGTCGAATAGGCGCGTGAACTTCCGACTCGGCCGCCTCCCCCTCCGGAGGACGATGACGACGAGGACCGGGCCTGCTGACATTCCTCGGCCACACTGCCAGTCGGGCAGGCCTGACGCGTCGGCGGCAGGAGCGGCTGGGCTGCACCACCACCGCTCTGCGCGAAGCTGCGCGCGAGCATGATTCCGGCAAGCGCCGGAACAACGGCCTGCGCGCCGTTCCAAACCGCGCTCTGACAGGAGCCGGAGCCATACTCGGCTTCGCATGCGCTGGTGCTGGTGAACTTCTTCGCGTCGCGGAGTTGATTTGCGGAGGCTTCGTTGAAGCGCTGCTCACATTGGCTGCCGGACATCTGCCCGGCGGCGCGACAATCGGCGAGCGAGTTATAAACGAGGGTATCCTCCACATCGTCTTCCGAGCGCGGCCACGCTATCGCGACCAGCACCACCCCCACTGCGGCCAATCCGATCTGCGAGGAGCGTTTCATGACCGCCTCCCCTCAAACCGTCATGCTGGCGGCCGCCAGCGTGCCGCTGATCACCGCGATCACCGCCAGCATTGCGGCGGACGGGAGGCGATCCTCCTGGATCTTCTTCGAGAGGTCAGGGATCAGGACGCGGGCGAGCCCATAGGCCGCGAACTGGATCAGCATCGCGGCAAGCGCCCAGAGCACGCAGTCCGCAATGCTGCTCGCCTGAGCGATCGCCCTTTCGAGCGGGATCGAGAAGCCGGCGAGATTGCCGCCTAGTGCTATCGCAGCGGAGAGATTGCCTGCCCGGATCAGTGCGATTTCGTCATGCGCGGTCAATCGCATATAGATGAGAGCGAAACCCGTGATCAGCGCCGATCCGACCACGAAATACAGCAAAAAAGCCGGCAAACCGGCCATCGAGACCGCCATATCGCTCCCCCCGAGTCGCAACGCGACTATAAGCCGCCAGCGCGGCTGCACCAGCGGCTTGTCGGAGGTATCCAGGCACTTGATCAGGCGGGCAGCTCGCGCCGCCCGGTTCGGATCAGACCAGGCGGCTCTGCACCACCGCCGCCTCGACGAAGCTGGCGAAAAGCGGGTGAGGCTCGAATGGCCGCGACTTCAGCTCGGGATGATACTGCACGCCGATGAACCAGGGATGGTCGGGATATTCGACCGTCTCGGGCAGAAGCCCGTCTGGCGAAACACCGCAGAACTTCAGGCCATTTGCCTCAAGCCGCTCGCGATAGCCCATGTTGACCTCGTAGCGGTGGCGATGGCGCTCGGAAATCTCGGTCGAACCGTAAATCTCGGCGATCTTTGAGCCAGGGGCCAGCTTGGAGGCGTAGGCGCCGAGCCGCATCGTGCCGCCCAGATCGCCACCGGCCGCACGCATCTCGAGATCGTTGCCGCGCATCCATTCGGTCATCAGGCCGACGACAGGCTCCTCGGTGGGGCCGAACTCGGTCGAATTGGCCTTYTCGATCTGAGCGAGCGAACGGGCCGCCTCGATCACCGCCATCTGCATGCCGAAGCAGATGCCGAAATAGGGAACCTTGCGCTGCCTGGCGAAGGTCGCCGCCTTGATCTTGCCCTCGGCACCGCGATGTCCGAACCCGCCGGGAACCAGGATGCCGTGGACATGCTCCAGGAAGGGAGCCGGGTCTTCCTTCTCGAAGACCTCCGATTCGATCCAGTCGAGATTGACCTTGACCCGGTTGGCGATGCCGCCGTGCATCAGGGCCTCGATGAGGGACTTATAGGCGTCCTTCATGCCGGTGTATTTGCCGACGATGGCGATCGTGACTTCGCCCTCGGGATTCTTCACGCGCTCGGAAATGCGCCGCCAGTTGCTCAGATCGGGCGCTTCGCCGGCGTCCAGGCCGAACGCCGCCAGAACCTCGGTGTCGAGCCCTTCGGCATGATAGGACAGCGGCACGTCATAGATCGAAGCAACGTCCCGCGCCTCGATCACCGCGGTTTCGCGGACATTGCAGAACAAAGCGAGCTTGCGGCGTTCCTCGCGCGGGATCTCGCGGTCGGTGCGGCAGAGCAGGATATCGGCCTGAATGCCGATCGAACGCAGCTCCGCAACCGAATGCTGGGTCGGCTTCGTCTTCAGCTCTCCGGCCGTCGGGATATAGGGCAGCAGCGTCAGATGCGTGAAGATGCACTGGCCGCGCGGCAGCTGCTGGCTGATCTGGCGAATGGATTCGAGGAAGGGCAGGCTCTCGATGTCGCCGACCGTGCCGCCGATCTCGACCAGCGTGAAGTCATAGTCTTCATTGCCGGTGAGGACGAATTCCTTGATGGCATTGGTGACGTGCGGAACGACCTGGATCGTCGCACCGAGATAGTCACCCCGGCGCTCCTTGGTCAGGATGTCCATATAGATGCGGCCGGTGGTGATGTTGTCGCCCTTGTTGCAGGGCCTGCCGGTGAAGCGCTCGTAATGCCCGAGATCGAGATCGGTCTCGGCCCCGTCATCCGTGACGAAGACCTCGCCATGCTGATACGGGCTCATCGTGCCCGGATCGACATTGAGATAGGGATCAAGCTTGCGCAGACGGACCGTATAGCCACGTGCCTGCAGGAGAGCTGCGAGAGCTGCCGCCGCGAGGCCTTTGCCAAGCGAGGATACCACGCCGCCGGTGATGAAAACGTACCGCGTCATGGGAGATCACCTTTAACGCCAGGGTTTCGATTCGCTAAGCGCGCCGTTGCAGACCCGCCCTGCTGTTTATGCTTGTCCACAACGGAGAAGGGCCGGACTTCCGCCAGCTCTTCCCCAAAAGAGAAGGGCCGGTTTCCCGGCCCCTGCCCTGTCCTCGTCACTGCTGCGGCGCTGCCGGCGGTGTCGGCGGTTGTGAGCCGCCCTGATTCTGCATCTGGCGCAACTGGTCGAGCACGCCGCCTGCGGCGTTGGGAGCGCTTGGACCGTTCGGTGCCGCGGGAGCAGTCGTTCCCGGCGCGCCGTCGATGATCGAGCGCTGCGTCCGCCCATGGGTCGCCATGATCGCCAGAGCGATCGAGGTCAGGAAGAAGAGCCCGGCAAGGATAGCCGTCGCGCGGGTCAGGGCATTGGCCTGGCCGCGGCCGGTCATGAAGCCGCCGACACCACCGCCACCGCCCGAACCCATGCCCAGGCCGCCGCCCTCGGAACGCTGCAGCAGGACCACGCCGACGAGCGCGATCACGATGATCAGATGGATGACGATGAGAACGTTCTGCATGATCCCACGAAATAGGTATGACGCGGGCCGCCACAAGGTGCCCCGCGCCGCATGTCCGCCAATTGCGGGCTCGGCGGCGCACATAGCATGCAGTTGCCGGGTGCACCACCCGGCAATTGCGTCATTCGTGCAATGCCGCCGTCAACGCGACGGCATGGATCAGCGGCAGGCGCGTGCGATGCCGAGGAAGTCCTCGGCCTTGAGACTGGCGCCGCCGACGAGCGCACCGTCGACATGGGGGACATTCATCAGTTCGGCCGCGTTGGACGGTTTGACCGATCCGCCATAGAGCAAGCGCACACCAGCGGCCGCCGCCTTGCCCAGGAGCTTGCCGAGTTCGCTCCGGATCGCCTCGTGCATCTCGGCGACGTCGGCGGCGGTCGGGGTCAGCCCGGTGCCGATAGCCCAGACCGGTTCGTAGGCGATGACGAGGGTCGAGGGCGTCGACGCATCGGGGACCGAGCCGCGAAGCTGTTTCCTGACCACGGCAAGCGCCTTGCCGGCTGCGCGCTCGGCCTGCGTCTCGCCGACGCAGACGATCGGGACCAGCAGGGCGCGCTGCGCCGCTTCGGCCTTGGCCTTGACGACCGGATTGGTCTCGCCGTGGAGGGTGCGGCGCTCGGAATGACCGACGATGGCATAGCCGGCGCCGGCATCGGCGAGCATGGCGGCGGAGACCTCCCCGGTGAACGCGCCGCTTTCCTGCTCACTGCAATCCTGTCCGCCCGAGGCAATACGCGAGCCGGTCAGGGCTGCCGTCATGGCAAAGAGCAACGTCGCCGGTGGGCAGATGGCGAGATCGACAGCGTGTTTCAGCTCCCGGTCATAGCCCCTGGCTACCTCGGCTGCGATGGCAAGCTCGGCCTTGAGCCCGTTCATCTTCCAATTGCCTGCCACCAACGGCTTGATGCTGCGCGTCACCATTTTTCTCCTCTTCTCTCGCTCCGGGCTCTACCAACGCCCGCAACGCGCCGCAATCAGCCGGCAAGACCACGGTGAAGATTGCGGGCAGCGTGATCGGTTCCTATAAGCAGCGCCACAAAACGCGAAGGCTCGCGTCGCAGCGATGCGGCCGGAGAGGGAAAGAACGACCCCATGATGATGAATCGCATCCGCAAGGCGGGTCAGGGCCTCATTGGCAAGCTCATCATCACAGTGATGTTCGGATTTCTGATCCTGTCCTTCGCGATCTGGGGCATCGGCGACATCTTCCGGGGGTATGGACGCAACTCTGTCGCTCAGGTCGGGAAGACCGAGATCGGCCTCGAGCAGATGCGCGTGGCCTATCAGAACGAAGTCCAGAACCTGACGCGCCAGCAGCGCCGCTCGATTACTCCCGAAATGGCGCGCGCGCTGGGGCTCGACCGCCAGGTGCTCTCGCGCCTCGTGACGGAGGCTGTGCTCGATCAGACCGCGAGCCGGATGCGGCTTGCGGTCTCCGACGAGACCATCCGCAACCTGATCTTCCAGGACCCGGTCTTCCGCGATGCCTCCGGCAACTTCTCGCCGGCCCGCTTCAACGAATTGCTGCGCTCGAACGGGCTCAACGAACAGAATTATGTGCGCGAGCAGCGCGCCACGATCCTGCGCCAACAGATCGCCGAGATGGTGGTCGGCGGCGTGACCGCTCCGGTCGCGCTGCAGGAACTGGGACATCGCCTGCGCAACGAGCGCCGCGCAGTGACATTCGCCAAGCTGCCGCCGGCCGCCGCCGGTGAGATCGCCGCACCGACCGAAGCTCAGCTCAAGGGCTATTTCGACGAACGCAAGGCGAGTTTCCGGGCTCCCGAGTTCCGTAGCGCCAACGTGCTGACGATCTCGACCGAAGCTTTGGCCGACCCGAGCAAGGTCACCGACGAAGAGGCCAAGGCCCGTTATGAGCAGGTCAAGGCGCAGCGCTTTGGTTCCCCCGAGAAGCGCACGATCCAGCAGATCACCTTCCCGAATGCCGAGGAGGCGCAGGCCGCCAAGGCGAAGATCGATGCCGGCGAAGCGTTCGAGGCGATCGCCGCCGCGCGCAATGTCGCCGAGAAGGACCTGACGCTAGGCACCTTCACGCGCAATCAGGTCTTCGATCCGGCCGTGCGCGAGGCCGCGTTCGCGCTTGCCCAGGGAGCCGTCAGCGCTCCGGTCGCCAGCGCCTTCGGCTCGGTGCTCCTCCGCGTCCCGACGATCGAACTCGAGCATATCCGGCCCTTTGAGGAGGTTGCTGCCGAGGTGCGCAAGGACGTCGCGACCAGCAAGGCCACGAGCCAGCTCACGGACCTGCATGACCGGATCGAGGACCAACGGGCCGCGGCCAAGCCGCTTGCCGAGATCGCACGCGAGTTCAATCTGCCCCTGCTGACGGTCGGCCCGGTCGATGCCAGCCTGGGCAAGCCGGACGGCACGCAGGCACAGCCCCTGCCCGGCGGCGACGCCACGCTTCCCGCCATCTTCCGCTCGGATATCGGCGTCGATAACGAGGCCATTCGCCTGCCGCGCGACACGGGCTATGTCTGGTTCGATGTGACCAAGATCGACCCCTCGCGCGAGCGGACCTTTGACGAGGTCAAGGGCGAGGTCGAGCGTCAATGGCGGGCAGACGAGGTGGCGAGCAAGCTCTCGGCCAAGGCCCGCGAACTGGTGCAGCGTCTTGATTCCGGCGAGGCCTTCGATGCCGTGGCCGCCTCGGCCGGCCTGGTTGTCGAACAGGCGGCGGAGCTCGGCCGGCAGGACCAGAAGCCGGAGCTGCCCGCCAATGTCATCAGCCTGATCTTCGGAACGCCTGTCGGCAAGAGCAACTCGGCGCTGGGCGCAGACGACAGCGGGCGCGTCCTCTTCAAGGTCGTTTCGGCGACGGTACCGCCCTATGCCCGGACGACGCAGGAGGCGGAGAATTTTGCCCGCCTGCTCGGCTCCAGCGTCAGCGAGGATATCCTCGCGCAGTATGTCGCGAAACTGCAGAGCAACCTCGGCGTCACGGTCAACGAGACGGCCTTCCGGAACGCCACCGGCGGCGCGCAGAACTGATGTCTGCGCCCTCCGATCTGTCCTCCTTTGCGGAGGCGTATGACGCGGGAGCGCCGCAGCTTCTGCGGCGCGTCCTGGTCGGTGATTGCGAGACGCCCGTCGCCGCCTTCATGAAGCTGAGGCACGCCACGTCCGGCCCAAGTTTCCTGCTCGAATCGGTCGAGGGCGGCGCCGTACGCGGGCGTTATTCGATGATCGGCATCGAGCCGGATGTGATCTGGCGCTGCCATCGCGGTGAGGCTTCGCTTTGCCGACCGGCTTTGGGCGAGGCCTTCGTCGCCGATCCGCGCCCCGCCTTCGAGAGCCTGCGGGCTCTGCTCGGCGAGAGCGCTATCCCCGACGAGGATGGCCTGCCACCGATGGCGGCCGGCGTCTTCGGCTATCTCGGCTACGACATGGTGCGGCTGATGGAGCGACTGCCGCAGCCAAAGGACACCGGGACCGGCGTCCCCGACGCGATCCTGACCCGCCCCACCCTGATGGTGGTGTTCGATTCCGTGCGCGACGAGATCCATCTCGTGACGCCCGTCCGCCAGCAACCGGGCGTTGCCGCACGCGTCGCCCACGATCGGGCCCAGGAGCGGCTCGACCGGGTCACGGATATCCTCGAGGGTCCTCTCCCCCCGGAAGCCGACATCGATATCGCCGCGCTGCCGCAGCCCGACATCGTTTCCAACACGACCGAGGCCGAGTTTCACGCCATGGTGGCGCGGGCGCAGGACTATATCCGCGCCGGCGACATCTTCCAGGTCGTGCTGTCGCAGCGTTTCGAGGCGCCCTTCGCCCTGCCCTCCTTTGCGCTTTACCGGGCGCTGCGGCGCGTCAACCCGGCGCCGTTCCTGTGCTATCTCGACTTCGCTGATTTTCAGATCGTCTGTTCGAGCCCCGAGATCCTGGTACGGTTGCGCGACGATACCGTCACCATCCGGCCGATCGCCGGCACGCGGCGGCGCGGCGCGACGACCGAAGAGGATGCGGCGCTCGCCGAGGAACTGCTGGCCGACCCCAAGGAACGGGCCGAGCATCTGATGCTGCTCGATCTTGGCCGCAACGACGTCGGCCGCGTTGCACGGATCGGCTCGGTCAAGGTCACCGATTCCTTCTTCATCGAACGTTACAGCCAGGTCATGCACATCGTTTCCAATGTCGAGGGAGCGATCGACCCGCAGCATGATGCGCTGGCCGCACTCGCCGCGGGCTTCCCGGCCGGCACCGTCTCCGGAGCGCCGAAGGTGCGTGCCATGGAGATCATCGATGAGATGGAACATGACGCACGCGGCGCCTATGGCGGCTGCATCGGCTATTTCGGTGCCAATGGCGAAATGGACACCTGCATCGTGCTGCGCACCGCCGTGGTGAAGGACGGCCGCATGCATGTCCAGGCCGGCGCCGGCATCGTCTATGATTCGAACCCGGCCTCCGAACAGCTCGAATGCATCAACAAGGCCAAGGCCCTGTTCAAGGCAGCGGAGGAAGCAATCCGGTTCGCGGCGCGCGCTGGCCGGGGACAATAGTGGCCTCGCCGGAGCCCCGGGATGACGAAGCCGTTACGGTCGTCGAAATCCTGCGGGTCTTCAGTGATGCGAGCACACGCCCCTGCCTGGTTCGGACGACCGACGGCAGGCTGCATGTCCTGAAGCTCGCCGGCGCCGGGCCAGGGCCTCGTGGCCTGCTGATCGAGCTCCTTGCCCTGCGCTTCGCGAAGCTGCTCGGCGCACCGGTCCCCGATGCCAAACCACTGCTGCTGCCGCACAGCTTCCCATGGATGGTCGGCACCGACGAATTCGACGAGATGATCCAGCGCAGCTTTGGCTGGAATCTCGGCGTTGCTTTCATCCCGAACACCGCGCCGGTCGCAGCCGCGGACCTTGGCCCCGACGATGCGGCGAGTCTCCTGGCGATCGCGGAGGCGGATTGCTTCCTGCACAATGTCGACCGGCCGCGCTCGAATCCGAATCTCCTGCGCGGGGCCGGCGGTACGCTGCACGCGATCGATTTCGACGCCTGTCTCTATTTCGACAGGGCACTGGCCGGCCGCCTGCCCGCCAGCTTCGCACTTCCACGCACACATCTCCTGGCAGGTATGATGACGGCGAGCAAGGGCAAGGCACTCGATCCCGACCTGCCGATTTCCTGGCTGGCAGAAGCACCGTCGGCCTGGATCGACGCCGCGGGACGCGAGGTCCCAGTCATCGCCAACGCGCTTGCGACCTATATCCGGCACTGGAACGCCCTATGCACCGACGGGGCGCTAGAGGCTGGCGATCAGCGAGAGGCCAGCGTCGGCGAGAGCGGCGGCTGTGTCTCCCAGGCCTTGCCGCTACGACCTTCCTCATAGCCGCGCTGGAACAGGGCTTTCATGTACTCCGTATCGAATTCGGAGCGCTGATTGCCTTGAAAGCTCTTGGGAATGGCGGTGAAGGAGAAGCGCGCGTGCATTCGCTTCGCCATCTCCGAGATCGCTGCGATATTGGCGAGCGCTTGGTATTTCACCAGCGTCGAGATCGAGCGTGTGGCCAACCCCGCCACCGTCTGGGTGCTGGCCTTGTATTCCGGCTCCAGCTTGCCGTTGCGAATGACATAGAGCGAGAGACTGCGTTCCTGACCGAGATTGCGCCGGGCAGCCCCGTTGAGATCGAGCCCCGGTGGGGCAAAGAAGATCTGCGAGGTGACACCGCCGTCGACGTGAAGCTCGTCGAAGACCTTGCCGTTGCTCTCGACATTGAGGCGCACGGCCGGAAAGACCGCCGGTATGGCTGCCGAAGCAAGCAGAATATCGACAAAGAGCTTCTGCCGGTCGGGCCGCTGACTCGCGGCAATGCTGCCCACGTCCCAGATCACTGGCCGCTGAGCATCGAGATTGGTGGTCTGGACCAATAAACGGCGGCCCTTGCGGTGCTCGGCAGCGATTTCATCGAGCAATTGCTCGGTCGCATAGCGTTCGACCAGGTGGCGCAGTGGCGTCGTGTCGTAGAGGGACTCGCCAAACAGTCCGAGGACTCCCTTGCTGCGAAAGAGCTCGTTATCGCCGTAGCGCGTATAGATCTCCTCCAGGGCGCCGTCATAGTGCGAGCCGAGGAACGCAAAGGGCGCAGCGAGCGAGCCAGTACTGACCCCGGTGACGACCTCGAATTGAGGCCTGTCGCCGCGCGCGCTCCAGCCCTTCAGGAAACCCGCGCCATAGGCCCCCTCTCCGCTCCCACCTGAAATCGCAAGAAATGTTGCGGCCGCCTGGCATTTGCCACAGCCCGAAGCGGCGATCTGCCGGTATTGGATATCGACATATTTGCTTGTGGTGGGGACGACCGCATCCCCCCAGAAGCGGATCGTGCCGAATCCGGCGACCTCGGCTGTCGACAGGCCTTCCGCGGGCAGAGCTTGCGGTCGTTCCCCGGAATTGCATGCAGCCAGGCCGAGCAGCGCGGAGGCCAGCAGCACGTGCCTGATCGCCTTGGCCCGACGCAACATCGCCATGCCCCACACCCGAACGCCCCTGCAAGATTGCGCGGTCTCTTCACCGCCATCTTGTCGCCAGCGGAGCTGCGAGCGCAATCGCGATGGAGCCACGATCCGACAATAACTTGACCACTTGCCCCCCGAACGGGCATGACCACCTTGCCATCATCGCGACCGGAGATCTCGTTAGCGGCAATGCGTATCCTGCTGATCGACAATTACGACAGCTTCACCTGGAACCTTGTCCACCTGATCGGCGGGCTTGGGGCGGAGGTCGAGGTTCGCCGCAACGATGCCCTTGCCGTCGAAGAGGCGCTGGGGGGAGGGCATGACGCAATCGTATTGTCGCCAGGCCCCTGCACCCCCAACGAGGCCGGCATCTGCCTTGACCTCGTACGCCAGGGTGCCGACAGGAAGCCGATCTTTGGCGTTTGCCTCGGCCTGCAGACCATCGGTCAGGCCTTCGGTGGCGAGATCGTGCGCGCGCCGCTGCCGATGCACGGCAAGATCTCGACCATTGGCCATCACGCCCGCGGCCTCTTTCACGGCATCAACGGGCCGATCCAGGCGACGCGCTATCACTCGCTCATCGTGGCACGAGAAAGCTGCCCGACCGAACTCGAGATCGAAGCCACGACGGAAGACGGGCAAATCATGGCGCTCTCGCACCGCTCCCTGCCGGTGCATGGCGTACAGTTTCACCCCGAGAGCATCGCCTCCGAACAGGGTGCGACGATCCTGCGCAATTTCCTCGGCCTGGCGGAACGATGGTCGCAGACACAGGACCGTGCCGCCCTTTCCGAAACAGCCTGACGTCGAAGAACCCATGGACGATTTCAAACCCTTCATCGCCAAGGTGGCGACCGGCGCCTCACTCTCCCGCGAGGAGGCGCGCGATGCCTTTGACACCATCCTGTCCGGCGAGGTCACCAATGCGCAGGCGGCCGCCTTCTTGATGGCGCTGCGCGTCCGTGGCGAGACCGTCGAGGAGATCGCCGGCGCGGTCAGCGCCATGCGCGGCAAGATGCTGCCGGTAAAAGCACCGGCCGGCGCGATCGACATCGTCGGAACCGGCGGCGACGCTTCGGGCTCCTATAACGTCTCGACGCTGGCCGCGATCATCACTGCTTCCTGCGGCGTGCCGGTCGCCAAGCATGGCAATCGCGCCGCCTCGTCACGTTCCGGAGCGGCCGACGTGCTCACCGCGCTCGGCGTCAAGGTGGGGCTCGAGCCCGCGGGCACGGAGCGCTGCATCGCCGAGGCCGGCGTCGGCTTCATGTTCGCGCCGACCCATCACGCCTCGATGCGGCATGTAGCACCGGTGCGCACAGAACTCGGCACCCGCACCATCTTCAACCTGCTCGGGCCGCTCTCCAACCCGGCCGGTGTCAAGAGGCAGCTCGTCGGCGCCTTCTCAGAGACCTGGCTCGAGCCGATGGTGCGCGTGCTGTCTGCTCTGGGCTCCGACCGCATCTGGGCCGTGAACGGCTCTGACGGCCTTGACGAGATCACCACCACCGGGCCGACCCGCGTCGTCGCGCTCGAAAAGGGCAAGATCGAGAGTTTCTCGATCAGCCCGGACGATGTCGGCCTGGCCCGTGCAAAGCCCGAGGATCTGCGCGGCGGTGAACCGGCGCAGAATGCCGAGGCGCTCCGCGCGGTTCTCGACGGCAAGAAGACGCCCTTCCGCGATATCGCGGCCTTCAATGCCGCCGCCGCGCTCGTCGTGGCCGGTCAGGCCGGTGATCTGCGCGACGGCCTCACCCGCGCGACCTCGGCGATCGACAGCGGCAAGGCCAAGGCGACGCTGACCGCACTTATCGCCAGCTCGAACGCGTGAGGACGTCATGAGCGACATCCTCGCCCGCATCGAGGCCTATAAGCGCCAGGAGATCGCCGCTGCCAAGGCCGCGGTTTCCCAGGCTGAGATCGAGCAGCGCGCCCTGGCTGCCGGCCCCGTGCGTGGCTTCACGGCCGCTCTTGCCGCGAAACACGCGGCCGGCAAGCCTGCATTGATCGCTGAGATCAAGAAGGCCAGCCCGTCCAAGGGGCTGATCCGCGCCGATTTCGACCCGCCATCGCTGGCACGCGCCTATGCCGATGGCGGCGCGGCCTGCCTGTCCGTACTGACCGATGCCCCCTCTTTCCAGGGACAGCCGGAATTCCTGCAGCAGGCGCGCATGGCAAGCGGCCTGCCCGCCCTGCGCAAGGATTTCCTCTATGACCCCTATCAGGTCTTCGAGGCTCGCGCCTGGGGCGCCGACTGTATCCTGATCATCATGGCCGGCGTCGATGACGGGACAGCCCGCGCGCTGAACGAGGCGGCAAAGTCACTCGGCATCGACGTGCTGGTCGAGGTTCACAACGAAGCTGAGCTCGATCGCGCCCTCGAGCTCGACAGCCCCTTGCTCGGCATCAACAATCGCGACCTTCGCAGCTTTGCCGTCGATCTCGCCGTCACCGAGAGACTTGCACCGCGCGTCCCCGCGGACCGCATCATCGTTGGCGAGAGCGGCATCTTCAGTCATGCCGACATCGCACGGTTGCAGCGCGCCGGCGTCAACACCTTCCTCGTCGGCGAGAGCCTGATGCGGCAGGACGATGTCGCCGCTGCGACCCGTGATCTCCTGACCGGTTCTGCGCGCAGCGCAGCATGAGCAAGCTCAGCCATCTCGACGCCAGCGGCCAGGCCCATATGGTCGATGTTGGCGACAAGGAGGAGACCTCGCGCATCGCTGTCGCCGAGGGCTGTGTCGTCATGCAGCCCGGGACCCTGGCGATCGTGCGCGATGGCGACGCCAAGAAGGGCGACGTGCTTGGCACGGCGCGCCTGGCTGGAATCATGGCCGCCAAGCGCACGCATGAACTGATCCCGCTCTGTCACCCGCTGCTGATCAGCAAGATCAGCGTCGACCTCACCCTGGACGAGACATTGCCCGGGGTGCGCGTGAGCGCTGAGGTCAAGATGAAGGGACAGACCGGCGTCGAGATGGAGGCGTTGACCGCTGTCGGCGTCGCCTGCCTCACAGTTTACGACATGGTCAAGGCGGTCGACCGGGCGATGCGGATCGAAGGCATCAGGCTCGTCCACAAGTCAGGTGGAAAATCCGGCACCTTCGATCTCCCGGAAACTGCGCGATGAGCCTCACGCCCGTCCCCGTCGCCCTGAAGGCGCTAATCGACAGCGTTCCGGCACCGACACCATCAGAAACCCTGCCACTCGCACAATGCGTAGGGCGCGTGCTCGCCGCCGACCTGCAGGCGCTTCGGACCCAGCCCCCCTTTGCCAACTCCGCAATGGACGGATACGCCGTTCGCGCAGACGATATTGCGCCGGCAAATGAATTGCGTGTCATCGGCGAATCGGCTGCCGGTCGTTCCTTCTCAGGGATGGTCCGCTCCAATGAGGCTGTTCGCATCTTCACCGGTGCTCCGATTCCGGAGGGCGCCGATACGATCTTGATTCAGGAGAATGCGGACGGCGTCGGCACTGCGACGATCCGCGTGCGCGAGGGCGCCGAGCGCGGCAAGTTCGTTCGTCAGGCAGGATTGGACTTCTCCGAGGGCGAGGTGTTGCTTCTCGCCGGCAGCCGGCTCGACAGTGCGAGCCTCGGCCTCGCGGCAGCCATGGGCCACCCCATGCTCACTGTGCGTCGCAAGCCACTGGTCGCGATCCTCGCGACTGGCGACGAACTGGTCCAGCCCGGCGAGCCGGTTGGACCCGACCAGATCGTCGCGTCCAACAGTTTTGCGCTCGCCGCGCTGGTCGAGCAGGCCGGCGGCACGGCGCTCGATCTCGGGATTGCCCGCGATGATCATGCCGATCTCGCCGACAAGATTGGCCAGGCACGGAAGGCCGATGCCGATGTGCTGATCACCCTCGGAGGAGCCTCGGTAGGTGAGCACGATCTCGTCCAGGCAGCGTTGATCGGTCAAGGCATGGCGCTCGGCTTCTGGAAGATCGCCATGCGGCCGGGCAAGCCGATGATGATGGGCCGCCTCGGCCGCATGGTCGCGCTCGGCCTGCCCGGAAACCCCGTCTCGTCCATCGTTTGCGGACATCTCTTCGTCGTGCCCCTGCTCAGGACCCTCCTGGGCGTACCGGAACCGGAGCGCGATCTGAGTGAGCCTGCAATCGTCGGAAGAAATTTGCCGGCAAATGATGAGCGGCGAGACTATATGAGGTCGGAACTGACGCTCACTCCGGAAGGATGGCTGGCAACGCCCTTCGCCAAGCAGGATTCGTCGATGCTGGCCACTCTTGCCCGCGCCGACGCGCTACTCATTCGCGAATCGTTTGCTGCGCCGGCAAACAAAGGCGACAACTGCCGGATCATCCGCCTACGCTGAGCGCGCTTGCGGAACACAACGCGAACCTGTATGGTGTTCGTGCTTTGTTTCGATTCCATACAAAGAGCGCCGGCGGGAACCATGCTGACACGCAAACAGTTCGAACTGCTTCGTTTCATCCAGGAACGCCTGCGCGAGACAGGGGTGCCCCCCTCCTTCGACGAGATGAAGGACGCGCTCGATCTGCGCTCCAAGTCCGGTATCCATCGCCTGATCATGGCGCTGGAGGAGCGCGGGTTCATTCGCCGCCTTCCCAATCGAGCCCGAGCGCTGGAGATCATAAAGCTGCCCGAAGGGGCCGGCGGCCCTCAGGCGACGCGCGGACGGTTCAGCCCCTCCGTCGTCCAAGGGGGGCTTGGCAAGGTCCGGCCGATCGCACCGCCCCCGGACGAAGATGTGCGCTCCACGGTTGCGATTCCGGTCATGGGGCGGATTGCCGCCGGTACACCGATTTCCGCCATCCAGAGCCGCAGCCATACCGTGGCACTGCCTGCCGACATGCTTGGCCCCGGTGAACATTTTGCCCTCGAGGTTCGCGGCGACTCGATGGTGGAAGCCGGCATTCTCGACGGCGATACGGTGGTGATCAAGCGTCAGGACACGGCCAATACCGGGGATATCGTCGTGGCTCTGATCGATGACGAGGAAGCAACGCTGAAGCGACTGCGCAAGCGCGGCTCCTCGATCGCGCTCGAGGCTGCCAATCCCGCCTATGAGACAAGGGTGCTGGGACCGGACCGCGTCAAGATTCAGGGCCGCCTGGTCAACCTGATGCGGCGCTACTGAAGCGGCTCGTGTTCTTCGACAGCCGCCAGCGGCAAAGCCGGCGTGCTTGCAGGCCGCTCCCGCTTGCGGCTCCAGGGACGATCGACACCATCCTGCTCTGATAGATGGGCGCGCCAGCCGCCCTTGTTGCCGACAAGGGCGGTCGCGCCATCGCGCGACAATGCCCTGCGGTCGATCAGTCGTGCTGCGCACGGAGCGTTCCACGGAATCGGCGTGATGACCAGATCGGCGCGCCGACAGTCCTCGACGATGGCCAGGCGATCACGTGCAAAGGCAACGCTTCGTCCATCCTTGCTGCGGACGACACAACCCAACGTGTCGCAGGCCGCGCCTTCCCGCAGGCTGTTGTCGTCAGTCCGGCGATTATCGCCATCTGCGTTCAGCCATTGCTGCAGCACGAAGCGGCTCGGTTGCCCCGCCAGGATCATGCGACCATCGCCCCCGCGGACCAGGATGCCGGAACCATCGCGTTCGATCAGGATGTCGGGCCTGTCGGGCTTCGCTGCCACGAGCAGTCCCGCGATCAGGGGGGCGACGGCCAGGAAGCGCAGCGGTGTCGTCCAGAGCGTGATCCAGAGAAGCGCAGCGGCAAAGCATGCGAGCGCCGCGGCCCCGAATGCAGGAATGATCACCGCGGAGTGGTCGAATCCCGCAACCCAGCGCGCGGATTGCAGCACATAGTCCGAAGCGACTCCCATGAGCGCCCAAGCCGGCCAATCCAGGCCGAAGGGATAGGCGAGCACGCCGAAGACAGCGGCAGGCATGACGATCAGGGAAACGAAGGGCAAGGCGAGCGCATTGCCGAGCAGACCGAAGGGGTTGAAGGTCTGGAAGTGATAGGCACCGAACGGTGCGGTTGCGACCGTCGCCAGCACGGTCGTGACCGTGAGCCCGACCACCGCGATCCAGATCGGCCGTAGCGGCCAAGGCAGGTTCGCCGGCGCCTCGGAGTGGCCGCGATCCTCCCAGCGCTCGGCAAAGGCGATCAGCGCCGCGACAGCGCCAAAGGACATCTGGAAGCTTGGACCAAGCAGCGCGTCAGGCTCGCGCAGCAGAACGATCATCGCAGCGAGAGCCAGATTGCGCATGCTGAGCGCCGGGCGATCGACGAGAATCGCACCGAGCATGACCAATGTCATGATCAGCGAGCGCACCGTCGCGACCTCGGCTCCCGAGAAGATGCAATAAGCCGTGGCGCCGAGCATCGCGGCCAGGGCGGCGAGTTTCTTTATGGGCCAGCGCAATGCCAGCGTTTGCGATAGCGCCAGCAGGCCACGGACCAGGCCGAAGATCGTGGCGGAGGCCAGCACCATGTGAAGGCCCGAGATCGAGATGATATGATAGATTCCGGCCGCGCGGAGGTCGATATTGGTCGCCTCCGTGATGAGGCCGCGCTTGCCAGTAACCAGCGACGCCGCCATCGCGCCAGCCTGCCCTCCCCCGATCCCGGCGATGCGCTCCGTCAGGGCATTGCGCGCCCGGTCGACCGTCGCGCGTATCTGAAGCTCGAGCGGTGGCTGCAAGGGTGGTGGGGCGAGCGTGATCTTTCCGGGGATGGTCCCGACTGCACCAAGCCCTCGGAAGAAGGCGTCGCGCCCGAAGTCGTAGCCACCTGGTCGCACTGGACCGGGCGGCGGCAGGAGGCGCGCGACGGCAGCGATGTGATCGCCCGGCGAAACCGAACCACCTTTGACGTTGACCCGAACCCGCCGTGGCAGGCGTTCAGGCTCCACCCCGGCAATGCCGGTCACCAGGATCACGAGGCGCGCGCCGGCGTCGCGCGCCTCGACCGATTCGACAAAGCCGGTGAGTTGTCCCACGCGCATTCGATCGAGCATCGGTGCTGCGATCGTCGCCGTGCGCCAGGCCGCGGCACCAAAGCCGGCGAAGATGGCAGCAAGGCCGACGCAAGCGAGCATGACCGGGCGTCGGGCGCGCGACAGCGCTGCCATCGCAGCGGAGACGCCAAAGCCGGAGAGCGGGACCCAGAAGGATGGCTCGCGATCAGCCGCGAAATAGAGCAGAATGCCGGCTCCCATCAGCACCGGCAGCCAGAGAAACAGCCTTCTTCGTCCGGCCTCGATCGCGATGGCGCCCAGGAAGCGCGCGCGCCATTCGGCGAGAAACAACCGAATGGCAGCGTCCTGAAACCATATCTCGGGAATGCGGAATGGTACGGCGCGAACACGCGCGCCGCGCAGCCGGCTCGGGTCTGGCGGCGCCTCGCGCATAGGCCGTCCCTCGGTCAGCCAACCAGATGCGATCTTGCGCTTAACGTCGGCCCCATCAGCATGTTACAGGGGCGGCGTCGGTTGTCATGTCCCTTCGACGTCTTGTTCCTCTGCCGCTCTGTCGGCCTCATTTCCCGTCCTGCCGGAGCCTGCCTTTCATGAGTGATGCGGTCGTTACGCGCTTCGCGCCGTCTCCAACCGGATTCCTGCATATCGGCGGCGCGCGTACCGCGCTGTTCAACTGGCTCTATGCCCGTCGCCATGGCGGCAAGATGCTGCTGCGCATCGAGGACACCGACCGCGAACGCTCGACCGAGCCGGCCATCGCGGCGATTCTCGACGGCCTGTCCTGGCTTGGCCTCGATTGGGACGGCGAGACCGTCTACCAGTTCGCCCGTGCGGCCCGGCACCGCGAGGTCGCCGAGCAGATGCTCGCCGCCGGGAAGGCCTATTATTGCTATGCGACACCGCAGGAACTCGAGGAGATGCGCGAGAAGGCGCGCGCCGAGGGCCGTCCCATGCGCTATGACGGACGCTGGCGCGATCGCGATCCGGCAACCGCGCCGGCCGGCGTGAAGCCGGTCATCCGCCTGCGCGCGCCGCAGACCGGAGAGACGGTGGTCGAGGACGAGGTGCAGGGCCGCGTCGTCTGGCAGAACGAGAATCTCGACGACCTCGTGCTGCTGCGTTCCGACGGCAACCCGACCTATATGCTCGCTGTCGTCGTGGACGACCATGACATGGCCGTGACCCATGTCATCCGTGGCGACGACCATCTCACCAACGCCGCCCGCCAGACCCAGATCTACCAGGCGATGGGCTGGCGCGTGCCGAGCATGTCGCATATCCCGCTGATCCATGGGGCGGACGGCGCGAAGCTCTCCAAGCGCCATGGTGCGCTCGGTGTCGATGCCTATCGCTCCATGGGCTATCTGCCGGTGGCCCTGCGCAACTACCTCCTCCGGCTGGGCTGGAGCCATGGCGACCAGGAGATCTTCTCGACCGAAGAGATGGTCTCGCTGTTCAATCTTTCCTCGATCGGCCGTTCCCCGGCACGCTTCGACTACGCGAAGCTGGAGAGCCTGAACGGGCTCTACATGCGCCAGTCCGATGATCGTGACCTGCTTGATGCACTGAAGAGCATCTTGCCGGAAATCGGCCCCGCGCACGGCCTCGGCCCCGAGCTCGATCCGGCTCTCGAAGCCAAGCTTCTTGCTGCGATGCCGGGATTGAAGGAGCGAGCCAAGACGCTGATCGAGCTGCTCGACAGCGCCTCCTATCTTTTTTCCAAGCGTCCGCTCGCACTCGATCAGAAGGCGGCGACGCTGCTGGACGAGGGCGCCCGCCAGCGCATGCCCAGCCTGGCAGAGAAGCTTGCCGCGGTGAACGACTGGACACCGGCTCCGCTCGAGGCCGCGGTCCGGGCCTTCGCCGAAGAACATGCCCTCAAGCTCGGACAGGTGGCGCAGCCGCTGCGGGCCGCACTCACCGGACGGAGCCAGTCGCCCGGCCTGTTCGATGTGATGGCGGTGCTCGGCCGCGAGGAAACGCTCGCTCGTCTCAGCGATCAAACGTGATCAAAGGCGGGGCAGCCCCGCCTTTGTGATTGGTTGAACCCCAAGGGCAAATGGGCTAGTGACGCCCCATATGCCGAGGGTGTCCGAAGCGGCGCCCCGGTATGAATATTGCTTTAATATCAGTCGGATGTACCTTCCTTTGCCTGCAATCCCGTCACATGGCCGTTACGCAGAGCCACTCGGATGATGATTGCCGTTCCGGCACCCATTCGTGCCGGCTCGGATGGAACGAAGATTGATCAGCAGCGAGCCTGAAAGGATCGGTATCGATGAGCGGAACCAACAGCCAGCTGAGTGTGGACGGCAAGACCGTCGACCTGACGGTCAAGACCGGATCGATCGGCCCATCCGTCATCGACATCAGCAAGCTCTACGCACAAACCGGGATGTTCACCTATGACCCCGGCTTCACCTCGACCGCGAGCTGCGAGTCGGAGATCACCTATATCGATGGCGACGAGGGCGTTCTGCTCCATCGCGGCTATCCAATCGAGCAGCTTGCCGAGCATGGCGACTTTCTCGAGACCTGCTATCTCTTGCTTTACGGAGACCTGCCGACCGCGGCGCAGAAGGCGGATTTCGACTACCGCGTGACGCGCCACACCATGGTGCACGAGCAGATGGCCCGCTTCTTCCAGGGCTTCCGACGCGATGCGCATCCGATGGCGGTGCTGGTGGCCTCGGTCGGCGCGATGTCGGCCTTCTATCACGACTCGACCGACATCTCGGACCCGCAGCAGCGCATGATCGCGTCGATGCGGATGATCGCCAAGCTGCCGACGCTGGCTGCGATGGCCTTCAAGTACACGATCGGCCAGCCCTTCGTGTATCCGCTGAACTCGCTGGACTACACCTCGAATTTCCTGCGCATGTGCTTCGCGGTGCCGGCGGAGGAGTACAAGGTCAATCCGGTCCTGTCGCGCGCGCTTGACCGCATCTTCATCCTGCACGCCGACCACGAGCAGAACGCCTCGACCTCGACCGTGCGTCTTGCCGGTTCCTCGGGCGCCAATCCCTTCGCCTGCATCGCAGCCGGCATCGCCTGCCTCTGGGGCCCTGCGCATGGCGGCGCCAACGAGGCGGCCCTCAAGATGCTCGAGGAGATCGGGTCGGTCGACAACATCCCGAAATACATCGCCAAGGCGAAGGACAAGAATGATCCGTTCCGCCTGATGGGCTTCGGGCACCGCGTCTACAAGAACTACGACCCGCGCGCCAAGATCATGCAGAAGACGACGCATGAGGTGCTGAACGAGCTCGGCATCAAGGACGATCCGCTCCTCGATGTCGCGATCGAACTCGAGCGCATCGCGCTCAGCGACAGCTACTTCATCGAGAAGAAGCTCTATCCGAACATCGATTTCTATTCGGGCATCACCTTGAAGGCGATGGGCTTCCCGACCTCGATGTTCACCGCGCTCTTCGCACTCGCCCGCACCGTCGGCTGGATCGCGCAGTGGAAGGAAATGATCGAGGATCCGTCCCAGCGGATCGGCCGCCCGCGCCAGCTCTATACCGGCTCGCCGAAGCGCGATTACACGCCGATCGGCCGTCGCTGAGAACAATCTGACACAGTCTTTATGACGCAGGTCGAACCCCACCGGATTAAACAATCCGGTGGGGTTTATCATATGGTGCGCTGCCATAACCTCGCGTTTCGCAGAGCAATGACGGGAAACGCCAGATGGACCGCCTCACGACACCGAACCGCCGCGCCTTCATCGCTGGGGCCGGGGCATCCGCCCTCGTAGCCGGCAGCGGGCCCGCGCGGGCTCAGAACTTCCCGACCCGGCCGATCATGCTTGTCGTGCCGTTCGCAGCCGGCGGCTCGACGGATATCGTTGCCCGCCTCGTCGGGGCAAAGATGGCGGATTCGCTCGGCCAGCAAGTGGTGATCGAGAACCGCGCCGGCGCAGGCGGCAATGTCGGCTCGACCGCGGTCGCTCGCGCCGCACCCGACGGTTACACGGTGCTGATGGGCACGATCTCGACCCATGCCCTCAATCCCGCGATCCTCAAGGTGGTGACGTTCGATCCGGTCAAGGATTTCACGCCGATCTCCCTGCTGGCCGTGGTGCCCAACGTCATGGTCGTGCACCCGAGCTTTCCGGCCAAGACGGTCCAGGAGGTCGTCAAGGTCCTGAAGGACAATCCCGGCAAATACTCCTACGCCTCATCGGGAGTGGGTACGCCGCTGCATCTTTCGGGCGAGCTGTTCAAGTCGCTGGGCGGCGTGAGCATGAACCATGTGCCCTATCGCGGCGCTGGCCCGGCTCTGAACGATGTCGTGGCTGGCGCCGTGCCGATCATGTTCGACAACCTGCCCTCCTCCGCGCAGTTCATTCGCAGCGGCCAGCTCCGCGCGATCGGCGTTACCACGAAGGAGCGCGTGCCCTCATTCCCGGAGATACCGACCATCGCCGAAGGCGGTCTTGCCGGCTATGAAACCTATACGTGGAACGCGCTGTTTGGCCCGGCGAATATGCCAAGGGCAGTCGTTGAGCGCCTGAACGCCGAAGCCAACAAGGCCCTGACAGACCCCAATGTGAAGCAGCGCCTGAACGATGTCAGTGCCGTCATCGTCGGCTCGACACCGGAGGCGCTGGGCGAACACGTCAAAGTCGAATTCGCGAAATGGGGGCCCATCGCCAAGGCATCCGGTGCGGCGCTTGAATGAGCGCTGCACCGCGCTGATCAAGCTGCCAGCAGTCCCAGGGCGGCATTGACCGCGTTCTCGGCCGGGCTCGCCCCGGCCGATTTCATGATGCGCTCGACATCTGCGAAACCCGCAAGCTGGGCCTCGCGCGCAGGCCCCTCGCTGAGGACCGCCAGCACAGCTGCGCTGAGCGCTTCGGGCGAGGCCTCGTCCTGGATGAACTCGGGAACGATGCGCGTGCCGGCGACGAGATTGGGCAGGATCACAGTCGGTAGCTTGATCAGCCTGCGCGCCAGCATCGCCTCCCAGGCCGCGCCGCGATACGCAGCGACCAGCGGTACCTGTGCCAAGGCGAGCTCGAGCGTCACGGTCCCGGAGGCCGCGAGCGCTACGCGCGCCGTGCGAAAAGCGGCAAGCTTGGCGTCTTCGCCATCGACGAGACGGGGCTTCACCGACCAGGTCGAGACAGCCTCTTCAATCATGCCGCGCAGATGCGGCACGGCCGGCAGCACGAAGCGCGCGCCGGGCACCTCGTTCGCGATGAGCGCGACCGTCTCGCCGAAGGCCGGCATGAGGTGGCTGATCTCCGAGCGACGGCTGCCGGGAAGGACCAGGATGTCCGGCGTTGAAGGAGCGTTGCGCCGCACCTGTTCCTCGGCGCTTGGCCGTAGCTCGGCGAGCCGCTCGATCAAGGGGTGACCGACATAGATCGTCTTCGGTCCGCCCAGCCTTTCCAGCGCAGCGGGCTCGAAGGGTAACAGCGCCAGGATGCGATCGACATGTGGCGCCATCTTGCGGGCGCGGCCAGAACGCCAGGCCCAGACGCTGGGGCAAACCCAATGCGCAATCGGGATTGCGGACGATGCCCGCCGGACTTTTTTCGCGACGCGCAGCGAGAAATCCGGGCTGTCGATGGTGAGCAGGAGATCAGGCGCGAAAGCAACGACCCCCTTGGCCGCATCAGACATGCGCCGGAGCAACAGGGGCAGCCGAGCCAGGACCGGACCAAACCCCATCACGGCGATATCGGATTGGGGAAAGAGCGGCCGCAGCCCCTGCGCGATCAGGCTCTCGCCGCCGACGCCCACGATCTCGAGCGGGCGATCCCCCAACCGCTGCCGCAGGACGGTGAGAAAACGCAGCGCCAGAGCATCTCCAGACGCTTCGCCCGCAATGACGGCGAGCCGGAAGGGCCGGATCACGCGACGCCCTCGACGAACAGGCCAAGCTCGTCGGCCAGTGCGCCCAATCGAACGCTGTCTCCGACAAGCACATTGCCGGCGCGAAGTGCGATGCCGGAGAGTCCAGCCTTGGCCGCGTTCCGCAGGGTTTCAGGTCCGATCGCCGGCATGTCGACGCGCAGGTCTTGGCCGTCCTTGGGGGCCTTGACCAGAACGCCGTCGCCCTTGTCGATCTTGAGACGCCCTGCGCTTACCAGCTCGGCGACGCGCCTGATCATGGCGTCGGTACCCTCTGCAGCCTCAATTGCCACGATACGATGATCGGCAACGATTGCGGCCTGACCGACATCGAAGGGCGACAAAGCCGCCAGCAAGGAGAAGCCATGTTCGATGCCGTCGCGCGCCACGGCCGAGACGCTGCGGCGCCCCAGTGGGCCGAGCGGCGCGGTCAAGCCCGGAGCGATCTCGGCTGGGCCATGAACGCGAAAACCCCGCCCCTCGAAGAACTGGACCACGCCCTTGAGCAAATGATCGTCTCCGCCGCGAAAGGCGCGAGCGAAATGGGGCAGGTATTTCAGCGTCGAGGGCTCGGGCATCAGCGAGCCAAAGCTCGGCCGCGGCAGCGCGCCGATCATGACGATATCGACGATCCCGCGTCGCTTGAGCTCGTCGAGCAATCGCCCGAGTTGTCCCAGGCGATAGACACGCGAGGATTCAGGATCGAAATCGCTGGGGTTGGCTGCACCGTCGATCGCCGCGATATAAAGCTGATGCCCCCGCGCTGTCGCCAGCCGGGCCAGATGCGGCGGGTATTCGCCGCCTCCGGCTATGATCGCGAGAGGAAAGGCGCCGGTCGCTGCGTCGCTGCCCGTGCTCACCGGTCGGGCGCGTTGACGTCGCGCGGAATGCAGATGGCGCGGTCGCTGCCCGAGCGGATGAAATCGAGGATCTCGAGCATCAGCGGGTGCGACGCAAATTCCGTCGCCACGTCTTCGACGCGCTCGGCCAAGGTGCCTTCATCGGCGAACAGCAGGCGATAGGCGCGCCGCAGCTCATGAATCTGCTCCCGCGAGAAACCACGCCGCTTCAGCCCGACCAGATTGAGCCCGGCCAGATGCGCAGGATTGTCCCGCACCATGCCGAAGGGAATGACATCATTCATCACGCCGGCGCCGCCGCCGATGAAGGCATGCTCTCCGATGCGAACGAACTGGTGGAGCCCCGTCCCGCCACTGACGATGACATAGTCGCCAACCTTGACATGGCCGGCGCTCATCACGTTGTTCGAGAAGATGACGTTGTTGCCGATCTCGTTGTCGTGGCCAACATGCGAATTGGCAAGGAACAGGCAGCGGTCGCCGATGACCGTCTTCATGCCGCCGCCTTCGGTGCCCGGATTCATCGTCACGCCTTCGCGGATCATGCAATCCGCGCCAATCGTCAGCGTCGACGGCTCGCCGTGATATTTGAGATCCTGCGGCGGGTGGCCGATGGAAGCGAAGGGGTAGATCCTGGTCCGGGGGCCGATCGTGGTTCGGCCGGCGATTGCAACGTGGCTCAACAGCTCAGCGCCGTCCCCGAGAACGACATGGGGGCCGACCGTGCAGAACGGACCGATAACGACCCCCTCGCCCAGCTGCGCAGCCGGGTCGACGACCGACATCGGATGGATAGTCGCACTCATGAAAGTTCTGTCCTGATTTCGACGGAAAGCGGCTGGCCTTAAGCCACCATCGCAGAGATCTCGGCCTCCGCGACAAGCACGCCGTCAACTTTCGCCTCACCGCGATAGAACCAGATATTGCGCTTGCGGGCGACCTTGGTGAGGTGGAAACGCAGGGTATCGCCCGGCACGACCGGTTTGCGGAACTTGGCCTTGTCGATCGTGGTGAAGAGGACGGACTGTACCGCTTCCTCGTCAATTCCCCGCGCGCTGACGACGAGCACGCCGGCGGTCTGCGCCATGGCCTCGATCATCAACACACCCGGAAAGACCGGACGGCCAGGAAAATGTCCGGTGAACTGGGGTTCGTTGGCGGTGACGTTCTTGATGCCAATGCCGGACTCGTCGCCATTCATCTCGATGACACGGTCGACGAGAAGGAACGGATAGCGGTGGGGAATGCAGGCCATGATCTTCTGAATATCGGCCACACCCAGCGATGTCGTCGCGTCGGTCATGCTCTCCCGTCTCCCGCGCAGGCCTGCCGGCTTCGCCCGCAAAGTTGTATCGTTTAAATCGATGCCGGAACAGGAGGTTGCGGCTGGCGCCGGGTTCCTGTCAGCTTCTATGCCCGTTTGCCGGAAATGGTACCGGACGATCAAGCGAATTCGACACGAGGCCCACTCTTCGCATGGATTGCGAAGGCTGCCTCGCGCTCTCGCGTATCCTCAGCTCTCCGAACCGCCCGAAGACTTGCCGCGCTTTGCAACAAGAGATTTGAGAAGCGCTGTCTCGCGCGCCCAGCTGAGCGCCGGCTGCGCGGGATAACCGCCATAGCGCGCGCCGCGAGGGATGTCACCGGCGACGCCGCTCTGGGCGGCAACCTGCGCGCCCATCCCGACCGTGAGATGGCCGGCGAGGCCAACCTGGCCACCCAGCACGACGAAATCTTCCAAAGTCGTAGAGCCGGCGATGCCAACCTGCGAAACGATCACGCAATGGCGGCCGATGACGCAGTTATGGCCGATCTGAACGAGGTTATCGATCTTGGTACCTTCACCGATGACCGTATCGCGGCTGGCGCCCCGGTCTATGCAGCTATTGGCGCCGATCTCGACATCATCCTGAATGATGACCCGCCCGATCTGCGGCACTTTCATATGGCCCTTCGGGCTCATCGCGAAACCAAAGCCATCCTGGCCGATCCGGACACCCGGGTGAATGATGACCCGGTTTCCGACCAGGGCCGATTGCAAGGTGCTGCCAGCGCCGATCGCACAATCACGCCCGATCCGGACCTGGGGGCCGATCACGGCATGCGAGGCGATCACGGAACCGGCGCCGATCTCGGCACCGGGGCCGACCACGGCACCCGGATCGATCGTGACGTTATCCTCGATCCTTGCCGTGGCGTGGACGAAGGCGCCCGGCGCGACCCCTTGCGAGCCAAAGACCGACCGTGGCTTGAGCGCATCGGGATAGAAGCGCGCCATGATCCGGGCAAAGGCATGGTAGGGCGCGGGCGATACGAGCGCGACAGTGCCCGCGGGAACACGGGCAGCGAACCGGGAAGAAACCAGGCACAGCCCCGCCGAAGTCCCCGCCAGCGCATCCGTATATTTGGGGTTGTCCATATAGGCGATGTCATCGGGCCCGGCGGCCTCGAGTGCGGCCGCGCCGGTAACGAGCCGCGTGGGCTCCACGCCCTCAGGCAGAGCAGCCCCTGAAATGGCAGCGACCTCGCCGTAGCTCAGCGAGGTCGCGATCGGGAAGAATTGAGGTTCTGACATGCAATGGATCCGTGCGGGGCGTTGCCGCCCCGCCGCGTCAGAAGCGGGTGCCGCCGGAGAAGCGGAAGGCCTGCAGACGGTCGCCGCCGTAACGGACGCCGGTGATCGGATCGCGCGTGCCCTCATCCTTGCTAAGGGCATAGGCATAGTCAAACCGGATCGGCCCGAGCGGCGACTGCCAGAGCAGGCTCGCGCCGATCGAGGAGCGGATGACGTTCTTGTCGCGAACGCAGGCCACGTTGCTCTGGAACTGGGACGTGCTCGGGACATTGAACTGCCGGGGCTCCGACCCGCCCGGGCAAAGCCCGTTCGTCGTCGGGATCGGGCTGGTGATCACCTTCGAGCCGCCATCGTAGTCGAACAGCGTACCGGCATCGGCGAAGATCGCGCCGCGCAGGCCAAGGTCACGCGGCAGGCCCCAGATCGGGAACTGCACTTCGACCGAGCCACCGAAATACGACTGGCCGCCGAGAGCGTTGGCCGTCGGGTCGTTCAGCACGTCGCGCGGACCGATGCCCGACGGAGCGAAGCCACGCACCAGGCTCGGGCCGAGGAAGTAGTGATCGACCATGCGCAAGGTACCTTCCGTCGCCTGGACGTGACCGCCCTGGACCCGGAGGAAGCCGACGACATCGTCGAAGATCTCGCGGTAGTAGCGCGCATCCGCCGCGACACGAAGGAACTTCGAGTCGCCGCCAAGGCCCGCGAATTCCGGCTTCAACTCCGCAATGAAGCCGTTGCGCGGTGTCTGGTAGTTATCAAGCGAGTTGTAGTTCAGCGTCACGCCCGCAAGGGAGGTCAGCGTTTCGCCGCGGGCTTCCTTGACCGCGAGCGTCGCTTCGCCATTAGTCACGCAGTTGAAGTTCTGCGTTGCTGCAAATCCAGAGCCGGGCGCTCCAGGCGTAATCCCGGGGATCGGGAACGAGCAGTCGTTATACGGACGGCTCGACGTATTCGGGATCTTGATCTCGGTCGTGTAGAGCGAGTAGCGCGGCGTGATCGAGAACTCTTCCGTAATGGGGAAGGTGAACCGCAGCTGACCGCCGGTCACACGGCTTTCGTAGCGGCCGATATTGTAGTTGTCGTTGTACTTCGAGAACAGATCGATACCGGCCGCGATACGGCGACCGAGGAAATAGGGCTCGGTGAAGGAGAAATCGATGCCCTGGGTCCGCTGCCCCAGCGTGCCGGCAATCTTCACGAACTGGCCGCGGCCAAGGAAATTGGATTCCGACAGCGAGACTTCGCCGATGACACCGTCAGACGTCGAATAACCGCCCGCGATCGAGAAGGAGCCGGTGGCCTTGTCCTCGACGTCGATGTTCATGATCACCCGGTCAGGCGCGCTGCCCGGCTCATTGGTGATGCGAACCTTGTTGAAGAAGCCGAGATTGTTCAGGCGCCGCTCGGCGCGATCAACCATCACCTTGTTGTAGGCATCGCCCTCACCCAGATCGAGCTCCCGGCGAACCACATAGTCGCGGGTCCGCGTATTGCCGCGCACATTGATGCGCTCGACATAGACCCGCGGACCGTCTTCGACGACATAGGTGATGCCGATCAGGCGGCCAGCGGCGTCACGCTCACCGCGGGGGCGAACCTGCGCAAAGGGATGACCACGGCGGGACACCTCGGTCGTGAGGTTGACGAGCGACTTTTCGACCGCCTCGGCATTGTACGTATCGCCAGCCGAGGTCGCGAGGAGCCTTTGCATCGTCGCCGAGTCGATATCGCTGAGCTGCGAATCCACCGCGACGTTGCCGACCTTGTACTGCGGCCCTTCATCGACCGTGACGTCGATAACCCAGCCACCCTTGGCGTCATCGAAGCGCGCGTCGCTCGCAACGACCCGGAAGTCGGCATAGCCGTTCTTCAGGTAGAAGCGGCGAACCAGATCGAGATCGGACGCGATACGGTCGGGATCATAGACGTCGGAGGTCTTGATGAAGCTGAGGAAATTCGATTCCGTCGAGCTCATCAACCCGCGCAGACGCGATGCCGAATAGGCGCCGTTACCCGCGAAATTGATTTCCTTGATGCCGGTCTTGCCGCTCTCGACAATGGTGAAGACCACGTCCGAACGACCGTTGGGCAATGGCGCGATACGCCCGGAGATCGTCGCAGTGCCGTAACCGGCCCGGCGATAGACCTCCTTCAGGCGCTGCACATCGGAGTCGATCAGCGCCTGGCTCAGAGGGCCACGCGCCTTCGATTCGACCTGTTGCAGCAGGATCTCGCTCTTGAGGCGCTTGTTGCCTTCGAAGGCGACGCGATTGATCGTGTCGTTCTCGTGAACAGAGATCACAGTCTGGTTGCCGCGGCGGCTGACCTGGACGTTCGAGAACAGTCCGGTCGCCATCAGGCTCTGCCGAACCTCCTGCGGACCACCCTGCCCTGCATAGGACCGAATGGTCTCCGCGTCGACGCGGCGGTTGCCTTGGACAATCACGGCCTGCGCAAAAACAACGCCACCGCTAACGGCCAACATAAAGGCCGAAAGTCCGACTGATCGAGAGAGCCGCATTTTGAAAGACCGGCTCTTTGGGGTCGACGTCATCGGGTCGCCTATTCCATTTAGTAGGTCACCACCCCAACCGGGGACACCTGCCTTTGGGCAGGTGCATGGCGACATTGCAGACCAATCGCTTCTACAAAGTTTCCGACGAGGTGCAAACGAACATTGTCGTTAACAAATTATTTTTAACCTCGTCGTTGCCAGGAGGCCACGCGCCCTGAGCAAAGCGCCCGATTCGACGCAGCTTTTGGGCCTATCGGCAACGAACCTTGCCGCAGGTCCCAGCATTCGTGGGCTTGCCAGTCGGAGTCTACAGACGCGAGTGGACGTGGACGATGTCATTCCAGGTCACAAAGAGCATCAGCATCAGGACCAGCCCAAAACCGACCCGAAAGCCGATTTCCTGGGCGCGCTCGCTCAAGGGGCGGCCGCGGAGAGCCTCGATCGCATAGAACATCAGATGTCCGCCATCGAGCATCGGAACCGGCAACAGGTTCATCAGGCCGATCGAGACCGACAGAATCGCCGCAAGATTGATCAGCGCGAGCAGGCCTCCATTGGAAGCAACCATCCCGGAAACCTGGGCGATGCGGATCGGCCCCGAAAGCTGATCCGTCGATTCACGCCCGCTGATCAATTTGGACAGATAGTCATAGGTCCGGTCGACCACAAACCAGGTCTCGGAGAATCCAACCTTCACGGCTTCACCGAGGCTGTAATGCTGGGTCGTCCAGTCCTCGGCCCGGCGGGAAGCCTGGACCCCGATAACGCCAATGCGCTGTTTGCCGAGAGCCGTCGATGTCTCGTTCAGATCAGGCGTGACAGGCAGGGTCACCATGGTGCCCGCGCGATCGACCGTCACCGAAAGGGTCTCGTTCGGATGTGTCGAGACCACTCTTTGCATGTCGCTGAAGCTGCGGATCTGCTTGCCGTCGATCGTCAGGACGACGTCCCCGGCGAGCAGACCTGCGCGCTCAGCGGCCTTCCCGGCAATCACCTGCTCGACCCGGGGCGTCAGGACCGGGCGACCGAAGGCGTAGACGGTCCCGGCAAAGATGAGGATGGCCAGTACGAAATTGGCAATCGGGCCGGCCGCGACGATCGCCACCCGTTCAGCGATCGATTGAGCCGGGAAGGAACGCGCTCGCTGTTCCTCCGTCATGCGCTCGACTTCAGCGCTATCGGCTGCGGAGCTCGAGGGATCCGCGTCACCGGAGAACTTCACATAGCCGCCGAGCGGGATCAGCGCGAAGCGCCAGCGCGTGCCGTGCTTGTCGACGAATCCGAAAATCTCGCGGCCGAAGCCGATCGAGAACACTTTCACGTCGACGCCGCACCAACGACCGACGAGGAAGTGCCCGAGCTCGTGCACGAAAACAACGATGGTCAGGACAAACAGGAACGGCACCAGGTAACTGAGCAGGAAGCTGCCCGAGTTCCAGACGGTCGCTGCAATATCCATAAAATTCTCCCGATTCCTGCCCCTTACGTGACAGTGAAGGTGCCCTTCGACAAGAGCAGGCGAGCGCGGTTTCTCGCCTCATGGTCAATGGCAAGGGCCGCTTCAATATCGACCGGTGCCGCGATGTCAGCACCGAGCCCGCTGCAGACGGCATCGACGAGAGCCGGGATGCCGGGAAAGCCGATCCGTCCGGCAAGAAAGGCCTCGACCGCGACTTCATTGGCGGCATTGAGGATCGCCGGCACCGCTCCTCCGGTCTCCAACGCTGCCATCGCCAGAGCAAGCGCCGGAAAGCGGGCAAGATCAGGGCGTTCGAAGGCCAGCGGCGCGGTCGTGACGAGATCGACGAAGCGCGTCGCCGGCGCATCGAGCCGGCCGTCGACGCCGAGGCAATGCGCGGCCGCAACCCGCATATCCGGAATTGCCATGCCTGCAGTGACCGAGCCATCGCGGAAGGTGACGAGGCCATGCACGATCTGCTGGGGGTGTACCAGAACATCGAGCTGATCATGTTTCAGCCCGAACAGGAAACAGGCCTCGATCAGCTCAAGGCCCTTGTTCATCATGCTGGCGGAGTCGACCGTGATCTTGGCGCCCATTGCGTAATTCGGGTGGGCCAGAGCCTGCTCCGGCTTGGCCGCCGCAATTCGTTCTGCCGACCAGGTGCGGAAGGGCCCCCCCGATGCCGTCAGCGTCATGGATCGGATCGCCGAGATCGGCTCGGCTCCAAGAGCCTGGACGAGAGCATTATGCTCCGAATCCAGCGGCAGGATGCGCGCGCCCACGGCCGTGGCCTGCGCCATCACGGCGGCACCGGCGCAAACCAGGCTCTCCTTGTTGGCGAGGGCAATCACGCGGCCAGGTGTCAGCGCGGCAAAAGTCGCTTCCAGACCTGCAGCTCCTGCTATGGCACTGACGACAATGTCGCTTGGCATCGCGACGGCATCGAGAACGGCCTGCCGCCCCGCCCCGCTGTCGATACCGCTACCGGCCAGGGCCTGCGCCAGAGCTTCGCCTCCCGCCTCGTCCGCCAAGGCGGCAAAGCGGGCACCTGTTTCGACCGCCACCCGGGCGAGGCTCGCAGCGTCCCGCCCGCCAACCACGACATCGATCTTCAGGCGTTCAGGATTCTCCGACACGACGTCGCGCGTCGACCGGCCGATGGAGCCTGTGGCTCCAAGAAGAGTGACGAGACGGCGCATGACGTCTTCAGAACTCCAGATGCGCCAGGAACAGTGCAGCACCAGCGAGGACCAGGACGGCCCAGTAGCCGTCAAGCCGATCGAAAAAGCCACCATGGCCCGGGATCAACTTGCTTGAGTCCTTGGTGCCAAAGCGACGCTTGACGGCCGATTCAAAGAGATCGCCAGCCTGGCTCACGATCGAGGCCGAAAGCGAGGCGGCGATCACAAAGGCCGGACCGACGACTGCGGCCGCCCCCGGGGTCAACACCCAGACGACATAACCACCGAGTGTGCCGGCAGCGGTTCCGCCGAGTGCGCCGGACCAGGTCTTCTTCGGACTGATCGCAGGCATGAGCTTCGGCCCACCAAGAGCCCGCCCCGTAAAATAGGCGGCAATATCGGTCAGCCAACAGACCGCAAAGGTCCAGATGATCACAGCAAACCCGAAATCCGGGAGTGCACGCAGCGCCGGCGTGATCAGGGCAAAGGCGAGCGCATAGGCGACACCGCAGGCCTCCAGCCAGTTCCGCTTCTCGAGAACCGGGGTCAGGAGCGCCCCGAAGAACGCAGCGAAGGCGGAAACACCGGCGAGCGCCACTGGACTGATCGGGGCGAAGCCAAGCGCCAGGCCGGCAATCGTAACGCCGATACCTGCGGGCACCGCGTTCCGGCGGCTCACGATCGCGAGCCACTCATAGGCGACCAATCCGGCAGCCAGCGCCCAGATGAGCCTGAACGGCCAGCCCCCGACAAATGTCGCAGCCACAATGCCCGCGGCCAGCACCAGCGCGGATGCGATACGCAGCTTCAGTTCGCTCGGGCCGGCGGCCGGACCGCCGGAAGGTTGGTCACTCACGCTACGCCCACATTGCGGCCGGATGGCTCCGACACGCCGCCGAAACGGCGTTCGCGGCGGCGATACTCGGCCAGCGCTTCTTCCAACGCCGCGCGATCGAAATCGGGCCAGAGTACCGGGGTGAAGACGAACTCCGCATAGGCGGCCTGCCAAAGCAGAAAATTCGAGATCCGTGTCTCGCCCGATGTGCGGATGACGAGCTCGGGGTCGGGCAGATCTGCGGTATCGAGCCGCGCAGAGATGCTGCTCTCGTCAATGGTGGTTGCGTCGACAAGGCCTGCCGCAACATCCGAGGCCAGTTGGCGCGCCGCTCGGACGATCTCGTCGCGCGAGCCATAGTTGAAGGCGACGACGAGCGTCATTCCCGTGTTGTTGCGCGTGGTCGCCTCGGCGTGCTCGACCAGACGGCGCAGATCGGGCGCCAGATCGCTCCTGCCGCCAATGACCCGGACCCGGACCCCAGCCGCACCGAGTTCGGTAAGATCCTTCTCGATGAAATGCTTGAGCAGCGTCATCAGAAACGAAACTTCGGCAGCAGGCCGGCGCCAGTTCTCCGTCGAGAAACTGTAGACCGTCAGAATCTCGATGCCGAGATCGCTGGCGTTGCGGACGGTCCGGCGCAAGGCCTCCAGCCCGCGCCGATGCCCTTCATGTCGCGGCAGGCCGCGCAACTGAGCCCAGCGCCCGTTGCCGTCCATGATCACTGCGACATGGGAGGGCCCTGCAGCCTGGACCTCCGGACGCTGGCCTGCTGACATTCTCGTGCCTCTTTCGGCGTTGCGTCCCGGATCATAGCCAGCGGCTCAAACCCGCCGGGCGACAGGATCAGACGTGCAGGATTTCCTTTTCCTTCGTCGCCAGCGCCTGATCGATCTCGGCGATATGCTGGTCTGTGACCTTCTGGACCTGATCCGACTCGCGCGTCACGTCATCCTTGGTCAGGTGACCGTCCTTCTCGAGCTTCTTGATCACGTCGATCCCGTCGCGGCGGACATGGCGCACAGCGATCTTGGATTCTTCGGCATATTTATGCGCGACCTTGACCATCTCCTTGCGGCGCTGCTCGTTCAGCTCCGGAATTCGGATGCGCAGCACCTGCCCTTCCGTCTGGGGGTTGAGGCCCAGATCGGATTCGCGGATCGCCTTCTCCACCGCCTGGACCATGCTGCGGTCCCAGACCTGGACACTGAGCAGGCGTGCTTCAGGCACGCTGACGGTGGCAAGCTGAGTCAAGGGTGTACGTGCACCATAAGCCTCGACCTGGATCGGATCGAGAACGTTGGCGGAGGCGCGGCCGGTGCGCAGGGAGGCGAGATCGCCTTTGAAGGATTGCACCGCGCCTTGCATCCGACGCTTCACGTCGGCGAGGTCGAATGTCGTCTGGGCCATTTTAGTCAAGACCTTGCAGATAATCGAAAACCGGCGCGACCATGGCCGCGGCCCCGCTCAGGGTCAAGGATTTCATGTTCCAACAGCACCTTCCCGGGACAATCTGCAAGGGAAAAACGCCTGAGGCAGGCCGGGCATGGCGGACGGGTGATCCGGAACGGTGGCAAGACCGGGCGCCGCTTCCTAGCTTTAAGGTCGGGCCTCGGTCGAGACGTCACGGCCGAGCACAACCGAACCACGAGGAGGCCCCTTGCCCCGTCTGAACCGCATCATTGAAACTGCGCTCTACATCGACGATCTCGATCGCGCGCAGGAGTTCTATGAGACGAAGCTCGGATTGAAGCCGATGCTGAAGACGAGGACGCTGTTCGCCTATGATGTTGGCGGAGAGAGTGTCCTTCTGCTCTTCCTTCGGGGGCAATCTCTCCTCACCCAATCATCTGCGAAGGGCAATATTCCACCGCATGACGGCAGCGGCCCCCTCCATATCTGCTTCGCGATCGACACCAGCGAACTCACAGCCTGGGAAGAGCGGTTGCAGCAGCATGGAATCGATATCGAGGGCCGGATGAGCTGGGATCGCGGCGGAAACAGCCTCTATTTCCGTGACCCCGACGGCCATCTGCTTGAGTTGATGACGCCGGGGATCTGGCCGAACTACTGAGCCTTGCAACCGCGAGGGAATCCGGCGGTCAGGGCGTCACGTAGGTTGCCCTGCCCTCGCCGCGCAGAACGGCCGCAAGCGCGCCAGTTTCGGCGATCGAGAAGACGACGATCGTCAGCCCGGCGTCGCGCGCCAGCGCAAAAGCAGCCGTATCCATCACCTTGAGATCATGCCTGATCGCCTCGGCATGGGTCAGGCTCTCATAGCGCTTGGCGTTCGGATCCTTCTTCGGATCGGCGGTGTAGACGCCATCGACCTGCGTCGCCTTCAGCAATTGCTGGCAGTCGAGCTCGGCCGCCCGAAGGGCAGCTCCGGTATCGGTGGTGAAATAGGGATTGCCCGTGCCGCCCCCGAGAATGACGACCTTGCCGTGGCTGAGATGGTCGAGCGCGCGCCGGCGAGCGTAGCTCTCGCAGAGCGAGGGCATGGGCACAGCCGACATGGCGCGGGCCGGGGCGCCGGCGATCTCGATGGCATGCTCCAGCGCAAGAGCGTTCATCACCGTGCCGAGCATGCCGATCGAATCGGCGCTTGGTCGGTCGAGGCCCTTGTTCAAGCCCTGGACGCCGCGAAAGAAATTGCCGCCGCCGACGACGATCGCAATCTCGACACCTTCATGCGCGGCCTTTGCGATATCGGCGGCGAGCGCAGTCAGCGTCGTACCGTCGAGGCCGGATCCGGCCTTCCCCGCAAGGGCTTCGCCGGAGAGCTTCACAAGAACGCGTTTGGGTCTCACCGGCTTTCTCCATGGACTGGGACGGCGCGATTCGGCACCAACATCGTCTTCTTACAAAAAAGGCCGCGCAGAGCGCGGCCTTTTTCAGATCCTATCAACCGGCTTCTCAGCCCGTCGTGCCACCAGCCGCAGCGACTTCGGCAGCGAAATCGGTCTCTTCCTTCTCGATGCCCTCGCCGAGCGCGAAGCGAGCAAAGCCCGTCAGCTTGACCGGAGCACCGACCTTGCCCTCGGCTTCCTTCAGCACCTGGGCGACGGACTTCGAGCCGTCATGGATATAGGCCTGCTCGAGCAGGCAGTATTCCTTGGCGTAGCTCTTCAAGCCGCTCTCGGTGATCTTCTCGAGCACGTTGGCGGGCTTGCCGGCATTCTTCTCGGCCAGGATCGCCTTCTCGCGCTCCAGGATCGCCGGATCGACCGAAGCGAGATCGAGCGCGACTGGATTGGTAGCGGCGACGTGCATGGCAAGCTGACGACCGAGGGCTGCGAGCTCCTCGCCCTTGCCGGTCGTCTCGAGACCGACGATGACGCCGATCTTCCCGAGACCATCGGCGACCGAGCCGTGGACGTAATGGCCAATGACGCCGGCGCTGACCTTGACCTCGGCGACGCGGCGCAGGGTCATGTTCTCGCCAATCGTGGCGATGGCATTGGCGATGGCGTCAGCGACGGTGCCGCCGCCCGGATAGTGATGGGCGAGCAGTGCCTCGACGTCGCCGCCGCGCTCCAGCGAGACGTCGGCGATCGTGCGGGCGAGCGCCTGGAACTCGAGGTTGCGCGCAACGAAGTCGGTCTCGGAATTGACCTCGGCAACGACACCGCGGTTCTCGGACACGGCCACGGCGACCAGGCCCTCGGCGGCAACGCGGCCGGCCTTCTTCGCGGCCTTGGCGAGGCCCTTGGTGCGCAACCAGTCGATGGCGGCCTCGATGTTGCCGTCGGTCGCGGCCAGCGCGGTCTTGCAATCCATCATGCCCGCGCCAGTCTTGTCGCGGAGTTCCTTCACCATGCCGGCGGTGATCGCAGCCATCTGTCGTTCCTTGCTGTCATGTGCCGGGCCTGCGCAACGACGCTGGCGGCCAACGGCACGGTCTTCGATTTCAGAGCGCGCCATAGCGCGAAGGGAAAACGCCGACGCTCCGTGACCGGCCGTCGGCGTGACTTCATTCATCTGCCGCGCATTGCTGCGCTGCCGAGGCGACGCGCCGATGACGCGCCGCCCTGAGTTTGCTCTCAGGCCTCGGCGAGATCGCGCGCCTGGGCAACCCAGCCGTCGCGCTCGATGCGACCACCGAGCTTCAGATCGGCATCAACCTTGACGACATCGGCCGGCGACATCGCAGCGATCTGCCAGAAGTGGAACAGGCCACCGTCATTGAGCTTCTGAACCAGCTCCGGACCCATGCCGGAGAGCTTCATGAAGTCGTCCGGCGCGCCGCGCGGCGCAGTAAGCAGCTCGAACACCGGGGCAGCGTCTGCGGCCGGCTCGATGATCGCCGTCTCAACGATCGGGGCCTCGGCAGCACCGAGATCGATGCCATGGTCGCCCGAGGCGCGCGAGATGCCGTCGATGGCCGAACGGGCGATCAGGTCGCAATAGAGCTGGATGGCGCGGCCGGCGTCGTCATTGGCAGGCACCGGGTAGGTGATGCCATCCGGATCCGAGTTCGAGTCGACAATGGCGGCGACCGGGATGCCGAGGCGCTGGGCCTCCTTGATCGCGAGCGCTTCCTTGTTGGTGTCGATCACGAAGATCATGTCGGGCGTGCCGCCCATGTCCTTGATGCCGCCGAGCGCCTTCTCGAGCTTGTCGCGCTCACGCGCCAGCATCAGGCGTTCCTTCTTGGTCAGGCCGGTGCTGCCGCCATTCAGGAGCTCGTCGACCTTGCGCAGGCGCTGGATCGAGGCCGAGATGGTCTTCCAGTTGGTCAGCATGCCGCCGAGCCAACGGGAGTTCACGTAGTACTGAGCCGACCTCTTGGCAGCGTCGGCGATCGAGTCCTGCGCCTGGCGCTTGGTGCCGACGAACAGGACGCGGCCGCCACGGGCCACGGTGTCGCTGACAGCCTGCAGGGCGCGCGAGAGCATCGGCACCGACTGCGACAGGTCGAGAATGTGGATGTTGTTGCGGGTGCCGTAGATATACGGCGACATCTTCGGGTTCCAGCGGTGAGCCTGGTGGCCGAAATGCGCGCCGGCTTCGAGCAGCTGGCGCATGGAAAAGTCTGGCAGAGCCATGATTCGATCGTCCTTCCGGTTGAGCCTCTGGGGTGCGAATGAACAAGGCATGGACTGCCACGTCACCGGAACGCCTCGGAAGTGAGGCGATGCTCCCCATGTGGGATGGCCTGCGCCTTACACGGGAAAGCGTGGCAACGCAAGGCTCGCACCTCACCAGGTCATCGGCGCCGTGGCTTCTTTTGCGCGCCATGCGCCCATGCCGCCTCGAGCGCTCCGGCAAGTTCAGCCAGGCCCAGCCTGGAGAGATCGGCTGTCGTCCAACCCCGCTTGCCCCAGGCATTTGGCACCGGGCTGAAGGCATCCGGCGCCATCATGCACCTGAATTCCTGCTCCTCGGGCGAGAAGCCGAAATTCGCGCTGCAACCGTCAGGAGCGAGAGTGACGTAGATTCGCGAGACCTTGAAGGCGACCCGGTCGAAGTGCGGAGCCTCGACCGTGCCGTCCAGAGCCAGCGCCAGACGGCGCAGATCATCTCCCGTCGGCATCGTCCTCACCTCCCAAGCCAGAACGAATTCAGCCGGAAGCCGGATTCGCCGGCCTCATCATGACCGGCGACCATAACCCGAGAGCGCGACCCCGGATGGCTATTTGGGCAGGGCTGCGCCCGCTTGCTTCACCACATCGCCAATCTGCTTGCAGTAGGTCGCGGCCGATGCATTCTGGGCCTTGGCTATGGCCTCGATGTCCTGAGTGACGCCCATCATGGCGATCGTCCCCTTCTTGCCCTGCGCTTCGGCGGCATCCCCGCCGCTCTTGTCGGCAGGAGCCGGGATCAGGCCGAGCATCTTCTTCTGGATCTCGACCACATCAGCTCCGATGTGACCCTTCTCGTTGCAGTAGGTCAGGATCCCAAGCTGATTGCGGCCCGATTGATAGACGACAGCGAGCTGGTCGGCCTGGCTCTGCGCCAAGGCCGGACCGGCAGAGAGAACGGAAACCAGTGCGCCAACTGCGCAAAAGGGCTTCAAAAGAAACGACATAACGGCTTTCCCTCAAGCAATGAAGATCGGATCGACGCGTACCCCGCTTCCCCAGGGTCGTGACTAACCTTGCGGGCAGGTCAAGACAATCGCGCGACTGTCATGGCAGGGTACACTCAACCGGAGGTCGCCCCGCAGCGCAGCATTCCCGATCGTCCCCTTTTGGCAAGGATCCGGACAGCCGCCCGCCTTGCGACGGCGCCGCTCGGGCGCCAGGCGTCACGCAGCTGTCAGGGTTTCCGACTCGCGAGCAGACATAGCCTGAGCGATCAGAGTGAAGTCATGAGCGCTGACGGCGACCAGCCCGAAGCGAAACAGATAGCCCCAGTTCAGCCGCCCGGATGTCAATTCCAGCCTGTCGAGCAGTGGCTTGATCGATGCCTCGGATGCGGCAAGCCAGGCGACATCGCGCCGGGACGGTCGAAGCCGCCCCCCATATCGGCGGGATAGGGCTCATCGCCGCAGACTCGGCCGATCGCGGTGAAGGCCTGCAGCCTCTCCCCGCCACCGAAGGTTTCAGTCGGCGAGTAGCAGGCGACGCCATCACCGGCTCGAATCCGACGCAAGGGCCCGGTCTTGCCATGGCAAACCTGCATGAAGCCTCCGGCCACCCCTAGCCGGACATGCTCGGCTGAAGCGACGGCGATCCAATAGCCGGTCATGCTCGCCTCCTCAGGCTTCGGTCGGAGAGAAAACACGCAGGCGATGGCCATCCGGGTCGGTCGCGACAAAGGTGCGGCCGAAATCGAGATCGACCGGCTCCTGAAGGATGGTGATGCCGCGTTCCTTCCACTCCTTATGGATCGCATCGACCTGATCGGCGTGACCGACAGGCATGCCCAGTTCTCCGCCGCCACCGGCCGCTTCCGCTCCCGGCTCGACCGTATGGCGCGACCAGAGCCCGAGCATGATGCCCGACTTCAGCGCAAACAATGCAAAGGTCGGAGAGGCTTCAACCGGTTCGGCTCCGAGCAGCGCACGATAGAACCGGCAGCTAGCAGTCGGGCTGTCGACGTAAAGGATGACGAAACTGGCGTTCTGCATCGGTCGTGTCTCCGGTTGGGCGATGAGGAGATCCTAGATGCAGATGCTGCCAATTTCCGGCAGTGTCGCTCACGATGGCGGCGGAACTCCCTCCCGCTCGCGCCACTCCTTCAGCAAGCCCTGGCGCCGGCGCGGATAGCGGATATCGAGCGGCTGAACCTGCGAGATGCGGTCGGTGCGGAAATGCCGGAAATCCTGCCGCAGTTCGCACCAGGCGACGACGACGCGGACATGGTCGAAAAAGCTCAAGGCGAATGGCCAGACGACCCTCTCGCTCGCCTGCCCGGCACCATCCCGGTAGAGGATCGAGAGCTTGCGCTCTGAACGGATCGCCTTGCGGATGGCCGAGAGATCGAAGCTCTCCGCCATGATCGCGGCACCGGGGCCGACCAACAGGGCGGACGCCTCGGCATCATCGCGCAGATCCCCCGGCAGGACGGCGAGGATCTTGGCCAGCGCATCGCGCGCAGCCAGGGCAAGGCGGCCATCAGCCCGGTCGGAAACCCAGCGCGAGCCGAGCACCAGTGCTTCGATCTCGTCCTCGGAGAACATCAGCGGCGGCAGCATGAAACCCGGCTTGAGAACATAGCCCAGTCCCGGCTCCCCCTCGATCGGCGCGCCTTGCGCCTGCAAGGTGACGATGTCGCGGTAGAGGGTGCGTATGCTGACACGGAGCTCGTCGGCGAGCCGCCGGCCGGAGACCGGGCGACGATGGCGCCGCAGCAGCTGGATCAGATCAAGCAGGCGTTGCGAGCGCGACATCTGCCTGCGTCACATTGGTAACTCCTGCGGGGCGAAGCGCCTCACCCCCAGCGCCGACATGTCGGACCAGGCCTTGGCCAGCGAGCCATTGAGATCAATGGCGCGGCAGGCCTCCTCGACAACAAAGGTCTCCAGCCCGCTCCGGGCAGCATCCTGCGCCGTCCAGTTGACGCAGAAATCCGTCGCGAGCCCGACAATGGCGACTCGCGAGATGCCGCGCTCCTTGAGATAGCCCCCCAATCCTGTGGGTGTCACACGGTCGGCCTCGAAGAAGCCGGAGTAGCTGTCGATCCCGGATCGATAGCCCTTGCGGATGATGGCTTGGGCATGCGGCAGGTCGAGGCCTGGACGAAACTCCGCGCCTCGCGTGCCCTGGACACAGTGATCAGGCCAAAGCACCTGCTCGCCATAGGCCATCGCCACACTCTCAAAATGCTTCCTGCCAGGATGGTGCGAGGCAAAGGAGGAGTGCCCCGCCGGATGCCAGTCCTGGGTCAGGACCACCGTTTCAAAGCGGAGACCGAGCGCGTTGACCAGAGGGATGATCTCGTCTCCGCCAGTAACGGCGAGACGGCCGCCCGGGCAGAAATCGTTCTGCACATCGACGACAATCAGCGCTGTCATGCTGCCCTCTCCGCCTCTCAGCGCAATTCGACGCTGACCACTCCCGGCGCCGCCCGTACCGCGTTGGCAATCTGCTGGTTGACCGGGTAGCGGCCCGGCAACTCGATCTCGACCTCCTGCGCGCCGTCATCGAGGATCATGATCACCGCAACCTTGCCCTCGGCGCGGGCGCCTTCGCGCGGGCGAATGCGCTCCGCAATGCTGCCCAGTGCCCTGTCGTCGCGCAAGTAGACCAGCAGATCCTGTTTCTGGCGAGCGGCCAGATCATCGAGCACCTCGACATCCTCGATGCGTGGTCGCACATCCTCGCCATCGAGTACCGCGCTGAGGCGCAACACCAGCGCCCGGCCCGGCTCCAGCAGATCGCGGTAACGCTGCAGTCCTTCCGAGAACAGGATCGCCTCGAACTGCCCGCTGGGGTCTGACAGGTTGACGATGCCCATCTTGTTGCCGGATTTGGTGCGCCGCTCCGACTTGTCGATGACCGAGACCGCAACTTTGGCGACGGAGGTTCCGTTTGCCCTGACCGTCTTGGCAAAATCGGCAAAGCGCTGAACGCGCAGCCGCTTCAACACATGTTCGTAATCGTCGAGCGGATGCCCCGACAGGAAGAAGCCGACAGCGTCATGTTCGCGCCGCAGCCGCTCTGCCGGCGCCCACGGCTCGGTCGGCGGGATGCGAAAGGCTTCCGCGACGGAGCCCCCACCAAAGAGCTCGGACTGGCCACCGGCAGCCGCCTCGCGCGTGCGGTTGGAGAGCGCCAGCATGCCGTCGATCGCCGCCATGGCACGTGCACGGTCCTTCTCCAGCGGATCGAGCGCACCAGCGGCGATCAGGGCCTCGATCGTGCGGCGATTGACGAGCTTGGTGTCGATGCGGCGCGCAAAATCGGCGAGATCGCGGAACGGCCCGTCCGAATTACGCGCCACGACGACGGATTCGACCGCCGTGCGCCCCACCCCCTTGATCGCGCCGAGCGCGTAGCGGATCGCGCCATCGGCCACGTCGAACTCGACGCCCGAGCGGTTGATCGACGGCGGCTCGACCGTGATGCCGAGGCGCTCGGCATCGCGCCGGAATTCCGAGAGCTTGTCGGTGTTGCCCATGTCGAGCGTCATCGACGCGGCGAGGAACTCGACTGGGAAGTTCGCCTTGAGATAGGCGGTCTGGAACGCGACGACGGCATAGGCGGCGGCATGGCTCTTGTTGAAGCCGTAGTCGGCGAATTTCGCGAGCAGGTCGAAGATCTCGGAGGCGATGCTCTTCGTCATGCCGCCTTCGACGGCGCCCTTCACGAAGCGGTCGCGCTGAGCGTCCATCTCCGCCTTGATCTTCTTACCCATGGCGCGACGCAGCAGATCGGCCTCACCGAGCGAATAGCCCGAGAGCGCCTGAGCCACCTGCATCACCTGTTCCTGGTAGACGATGATGCCATGCGTTTCGGCCAGGATCGGTTCCAGCTTCGGATGGAGATAGGTGGGATCCTCCAAGCCGAGCTTGCGGCGGCAATAGGTCGGGATGTTGTCCATCGGACCCGGCCGGTAGAGGGCGACGAGCGCGATCAGGTCCTCGATCCGGTCGGCCTTCATCTCGACCAGGGCCTTGCGCATGCCCGCCGATTCAACCTGGAACACGCCGACCGTCTCGCCGCGCGCCAGCATCTCGTAACTCTTCGGATCGTCGAAAGGCAGCTTGGCGAGGTCGATCTGGATGTCGCGCTGGGCAATCAGCGTGACGGCGGTCGTCAGCGTCGTCAGCGTCTTGAGGCCGAGGAAGTCGAACTTCACCAGGCCGGCCTGCTCGACCCATTTCATGTTGAACTGGGTCACGCGCATACCGGTACGCGGATCGACCGAGAGCGCGACGAGTTGCTCGAGCGGTCGATCGCCGATCACCACGCCTGCGGCGTGGGTCGAAGCGTGGCGGTGAAGCCCTTCCAGTTTCTGGGCAATTTCGAGCAGGCGGGCCACAACCGGCTCTTCGTCCGCAGCCGCCTGCAGCTTCGGCTCGCCAGCGATCGCCTCCGGCAGCGAGATCGGCTTCGCCGGGTTCTGCGGCACCAGCTTGGTCAGCTTGTCGACCTGGCCATAGGGCATTTCCAGCACGCGGCCGACGTCGCGCAGCACACCACGCGCCAGCAGCGTGCCGAAGGTGATGATCTGCGCAACGCGCTCCTCACCATAGCGCCGCTTGACGTAGTCGATCACCTCTTCGCGTCGGTTCTGGCAGAAGTCGATGTCGAAGTCCGGCATCGAGACGCGGTCGGGATTGAGGAAGCGCTCGAAAAGCAGGCCGAAGCGGAGCGGATCGACGTCCGTGATGGTCAGCGCATAGGCAACGAGCGAACCCGCGCCGGAGCCGCGTCCCGGCCCGACCGGGATGCCCTGGTCCTTCGCCCATTTGATGAAGTCCGAGACGATGAGAAAGTAGCCCGGGAACTTCATGCGGTTGATGATCGAAAGCTCGAAATCAAGCCGCGACTCGTATTCACCGACAGTATAGCCCGAAGCCGGGCCGTGCTTGGACAGCCGAGCCGCCAGACCGGCGCGCGCCTGGACCTCGAGCTCCTCTGCCTCGTCGCGCCCCTCCTCGCCGAAACGCGGCAGGATCGGCTTGCGTGTCGTGACGCGCCAGGTGCAGCGCATCGCGATCTCGACGGTCGCGGCCAGCGCCTCCGGCAGATCGGCGAAGCGGCGCTTCATCTCGGACCGGGTGACGAAGAAATGCCCTGGCGTCACGCGCCGGCGCTCGCCGTCGGAGACCAGCCGCCCTTCGGCTACCGCAAGCAGCGCATCATGCGCCTCGAAATCCCCGGCCTTGGCAAAGAAGGGCTCGTTGGTCGCGACGATGGCGAGTTCGGAATCATAGGCGAGCCTGAGCAGATGCGCCTCGACGGCAGCCTCGCCATCACGGCCATGGCGCTGGATCTCGACATAGAGCCTGTCGCCGAAGATTTCGGCGAGCTTTGCCAGGCGAGCGCCAGCCTGGGCTACCTGCCCGGCACGCAGCGCACTGTCGATCGGGCCGCCCGGCCCGCCGGTCAACGCGATCACGCCGTCATGATGTGCCGTCAGTTTCTCGAGCGACGAAATCGGCTGCCCGGCGCCGCCGCTTGCGAGACACGCTTCGGTGACGAGTTTCATCAGATTGCCGTAGCCCGCCTCGGACATGGCAAGCAGCACGATGTGCGGCACGGCCTGCGCCTGAACGGGCCGGCGGCCGCTATCCACCTCGTCGGCGAAATCGACCGAGAGCTGGACGCCCACGATGGGCTGGATGCCGCCACCAGCGAGCTTCTCGGAGAATTCGAGTGCGCCGAAGAGATTGTTGCTGTCGGTCAGGGCCAAAGCGGGCTGGCCGTCCGCAGTGGCTAGCTTGGCCAGCGTGCTGACCGTCATGGCCCCTTCGAGCAGGGAATAGCTCGAATGAACGTGGAGATGGACGAAACCCACCTCGGACAGAATGCGGGACCGGCCCTGCTCACGACTCATCGGGTCACCTCGTCCGCCCTTATGGAGCGGGCCGACCGGTCCAGTCGAGAGGCTTTCCGCCCGGCTGTGGATGGCTCAGACGCTAGGAGCGGCGAGCAGCGCCGCCCAGAGCCAGATCATCCCAAGGAAGAGGCCGAGCGAGGCAAGCTCCACCATTCCGACGACCAGCTTACGTGCTAAAACCATCTTGACCTCCAGATGTTCGCTATATGTCCATCATAATTCCTGTTTTGTTCTCGTCAATCGCGCAGCGTTAGTTCCATTCTGGACGTCTGGATGGAGGTTAATATCCCCTTGATGGTGGTGGAAGGCGATTAACCCTTCGGCGTAGGTCGCGTACGCTTTCCCGTCGGCGCATTCAGGCTCGTCCACGGCTGTCGGCGCCGCGGAATCTGCTAGAGAGCCGCATGGACCAAAGTTCAGATGCCTCCGGCGCTTCCGTCGCCAATCTCCGCTCAGAACCCGCCGAGGCGAACCAGCAGGACGAGCGCGCGTCAGCCTCCGGCAGCACGCGTAGCCCCGCGCTGGGCATCGTCCTGATGGCCATATCGATGCTGTTCATCCCGGGCGCGGATGCGATCGGCAAGTATCTCAGCGGAGCGCATTCCCCGGCCTTTCTAAGCTGGGCTCGTTATGTCGCGGCGCTCGGCTTCGTACTGCCTGTCGTGCTGTATGTGCAGGCGCGCGCGCCGGCGCCGCTGATTGGCCGCAACCAGATCCTGCCGCAGCTTCTGCGCACCGCCTTCCTGGTTGGCGCGATGACGCTCTATTTCACCGCAATCGCGCGCATTCCGCTTGCCGACGCTCTGGGTGCCTACTTCATCGCGCCGATCATCGCGACCCTGCTGGCCATGATTGTCCTGCGCGAGCGGCTTGATCGCCGAAAGCTGGCGGCCGTCATTCTAGGCTTCATCGGAGCCATGCTGATCGTGAGACCGGGCGCTGACGGCAGTTCCGGCACGCTGATCGCGCTGGCGTCGGGCGGACTGATGGCGTGCTACCTTGTGATGACCCGAGCGACCGCCCAGGGCAGCACACCGCTGTCGGCACTGACCATCCAGCTCGTCTTCGGCATCCTGTTGCTGACGCCTATCGTCCTGTTCCAGTGGACGGTGCCCAATCGCGAGGAGATTCTGCTGATCCTCCTGATGGGACTGCTTTCGGCCGTCAGCAACCTGCTCACGATCAGCGCCTTCAGAATGGCGCCGGTCTCGACGCTGTCGCCGCTCGTCTATCTCGAACTGCTTGGCGCGACCGCGCTGGGTTACGCGATGTTCGACGATCTGCCATCGACCGCGACCTGGATCGGCATTCTCGTGATCGTGATTGCCGGCCTTGCCGTCGTGGCGCCAGCTCGCGGAAAGCGCGGGCGCGCCCGGTAGTGCGCAACGGGAGAAGCCGTGCCCGCGCTAACGCAGCGGAACGACCAGCCCGTCCCGAATCGTCACCTGCCGGTCCATCCGCCGGGCGAGGTCGAGATTATGGGTCGCGATCAGGGCCGCGAGACCCGAAGCCCGGGCCAAGGCGACCAGCGTGTTGAAGACATGCAGCGAGGTGTGAGGGTCGAGATTGCCGGTCGGCTCGTCCGCGAGGAGCAGACGGGGCGCATTGGCGACCGCACGCCCAATCGCGACGCGCTGCTGCTCGCCACCGGAAAGCTCGCCCGGAAGATGGTCGAGCCGCTCGCCGAGCCCGAGAAAGGCGAGCAGTTCAGTCGCCCGCTCCTCGGCTTCCCGCTTCCGCAGGCCGCGAATGCGCTGCGGCAGCATGACGTTCTCGAGCGCCGTGAATTCAGGCAGCAGATGGTGGAACTGGTAGACAAAACCGATCTCGGTGCGGCGCAGCCGGGTGCGGCCCTTGTCGTCCAGCTTGCTGGTCGCGATTCCGCCGACGAAGACCTCGCCGCTATCGGGTTTCTCGAGCAGGCCGGCGACATGGAGGAGCGTCGATTTGCCGGTACCGCTCGGTGCAACAAGCGCGACAAGCTCGCCCGGCCACAGTGCGAAATCCGCCTTGCGCAGGATCTCGAGCGGAGCATCGGTCTGTGGGTAATAGCGCTCGATCTGGGAGAGGAAGAGCGCCGGTGTTTCGCGTTGCATGGCCACGGGTTCTTCTGCCTCAACCCATCCGCAGGGCTTGGACCGGGTCCAGCCGCGCGGCCTTCCAGGCCGGATACAGCGTCGCCAGCAGCGATAGGACCAACGCCATCCCGACGACACTCGCCACTTCCCGCCAGTCGATCACGGAGGGAATGTCGCTCAGGAAGCGTACTGTCGGATCCCAGAGATTGGCCCCGGTGATCCAATTCAGGGTGGCCATGATCGACTTGATGTTGTTGGCGAAGAGAACGCCGAGGCCTAGCCCTGCCAATGTACCGAACACGCCGATGGCCGCCCCCGTGATCAGGAAGACGCGCAGCACAGTGCCGCGAGACGCGCCCATGGTGCGCATGATCGCGATGTCCTCGGTCTTGTCCTTCACCAGCATGATCAGGCCCGAGACGATGTTCAGCGCCGCCACCAGCACGATCAGGGTGAGAATGATGAACATGACGTTCCGCTCGACCTCGAGCGCGTTGAAGAAGGTACGGTTGCGCTGCCGCCAATCGGACAGCACAAGCGGCCGTGGCGCGTCGGCCTCGATCGCATCGCGCACGACCTGGGTCCGATCCGGATTGTCGATGAAGACCTCGATGACGTTCACATCGCCATCGCGGTTGAAATAGGCCTGCGCTTCTGCCAGCGGCATGAAGACAAACGAGGAATCGAACTCGGTCATGCCTATCTCGAATACCGCCTGGATCGGATAGGCCTTGATGCGCGGAGCGGTTCCGAACGGGGTCGAGGCTCCCTTCGGAGAAACGAGCGTGATCGTGTCGCCAGCGGTCAGCGAGAGCGCCGCGGCAAGCCGACTGCCAATGGCGACGCCGGCGGCGGCGTCGAAACCATCGAGCGTACCGCGCTTGATATTGTTGCCGATGAAGGGGATCGACTTCAGATCCGCCTCGGAAATGCCGCGCACCAGCACGCCGCCATTGGCGTATTGCGACGAAGCAAGCGCCTGGCCTTCCACCAAGGGGATTGCGAGCTTGATGCCGGGAACCTGCCGCAGCCGTGCCGCGACCGCTTCGTAGTCATCGAGCGGGCGATCAATCGGCGTCGCAAAGATGTGGCCGTTGACGCCGACGATCTTCTCCAGGAGTTCCTTCCGGAAGCCGTTCATCACCGACATCACGATGATCAGCGTGGCGACCCCGAGCAAAATGCCGAGGAACGAGAAGCCCGCGATGACCGAAACAAAGCCTTCGCGCCGACGCGTGCGCAGGTAGCGCCCGGCCAGCAGCCATTCGAAACCCGCAAAGGGGCGTGTGCCGGTGGGCTGCTCTGCTTCGGTCGACATCGACTCCACCGCCACGTTCATCGGCGCCTGCTCCGCTCCGCGATCATGCCGCTCCCACTCAAGCCGAGCGGCCCGGGAAGCGTTCCAGCGCAGCCGCGAGCGAGACGAGTTCGCGCTCTCCGCCGGCGCGGCGTTTGATTTCCACCTTGCCCTCAGCCAGGCCCTTAGGCCCGACGATGACCTGCCACGGTACGCCGATCAGGTCTGCCGTCGCGAACTTGGCGCCTGGCCGACCGTCTGTATCATCATAGAGCGTGTCATAGCCCTTGGCGGAGAGCGCTCTGTAGAGTTGCTCGCAGGCGCCGTCGGTCGCTGCGTCACCGATCTTCAGGTTCAGCACCGCGATGTCGAACGGTGCGATCTCGTCCGGCCAGACGATGCCGGCATCGTCGTGACCGGCCTCGATCAACGCTGCGACGAGACGGCTCGGGCCGATGCCATAAGAGCCCATATGCACCGGCACCTGCTGCCCGTCCGGCCCGGTCACCGTCGCGCCCATCGGCTCGGAATACTTCGTGCCGAAATAGAAGATATGCCCGACCTCGATACCGCGCGCCGACAGTTGCTGGCCGGCGGGAACCGCGTCGAATGCCGCCTTGTCGTGCATCTCCTCGGTCGCAGCGTAGAGGCTCGTCCATTTGTCGACGATGGCCTGCAATCCGTCGACGCTATCGAAGTCGGTGTCGACCTTCGGCGTCTCGAAGCTGAGATAGTCCTTGTGGCAGAATACCTCGCTCTCGCCGGTGGAAGCGAGGACGATGAACTCGTGGCTGAGGTCGCCACCGATCGGGCCCGTATCGGCACGCATCGGGATTGCCTTCAGCCCGAGCCGGGCGAAGGTCCTGAGATAGGCGGTGAACATGCGGTTGTAGGCGTGCCGCGCGCCGGCCTGGTCGAGATCGAAGGAATAGGCGTCCTTCATCAGGAATTCGCGCCCACGCATCACGCCAAAGCGCGGCCTGACCTCATCCCGGAACTTCCACTGAATATGGTAGAGATTGAGGGGCAGGTCCTTGTAGGACTTCACATAGGACCGGAAGATGTCGGTGATCATCTCCTCGTTGGTCGGCCCGTACAGCATGTCGCGGTCGTGCCGGTCCTTGATGCGCAGCATCTCCTTGCCATAGGCGTCATACCGCCCGCTCTCGCGCCAGAGATCGGCCGACTGAATGGTCGGCATCAGAACCTCGATAGCGCCCGAACGATTCTGCTCCTCGCGCACCACCGCGTTGATCTTGTTGAGCACCCGCAGGCCGAGTGGCAGCCACGAGTAGATTCCTGCCGATTGCTGGCGGATCATACCGGCGCGCAGCATCAAGCGATGCGAGACGATCTCGGCTTCCTTGGGCGTGTCACGCAGGATCGGCAGGAAATAGCGGGAAAGGCGCATCGGAAAACTCGTTCGAGGGCAGTACGCGGCTCAGCGCGCAGCGAGTCATGTTGTCCCAGAGACACCATCGCCGCCGGCAAAATGCAAACGCAAATCCGCAGAATACGGAGGAAGATGCCAAACGATCGGCTCGGCTCTCGACTATCGCTAGGTCAGCGCTTCGGGAACTTCGCCTTGAGTTGGCCGCTGACCGCGGATGGCACGAAAGCCGAGACATCGCCCCCCATGGAGGCGATCTGCCGCACAAGCGTCGAAGTGATGTGGCGCGTCCTCGCGGAAGCCGGCAGAAACACGGTCTGCAACTCGGGCACCATGGCCTGGTTCATGCCGGAAAGCTGCATTTCGTAGTCGAAATCGGTGGCGTCACGCAGGCCGCGAATCATGATCGTCGCACCTGCCTCCCTGGCCGCCTGAACGGCGAGATAGTCGAAGGTCACGACTTCGATCGCGACTTTGGCAGCAGCAGCAATCGGGCTTGCAACCTCCCGCAGCAGATGAGCGCGCTCGTCTGCCGAGAAGATCGGGGCCTTGCCCGGGTGGACCCCAATAGCGAGCACCAGCCTGTCGCATAGCCGGCAAGCACCAGCGATCACATCGGCATGGCCATTGGTGATCGGGTCGAAGGATCCAGGATAGAAAGCGGTTCTGCTCATGGGACAGCGTTACCCTCGGGGCATCCTTGCGGCAAGCGCGGCAGCGAACCGGCTCTATCTGAACGACGTCGTCCCGGCATCCTGCTGCGGCACGGACTGCCAGGTCACGGACGGCTCGGTGCGACGATCGACCAGAAGCGCGCTCAGCGCACCGGCGCTGCCCAGGATCAGAGAGACGATCGCCAGGGCAGCTGCGGTCGTGGAGAAGCGCCGCTGAACCATATGCCGGGGGCTGAGATGCATCGGTTTCTCTTTGCGAATCATGGATATAGACGCAATCCCATGGCTGAAGGGCAGCTCCGGCGGAGCCGTGGCTGCTTCATGTCAAAAACATGATTGGTCTTTCGATCGCGTTAGCCCGCAGCGTTAACCATTGCTTGCCATGGCTCCAGGCCCTAAATCCGCGCCATGCTCACGCTCAACGATATCACCTACAGGCTCGGCGAACGGCTGCTCCTGGACCGGGCCAGTGCGGCCCTGCCGGACGGATCACGCGTCGGCCTCGTCGGTCGCAACGGCACCGGCAAGACCACGCTCTTCCGGATCATTACCGGCGATCTCTCGCCTGAGGGCGGTTCGGTCAGCGTGCCGAGGGGCATGCGGATCGGTGGCGTCGCCCAAGAAGCCCCCGGTGGCCCGGAATCGTTGATCGAGGTCGTGCTCGCAGCCGACACCGAGCGCGCGGCCCTGATGAAGGAAGCCGAAACCGCGACCGACCCGCTGCGCATCGCCGAGATCGAGACCCGGCTCGCCGATATCGGCGCGCATGCCGCCCCGGCCCGGGCAGCGACCGTCCTGCACGGGCTCGGCTTCGATGAGGCCGCGCAGCAACGCCCTTGCTCCGATTATTCGGGCGGCTGGCGCATGCGCGTTGCTCTCGCTGCCGTGCTCTTCGCCGAACCGGATCTGCTGCTGCTCGACGAGCCGACCAATTATCTCGATCTCGAAGGCACGCTCTGGCTCTACGACTATCTGGAGCGCTATCCGCACACCGTCCTGGTGGTGAGCCACGACCGCGAACTGCTCGACACCTGTGTCGATCACATCCTGCATCTCGATCAGGGCAAACTCACCATCTATCGCGGCGGCTATTCCTCGTTCGAACGCCAGCGTGCCGAGAAGCAGATGCTGCTCGCGAAGCAGCGCGAGAAGCAGGACGCCGAGCGTAAGCATCTCCAGGCCTTCGTCGATCGCTTCAAGGCCAAGGCCTCGAAGGCGCGCCAGGCGCAATCGCGCGTCAAGCGGCTGGAGAAGATGGAATCGATCGCGACCATCGTCGACCGTGACGTGCAGCCATTCAGCCTTCCGGGGCCGGAGCGGCCGCTCTCGCCACCCATGGTGGTGCTGGATGATGTCAGCGCCGGCTATGGCGAGCGCAAGGTGCTGTCGCGGCTCGACCTCACTTTGCTGCCGGACGATCGGATTGCGCTGCTTGGCTCGAACGGCAACGGCAAATCGACCTTCTGCAAGCTGATCGGCGGGCGGCTCCCACCCCTGTCAGGCGATCTGCGACGTTCGTCGAAGCTTCAGACCGCCTATTTCGCCCAGCATCAGCTCGACGAGCTGCGGATGGAGGAAACGCCGGTCGCGCATCTGCGCGACCTGATGCCTGATGCGCCGGAAGCCAAGGTGCGCTCGAAAGCGGCTCAGATCGGCTTTCCCGCCAGCAAGGCGGATACACCGGTCAAGAACCTGTCCGGCGGCGAAAAGGCGCGGCTGATGCTCGGAATCGCGGCCTTCGGTGGCCCGCATCTGCTCATCCTGGACGAACCGACGAACCATCTCGACATCGACAGTCGCACCGCCTTGGTCAAGGCTATCAACGACTATCCCGGCGCTGTCATCCTGGTCAGCCACGACCGCTTCCTGATCGAAGCCTGCGCTGACCGGCTCTGGCTCGTCGGCGACGGCACGGTGAAGAATTTTGACGGCGACATGGAGGATTATCGCGCCTTCGTCCTCGGAGGCGCCAAGGCAGCCCGTCGCGAGAAGCCCGCAGAGACGGCGAATACCAACAGCAAGGCCGAAGAACGCAAGGGCGCAGCCGTCAAGCGTGTGGCCCAAGGGCCGCTGCGTCAGAAGCTCAACCTGGCCGAGGCACGGATCGCCAAGCTGACCGGATTGATCGAGAAGGTCGATGGCGTGCTAGGCAACGGTGCAGCATTCGCCCGCGATCCGGAAAAAGCCCTGCAGCTCTCGCGCCAGCGTGCGGAATTGTCGGAGGCACTGACGGCCGCGGAGGAAGAATGGCTCGGACTGAGCGAGGAACTCGAGAACGCCTGAAGCGGCCCAGACGATAGGCTCGGGCGAAATCCGAACTATCGTCCGATGCGTAGATCATCCGATCGGATCGCGTATCCGGTCCGATGATCTAAGCTCCTGTGGTGGAATCGGCTTGCTCGAACACCGCAATCCACTGTTCGGGCCGATGCTTCAGCCCTCCCCTTGTCCCGGCTTTACGATTCGGCTGAGGCGGTTGTCGGTGAACATATAGATCTCGCGGCCGCCGGGCTCGGAATAGAGCACCTGCACCTCGCGCTGGCCCTTGCCGCTCTCACCGATGAGGACATCGGTCGGCCGGCCCCCCTTCAATTTCACGAGTTCGCATTCGGTCACGCCCAGCGCGATCTCCCTTGGCAGTGGACGCGTCGACGGATCGAGCGAAACCTCCGCCTCGCAACCGCCATCGGCGGTCAGCATGGCTTCCTGAGTGGATGCGCGGGCTGAAGCGCTGCTGGTTCGCGTACCGCTGGAATCCTGAGTGAAGGAGAAACCGCCAATATCGACGGAACATCCGCCCAGAGCCACAGCGCACACGAACAGAACAGGCACTCTCACGCTTTTTTCTCCCAGCGACCGGTTTCGTCCTGCTGCCAGTAGCTGGCCGTCGCGCCTGTGGCGCGAACTGCCTTCCAATCCTCGCGCGCAGCCGCAAGCGCGTCGGGGTCGTCGCCGTCGAAGATGAGGACGACGCGCTCGTAGTCCTGCAATGCGTCGGGAATACGGATGCCGTCAGCGCAGATTCTAACCTGGGCCGCGTTGGGATTATGGGCCTGTGTCGTCAGCACGACCGGATTGGTCGGTGCATCCGGCTCGCTCGCCATGACATGCGGCAGGAAGCTGTCATCCGCGTAGGTCCACAGATGATCGTCCAGCACGCTCGCCCGCTCGGAACTGGAGACCTCGATGACCACCTTCTGGCCGCGCGACAGCGCCCGATCGAGGATGGTCGGGAGAACCTGCTCCAGCGGACGCGACTGAAGATGGAAGAACAGGACTTCCGTCATGAAAGCCCTTTCTTATCAGAGCATTGCGAAACAATGTTTCGAGTGAATCAGGACTCGTAATGATTCGCGACGAGCCGGTCGAGGAGGCGCACGCCCCAGCCCGAGCCCCAGGAGCGATTGGTCTCGCTGTTTGGCGAGCCCATGCCGGTGCCGGCGATGTCGAGATGCGCCCAGGGCGTTTCATTGACATGCCGCTGCAGGAACTGCGCAGCAGTGATCGAACCGCCATAACGCCCGGCCGAGTTCTTCATGTCCGCGAACTTTGAATCGATCATCTTGTCGTAGGCTGCGCCAAGCGGCATGCGCCAGACGGTTTCGCCGGTGGCCTTGCCAGCGACTGCCAGTCGCTCGCACAACTCGTCATCATTCGAGAACAGCCCGGCATTCTCCTGCGCGAGCGCTACCAAAATCGCTCCTGTCAGGGTTGCCAGGTTGATCATGAAGCGCGGCTTGTACTTGTCCTGCGTGTACCAGAGCACATCGGCGAGGACGAGCCGCCCCTCTGCGTCGGTATTGATGATCTCGATGGTCTGCCCTGAAAGCGAGGTGACGATGTCACCGGGGCGTTGGGCGTTGCCATCCGGCATGTTCTCGACCAGCCCAATCACGCCAATCGCATTGACCTTGGCCTTGCGCGCTGCGAGCGCATGCATCAGTCCGGTGACGCAGGCGGCTCCGGCCATGTCCCCCTTCATGTCCTCCATCCCGGCGCCCGGCTTCAGCGAGATGCCGCCAGTGTCGAACGTGACGCCCTTGCCGACGAAGGCGACGGGCCGAACTCCGGGTTTGGCGCCATTCCAGCGCATGACGACGACGCGGCTCTCCCGGCGCGACCCCTGGCCAACGCCAAGCAAGGCCCGCATGCCGATCTTCTTGAGTTGCTTCTCATCGAGAATCTCGACCTCGACACCAAGCTTCTCAAGTTTGGCGGCGCGTTCGGCGAATTCTTCGGGATAGAGCACATTCGGCGGCTCGTTCACGAGATCGCGAGCAATCTCGACGCCGCCGGCGACAGCTTCGCAGGCCTTGAGGGCCTTCTTGAGAGCGGCAGGGTCGGGGGTGCGCAGCGTCACGGTGATCGGATCGGCATCGTCGGCTTCGCGGGTCTTGGTTTTGTAACGGTCGAAGACATAGGCCCGGAGCCGCAACCCGAGAGCGACCGCGGCTGCTTGCTCGGCACTGATTTCAACGTCAGGCAGAGCGATGATCACATCGGCCGAGCGGCCACTGCCAAGCTTGCCCGCAACAGCCCCGCCAAGCTTGGCGAAATCGAGCTTATCGTGATCTGCATCAGGTCCGACCCCGATGACGACCAGCCGCTCATACCCGGCCCCGTCCGGCGCCAGCAACGTCATCCCGGAAAACACCTTGCCCTTGAACTTGTCGGCTGCCGCAGCCCTGGCGAGCAGTGCATGAGCGCCCTCTCCGAGCCAATCCTCGGCAAGCTTCGCCGGGGTCAGCTTGTCCGACACGAAAATGACGAGGTCCTGCCCGCCGATGGTGTTCAGGGCTTTGACCTCAAGCTTCAGGCGCTGCGACATAAGCTGCTCACAATTGGCGGGAATAGGGCTCTTCAGGAAGGTCGTGAACATGATGCGAACGATTCCCGTTTGCGCCATGATCGTGGCTATACCATAGGGAGTGTTTGGCGAACCGTCCAAGGGGAGCCTCGAACTGCCCTCGGTTTCACCGGAAGCTAACGCGTGCGTCTTCTCCGTCTCGACCGCTACATCCTGAAGATCGCCGCGGTCGCAGCGATCGTACTTCTGATCGGGCTGACCAGCGTGATCTGGGTGACGCAGGCCCTGCGTGAGGTCGACCTGATCACCGGCAAGGGCCAGACCATCTACATCTTCTTCACGGTGACACTGCTTTCGTTGCCGGCGCTGATCGCGGGCATCGCACCGGTCGCGCTGTTCATGTCGACGCTCTACACGCTGAACCGGCTGAACGGCGATTCGGAGTTGATCGTCATGAATGCGGCCGGAGTCGCGCCCTACCGGCTGACCCGCCCGTTCATCGTGCTGACGCTGGCGACCTCCCTCCTTGTCGGCTGGATGGCGATTTCGGTCATGCCGTCGGGGTTCCGGGCGTTGCGGGACCTGATCACGCTGATCAGGGCCGATTTCGTCGCCAATGTCGTGAAGGAAGGCCAGTTCGTCTCACTCGATTCCGGAGTGACGTTTCACTACCGCGAGCGTTCGGGTGACGCGCTGCTCGGCATCTTTATGCAGGACCGCCGCGACCCCAGCCAACCCTCCGTCTACATCGCCGAGCGCGGCCGGACAGTGGAATCGGACGGCAACAGCTTCCTGATGCTGGAGAAGGGTACCATCCAGCGCGAAGCCAAGAACAAGGAGTCGACTTCGATCATCTCCTTCGAGCGCTACGCGCTCAACCTGTCGGCTCTATCGGGCGAGTCGACAGGCGGCGATGGCGAAGGCAATGGCGACAGGGTGATCTACAAGCCACGCGAACGCACGACCTGGGCCTTGCTGCGACAGGACCCCAATGAAGCCTATTACAAGCTGCAGGCCGGGCGGTTCCGCGCCGAACTGCACAATCGTCTTTCGGCGCCGCTCTACCCGATCGCGTTCATGCTCGTCGCCTTCGCCGCCCTCGGCGAAGCGCGTACGACGCGTCAGGGCCGCAATGTCGCGATCCAGGCAGCGATTTTGATTGTCGGTGCGGTCCGCATCGGCGCCTACGCCGCGTGGACCGCCAGCGTCAGATCGGGTTTTGCAGTCGTCCTGCTCTACCTTCTGCCCCTGGTCACAATCATCTGCTCTACGGCCCTTATCATGTTTGGCGCGTCGCTGAGGCCGCGGCTCAACAAGCTGTTCGAGCCGATCATCCTGTCGCTATCCGCCCTGCCCTCTCGCCTGCGTCGCGCCTGATGCTGCTTGTCTCGACCTTCGGCCGATACCTGACGAAGCGCTTCACACGCGCCATCATCAGCGTGTTCAGCACCTTCTTCTTTCTGATCCTGACGCTCGATTTCGTCGAGCTGATGCGCCGTGCCGGCGATTCGCCGCTCGCGACGACGCCGCAAATCATCAGGCTCGCGCTGTTTCGCGCGCCTGCGGTGGCGGAGCAGATCTTTCCCTTTGCCGTGCTGTTCGGTGGCATGTTCGCACTGCTGACGCTAAGCCGGAAGCTTGAGCTCGTGGTGGCCCGCTCCGTGGGCGTCTCGGCCTGGCAATTCCTGCAGCCGGCCGCATTGGTCGCAGCAGTGATCGGCTTTGTCTCGATCATGATCTACAACCCGCTCGCAGCCGAACTGAAGCGCAGCGCGACGGCCCTCGAAGCCAGGCTCTTCGCGAGGAGTACCCAGGCGTCCGGAGCGCAGGAAATCTGGATTCGCCAGCGCAGCGTCGACGGGCAGGCGATTATTCGCGCTGCGGCAGCCTTGCCGGACGCGTCAGGCCTCTCCCAGGTCGCTGTCTTTAGCTTCGATGCGAATGGCGGCTTCAACGAGCGCGTGGAGGCAAGGGAAGCGATCCTGCATCGCGGCTATTGGGAATTGACCGATGCACGCGTCGTGTCTGCCACGGAAGAGCCACAGAGCTACACGACCTATCTGCTCGCGACGACTCTGGAGCCCGACCAGGTGCGGCAAAGTTTCACCCCGCCCGACGCTGTTGGGTTCTGGTCGATGCCGACAGTGATCGAACGGACGCAGAAGGCCGGCCTTGATTCCACGCGCTACGAGCTGCGCTATCAGTCGCTCAAGGCGCGGCCGCTTCTGCTCGTTGCCATGATCCTGGTGGCGGCATCCGTTTCCTTAAGATTTTTCAGATTTGGTGGTGTTACGAGATTGGTGATAGGTGGCGTGGCGGCCGGGTTCGTGCTCTATGTCGCGACGCAGCTGTCGGAAGAGCTCGGGGCATCAGGGATCGTCAATCCCATGGTGGCCGCGTGGTTGCCGGCGGTTGTGGGGACGATGCTTGGGGCGCTCGCTCTCCTTCACCAGGAAGACGGGTAACTAGTACTGTGCCTATGGTTAATTTTGGATTGAGCATATGGCCTCTGGCGTGAGACGCATGGCTCGTTTTGCCGCGGCGACCGCCCTCGCCTCGAGTTTGGCCTATTGCCTGACGGCAGGAGGGAGCGCTTTCGCGCAAGCTCCGGCGAAGCCGCAGGAACGCATGGTCGTCGACGCGCGCGAGTTGGTCTACGACAACAAGAACAACAGCGTCTCGGCTGTCGGCGACGTCCAGATTCTCTATCAGGGCCGTACGATCGAAGCCGACAAGGTCACCTATGACCGCGCCAGCAAGCGCGTCATCGCCAGCGGCAATGCCCGGATCACCGAATCGAACGGTACCGTCATCACCGGCGACCGCTTCAATCTGACGGACGATTTCCGCGACGGCTTCATTGATTCGCTGCGCGTCGTGAACCCGGACAAGACGCGGTTTACCGCTCCGCGGGCTGAACGTACGGACGGCGAGACCTTCGTCTTTGAGAAGGGCATCTACACCGCTTGCGAGCCCTGCAAGGACAAGCCCGAAAAGCCGCCGCTCTGGCAGGTCCGCTCGGCGCGGATTATCCATAAGAAGTCCGAGCAGACGATCTATTACGAATCGTCCCGGCTGGAATTCGCCGGGGTTCCGATCGCCTATATCCCGTACATGTCGGGCCCGGACTCGACGGTGAAGCGCAAGAGCGGCTTCCTGTCGCCGGCCTTCATCAACACCAGCGCGCTCGGCTTCGGTGTTGGCCTGCCCTATTTCTTCAACCTCGCCCCGAACTACGATCTCACAGTCACGCCAACCTATCTCTCGCGGCAGGGATTCCTTGGCCAGGCCGAGTGGCGTCACCGGCTCGTCAACGGGTCCTATAACATCCGTGCAGCCGGCATCTTCCAGGCGGAGCCGGATGCGTTCCAGCCGACGCCGTACGGCGCGCGCGACAGCGATTTCCGCGGCTCGCTGGAAACCACTGGCAAATTCTATTTGAATCCGCGCTGGACCTACGGCTGGGACGTCGCGATGTCGACGGACCGCTGGTTCTGGAAGAACTATCGCATCCGAAGCGAGAGCATCAGCTCGACGACCTACCTGCAGGAATCGATCTCTACGGGCTATCTCAACGGCCAGAGCCCGAATGCCTGGTTCGACCTGCGTGGCTATTATTTCCAACCCCTGACGTCGTCCGATTGGCAGAAGCAGCAGCCGCTCGTCCTGCCGGTATTCGACTACAACAAGCGGGTGCACAAGCCGGACGTCATTGGCGGTGAACTGGCGTTCAATGTGAACGTCACAAGCCTCACGCGGGACGCCGCTGCCTTCCAGCAGATTCCGGCCCAGAAGAACTTCCTGATCACGACGCCGAACCCGCTCTATGATGGCTGCGCGGTCTACCAGAAAGACCAGTGCCTGGTGCGCGGCATCGGCGGTTCGGTGGCGCGCGCAACAGCGGAAGTGTCCTGGCGGCGCAATTTCATCGATTCGCTCGGCCAGGTCTGGACGCCGTATGCGTCGGTTCGCGCGGATATCTTCTCGGTCAATCCGTCGACGACCGGCTTTTCCAACGCCAACGTTTCCTCGATCTTCAACACATCCGACGATGTCTTCGGGCGCGTCATGCCGGCGGTCGGCCTGATGTACCGCTACCCCTTCGTGGCCAAGACCTCGTGGGGCACGCATATCATCGAGCCAGTCGCCCAGTTCGTTGCACGTCCGAACGAGACGAATGTCTTGCGGGTCGCCAACGAAGATGCGCAAAGCCTCGTCTTCGACGACACCAACCTGTTCGAGTGGAGCGGCAAGTTCTCCGGCTATGATCGGGTCGAGGGTGGCACGCGAGCGAATGTCGGCGCGCTCTACACAGGCCGTTTCGGCAAGGAGGCCTACGCCAATTTCCTTGTCGGCCAGTCCTTCAATCTCGCCGGGCGCAATTCCTTCGCACAAGCCGACCTGGTCAATACCGGCCTGGATTCAGGTCTCGAAACGACGCGGTCCGATTTCGTCACCCGCGCGCAAATCTCGCCGTTCAAGAACTTCTTCCTGTCCGGCGCGGCGCGGCTGGACGAATCGACGTTCGAGGCGCAGCGGATCGATGCAGGCGCCACCTACAGCAATGGCGTGGTATCGACCTCCGTGACCTATGGCCGCTATGAGCCCCAGCCCGAGTTGGGCATTCCGCGGCGGCGCGAGGGTCTCGGCCTGAACGGCTCGCTCGGGATCGCGCAATACTGGCGCGTCCGCGCCGGGGTCCTGTTCGACCTCGACAAGTACAAGTTCGACCGCGAGCGGTATCGTGATGCCTTCGTGGCAGCCCAACTCGATCCCGTAGCCCTTGCGGCACTCACCTATCCCAAGACGGGCCCGTTCCAGCCCGCCTCGATGAGCTTCGGCATCAACTACACCGACGAATGCACCGTGTTCGACATCTCCTATTCGCAGTCCTATGCCGACCGGCAGTCCGGCGCCACGAAGGATACGCGGACGGTGATGTTCAAGCTCGAACTGCGCACCTTGGGCGAGATCAGCTACTCGCAGAACCTGGGCCAGGGCTCGACAGGCGACGGCGTCGCCGCTCGCTGAGGGTAGAATCAGGATTACTGCGAGCGAGCCGGTGCGGGTGGAGAAGAACGTGTCACCGCGACTGCTCGCTCTCACGCAAGGTGATCCGGCAGGGATCGGCCCTGAGCTGGCCTTGAAAGCCTGGGTGCTGCGGGAGCCCGCAGCTCTTCCGCCGTTTGCTTGCATTGCCGACCCCGGTCTTTTGGAAAGCCTGTCACGACGGCTGGGCCTCGATGTGCCCATCGTTGGCTGCGCCTGGCATGAGGCAGAGGCGCTTTTCGAACAGGCCCTGCCCGTCATTGCGCTTGAGAAGACCGCGATCGTGGTATCCGGACATCCTGATCCGGCCACGGCTGCGGGGACTATCGAGGCGATCGATCGCGCCGTCGCCGCGGTGCGCGAAGGACATGCGGCCGCGCTGGTCACCAATCCCATTGCCAAAAGCGTTCTTTACGCCGCCGGTTTCAGGCATCCCGGCCATACGGAATATCTGGCGCATCTTGCGGCGGATGGAGGCAGGACGCCCCACCCCGTGATGATGCTCTGGTGCGAAGATCTGGCGGTTGTTCCGGTAACGATCCACGTGCCGCTCAGTGCAGTACCATCGCTGCTGACGACGGATCTGATTGTCGAGACGGGGCGAATTGTCGCTCGCGAACTGGCCTCCCGCTTCGGAATTCCGCAGCCACGGATCGCACTGAGCGGGCTGAATCCGCATGCGGGAGAAGGTGGAGCGCTGGGCGAGGAGGATGCTGCGGTGGTGGCGCCAGCCGTCGCGCAGCTCAAGGCGTTGGGAATCGACGCAAGCGGTCCTTATCCTGCCGACACGATGTTCCATTCCCGCGCCCGTGCCGGGTACGATGCGGCACTGGCGATGTATCACGATCAGGCACTGATCCCGATCAAGACGATTGCCTTCGACGAGGGCGTCAACGTGACACTTGGCCTGCCCTTCATCCGTACCTCACCGGATCACGGAACGGCCTTCGACATTGCAGGCCGCGGCATTGCCCGCCCCGACAGCCTTTGCGCCGCGCTGCGGCTGGCAGCCCGCATGGCGGCCCATTCCGAAAGCCGCCTGCCATGAGTCAGATCGACACGCTGCCGCCGCTGCGCGAGGTGGTCGAACGCCACGGCCTGATGGCGCAGAAGTCGCTGGGCCAGAACTTCCTGTTCGATCTCAACCTGACAAGCAGGATCGCCCGCGCCGCCGGGCCACTCGATGGCGAGACTGTGGTCGAGATCGGCCCTGGCCCAGGTGGACTGACGCGTGCTTTGCTCGCTAACGGGGCTGGACGTGTCATCGCGGTCGAGCGTGATCGACGTTGCCTGCCGGCATTGGCCGAGATCGCCGCACATTACCCGGGACGGCTTGAGGTGATTGACGGCGATGCGCTTGCCGTCGACCTCTCCTCTCATCTTGGCGGCTCGCCCGCCCGGATCATCGCCAACCTGCCCTATAATATCGGCACGCCGTTGCTCGTTGGCTGGCTCAGCCAGGAACCCTGGCCCTCCTGGTGGAACTCGCTCACGCTGATGTTCCAGCGCGAGGTGGCCGAGCGCATCGTTGCAACCCCGGAGCAGCGCGCCGATTATGGCAGGCTGGCCGTTCTCGCGAACTGGCGTTGCGAAACCAAGATCCTGTTCGACGTGCCCAGGTCCGCTTTCGTGCCGCCGCCGAAAATCACGTCCTCTATCGTTCAACTCGTGCCGCGACTGAGGCCGGAGCCCTGCGAACAGAGATTGCTGGAGCGTGTCACGCTGGCTGCTTTCGGCCAGCGCCGGAAAATGCTGCGCCAGAGCCTCAAGGCCGTGACGCCTGATCCGCAGCCGATGATCGAGGCCGCCGGCCTGTCGCCAACGGCGCGCGCAGAGGAAGTGCCCGTTTCAGGATTCGTGCGCCTCGCCAACGCCCTGGCTGGGCTGAAGGCCGGATAGCGGCGCACCCTACGCGATTGCTTCGCTGAGGAGCCCGGCGACAAATTCACTCATACCAATCGCGCGCGAACGCTTCAGGCGTTCGGCGGTGAGGATCGCGCGGACCGATTCATAGGCAGCACCGAGATCGTCATTGATGATGACGTAGTCGTAGACGCTCCAACGAGCGATCTCGTCGCGGGCGTTGTCGAGTCGCTTGGCGATGACCTCAGGCGCATCCTCGGCGCGACGCACGAGCCGAGAGCGCAGTTCCGCCATGGACGGCGGCAGGATGAAGATGGCGACGACATCCTCGCGCGCCTTTTCGAGGATCTGCTGCGTGCCCTGATAGTCGATGTCGAAGAGCACATCGCGGCCGGCCTTCAGCGCATCCTCGACGGGCTTGCGCGGGGTCCCGTAGCCATTGCCATGGACCTCGGCCCATTCGAGCAGATCATCGCGCTCGCGCAACGTCTCGAAGGCAGGGCGGTCGATGAAGTGATAATGGACGCCATGAATCTCGGAGGGGCGCTTGAGCCGGGTCGTGACCGAGACCGATAGATCGAGATTGGTTTCCTTCTGCGACAGCGTTCGCGTCAGGGTCGATTTGCCCGCTCCCGAGGGAGAGGACAGGATCAACATCAGGCCACGACGGGCCGGGCGCACCAGATCGGCCATCAGCCGTCACTCCACATTCTGAACCTGTTCGCGCATCTGGTCGACGACCGTCCGCAGCTCGAGCCCGATGCGCGACAACCCGGCATCACCGGCCTTGGCGCAAAGCGTCGAGGATTCTCGCCCGAATTCCTGCGCAAGAAAGTCGAGCTTCCGGCCGATCGGCCCGCCCTGATCGAACAAGCCCCGCAACGCGGCAACATGAGCATGCAGCCGGTCGATCTCCTCGCGGATATCGGCTTTGACCGCTAGCAGCGCGGCCTCCTGATGCAGGCGCTGCGGATCGAGTGCCGGGCTGGCATCGAGCAGGGCCTGCACCTGCGTCGCGAGCCGTGCGCGGATCGCTTCCACACTCCGCCCGGGATGCTGCTCCGCCTCATCGGTCAGACGGCCAATGCTGGCAAGGTGGCCTGTGAGAACGGATTCAAGCGCTCTCCCCTCGGCGGAGCGCGCCTCCTTGAGACCCAGGACCACCGCGTCCAGGCCAGCAAGCAAGGGGGCCTCGAGCTGCGCCAGGATATCCTCGTCCTCGTCGGCAATCTCGACCACGCCGCGAATCCCAAGCAGCGCGTCAAAGGACGCCGGACGGATGCTGTCGGAGGCGGGCAGCCTCGCGACGGATTCCAGCAGGCCCGCAAGCACCGCCTCGTTGATACGAGGCTTCGCCGGCCGGGCATCGCTGTTGATCGAGAGATTCACGTGCAATGTACCGCGAGAAAAGGCGGCGCCGAGGCGCTTGCGCGCCGCCTCGGCCAGGGCTTCGAACCCGGAAGGTACCCGGACGCGCACATCGAGGCCGCGCGCATTGACACTGCGGATTTCCCATGCCCAGGCATGAAGACCTGCGGTGCCGGCTGCGCGGGCAAAGCCGGTCATGCTCTCGATCGCCATGGACGCTGAAACTCCCCCCGACGGCTCACCGTGCGATCACAATGCGCAGGATCACCGCTCGACGCTGTATCTGATGCGGCGGGACCGTAGTGAGGCGAAACACCGCTCGCAAGTCGCGCTGCACACATAGAAGCGCGAAGATGGGGAGAAATCGGGCGTGACTGCCCATACTCGCCAGAGCCGCTCAGGGGCGCAGTGCTGGAACCTGCTTCGACGAGTTGAGATCGTAGCTTCGGTTCAGCAGCGGATCGCGGTTCGTCCCTTCCGACGCATCGAAGGCGCGCGCGCGCGTTCCCGCCGGACCATCCGCCGACGCACGCCGGCTGCCCCCCACCGTCTCGCTGTCCCCGGACGTCGCATCGGCCGCTCGCGAGGCCCCAGGCGCTTCGGTGCGATTATCCGGCGAGGGCGGCGGTTCCACCTTGTCGACATTCGAATCCGGCGAGGGCTTGCCAGCCTCGCGCCGCTGCGACTCGACCTGCCGCCAGCGGGCGACATTGCGGTTATGCTGCTCCAAGGTCTCGGCGAAGGCGTGCCCACCACTGCCATCAGCCACGAAGTAGAGCTCCTTGGTCCTGGAATGGTTGACCACGGCCTCCATTGCGGCACGGCCCGGGTTGGCGATCGGGCCCGGCGGCAGTCCGTCGATGACATAGGTATTGTAGGGCGTCGCCTGGGTAATCTCGTTACGCTGGATCGCGCGGCCGAGCGTGCCCTTGCCGCCGACGAGCCCGTAGACGATCGTCGGGTCGGATTGCAGCTTCATCTTGCGGTTCAGACGGTTGATGAAGACACCGGCAACGCGTGGGCGCTCGTCGGCGCGGCCGGTTTCCTTCTCGACGATCGAAGCCAGGATCACCAACTCCTGCGGCGTCTTGATCGGCAGGTCGGCAGGGCGGCGACTCCAGACATCGTTGAGGATACGGCGTTGATCGCGCGTCATCCGGTCGACGATCGCCTGCCGTGTGAACCCGCGTGGAAACTTGAAAGTGTCGGGCAGGATGGTCCCCTCGCGAGGCACCTGAATGACGTCGCCCGTGAGGAGATCATTGTCGCGCAACCGCGCGATGATCTGTTCGCTGGTCAGACCTTCCGGCACGGTGATCGAATGCTCGACCGCCTTGCCCTCGGCAATGATGTCGAGAATGTCCTGCTGGCTGGCGCGAGCCTTGAACAGATACTCACCCGCCTTGAGCTTGGTCCAATTGCCGGAGATCAGCGCCGAAACCTTGAAGGTCCAGGGATGCTCGATCAATCCCTCGCGCTGAAGGAGCTCGGCAATTTCGGTGAGGCCGCTTTCTTTGGGAATGATCAGCACACGGTCGCTCGCGAGCGGCCCTGGCGCCTTACCCTGGCTGCCGACCACAGCGATTCCAGCACCGACGACGCCGGCCAAGACGAGCGCAGTCGTGAACAACCCGCTGAGCATGCCGATGAAGGGATTGCGCCTCCTGCGACGCGCCTTCGGCGGCGGAGCAGGCGGCGCCACCGGCTTCAACGCCTCGCTCGGGCTCTTCGGGGCGACGCGGGGCGAAGTGTTCACAGTGCTGGCGCTCGCGTTCTGGTGTCGTGAGGTTCGCCGCAATGCCCTGGCGATGCGACGCATTTCGAGCCTGTCCCGAAATCCGGTGACAGACTAGCAGAAATTATGGCGAAAGCGCGCTGAGCCTCATCGGCCGGTGCGTCAGTCGACGAAACGCCGGATCACCAGCGAGGCGTTCGTCCCGCCAAACCCGAAGGAATTGGAGAGAGCGATCTCGATGCTGCGCTTCTTCGCGACATTCGGCACCAGGTCCAGATCGGTCTCGACGGATGGGTTGTCGAGATTGATCGTCGGCGGTGCGATCTGGTCGCGAATCGCGAGGACCGTGAAGATCGCCTCGATCGCGCCTGCCGCGCCGAGCAGGTGTCCCGTCGCCGACTTGGTCGAGGACATGGCGGGCTTCCGCGGAGCGTTGGCGAGCAGCCGCTCGACTGCCCGCAGCTCGATTTCGTCGCCGAGCTGGGTCGAGGTGCCATGCGCGTTGATGTAGTCGAGATCACCCGCCGTGACCCCGGCACGATCGAGCGCCGCCGACATGCAACGATAGGCACCGTCGCCATCCTCGGCCGGCGAGGTGATATGATAAGCATCACCCGACATGCCGTACCCGACGATTTCGGCATAGATGCGCGCACCGCGCGCCTTGGCATGCTCGAGATCCTCGAGAACGACGACCCCTGCCCCCTCGCCCATGACGAAGCCGTCGCGATCCTTGTCATAGGGACGCGAGGCTTTCTCAGGCGTGTCGTTGAAGCCAGTGGACAGCGCGCGACACGCGCAGAACCCGGCAATGCCGATGCGGTTGATCGCCGATTCGGTGCCACCCGCGACCATCACCTTGGCATCGCCGAGAGCGATCATCCGCGAGGCATCGCCAATGGCATGAGCGCCGGTCGAGCAAGCCGTGACCACTGCGTGATTCGGCCCCTTGAGGCCGTGCGTGATCGAAACATAGCCGGCGGCGAGATTGCTCAACCGGCCGGGAATGAAGAAAGGCGAGAGGCGGCGCGGGCCGCGCTCCTTGAGCAGGATCGACGCTTCATAGATGCCGCCGAGCCCACCAATGCCGGACCCGATCGCGACACCGGTCGCGATCTGGTCCTCGTAGCTTTCGGGTTTCCACCCGGCATCATTGAGCGCCTGCGTCGCAGCCGCCATTGCGAAGACGATGAAATCATCGACCTTCCGCTGTTCCTTCGGCTCCATCCAATCGTCAGGATTGAAGGTGCCGTCGGAACCATCGCCGCGCGAAATATTGCAGGCGATCTGGGCGGGAAGGTCGCTCGCGTCGAAGCTCGTGATCGGACCGGCGCCGCTGGCGCCGGAGATCAGACGTGACCAGGTCGGCTCGACGCCGCATGCAAGCGGCGTCACCATGCCAAGCCCGGTCACCACGACACGTCGCATGGTGTAGCTGCGTGGGCTCATGATGCAGTAACGGCCAGAGGCCGATCAGGCGCTCTTCGAGAGGAACTTGACGGCGTCGCCGACCGTGACGATCGTCTCGGCAGCATCGTCCGGAATCTCGACGCCGAACTCTTCCTCGAAAGCCATCACGAGCTCGACCGTATCGAGGCTGTCGGCACCCAGATCTTCAATGAAGTTGGCGCCTTCGACGACCTTCTCGGGTTCGACGCCGAGATGCTCGATCACGATCTTCTTCACGCGCTCGGCGACATCGCTCATGGATCTTTTCCTCAAAGCTTGAAACGCATCGCTGGATCGCGATGCGTGTAGGGAACCGCTCCCGCCACCCGGCACCCCTTCCGGAATGCCGCCGGGGCGGAACTCTTAAGGCTGCACAAACGCAACAACAGGGTTCGCGTCAAGTCCCCCCGAGCACGCGCGCTGCAGCGCGACGGCGCTAGTTAACACACTCGTCGATAGCTGACGAGAGCCGCAAACCGATCTGGGAAGGTTACAAAGAACCTTCTCAAGACCTTCAAATCATTGCCATTCCACCGTTGACGTGAAGCGTCTGCCCGGTCACGTAAGCGGCCTCGTTGCTGGCGAGATAAGCGACAGCTGCAGCAACATCGTCACCCACACCCAATCGGCCCATCGGCACGTCGGCGAGGATGCCTTCGCGCTGCTTGTCGTTGAGCGCCTGCGTCATCGGCGACTCGATGAAGCCCGGTGCAACGACATTCACCGTGATGTTGCGGCTGGCGACTTCCGCCGCCAGCGCCTTGGACATCCCGATCAGCCCGGCTTTCGAGGCGGCGTAATTGCCCTGCCCGGGATTGCCGGTGACGCCGACGACCGAACCGATCGAAACGATGCGGCCATAGCGGCGGCGCATCATCGTCTTCACGGCCGCCCGCGACAGCCGGAATGCTGCGGTCAGATTGACGGCGATCACGCTGTCCCAGTCCTCGTCCTTGAGGCGGAGGAAAAGATTGTCGCGCGTCACGCCAGCATTGTTGACGAGGATATCGAGCCCCCCGAGCTTCTCCTCAGCAGTCGGGACGAGCGCCTCGACCGAATCCTTGTCCGACAGGTTGCAGGGCGCAATCACGACGCGCTCGCCAAACTCGGCTGCGAGAGCCTCGAGCGCCTCGACCCGCGTGCCGGACAGAGCGACGCTGGCACCGAGGCCGTGGAGCGTGCGGGCGATCGCGCCGCCCAGCCCTCCGGTCGCGCCGGTGACCAGGGCTTTCTTCCCCGTCAGGTCAAACATGCTGCCTCCTCTTTATATCGACCCGGCATCCTGCCGGCTCACCCGTTCTGGGCACTGTAATTGCGGATATCGTCGGCGGCGCCGAGCGAAACCGCACTCGTGCCGGCTGCGATACGCTTGACCAAGCCGGCCAGCACCTTACCGCTGCCTGCCTCGACGAAACGGGTCACGCCGGCATCGGCCATAGCCTGCACGCATTCGCGCCAGCGCACGGTTCCCGTCACCTGCGCCACCAGCGACGCGCGGATCGCATCCGGGTCGCTCAGCGGAGCAGCTCCGACATTGGCCATCACCGGAACAACCGGCGCCGCCAGAGCGACCCTTGCCAGGGCCTCGCGCATAGCATCGGCGGCAGGTTGCATCAGCGCGCAATGGAAGGGCGCTGATACCGGTAGTGGCAGGGCGCGCTTGACGCCGCGCTGCCCGGAGAGCGCAATAGCCCGCTCGATCGCCGCCTTGCTGCCGGAGAGAACGACCTGTCCGCCACCATTGTCATTGGCAGCTTCGCAGGCCTCGCCTTGCGCTGCATCCCTGGCAATCTCGCGCGCCTGTTCGAGCTCGACCCCGAGCAGCGCTGCCATCGCCCCCTCGCCTGCCGGCACAGCCTTCTGCATGGCGTCGCCGCGAATCCGCAACAAGCGCGCAGCATCCGCAATCGAGAAGCTGCCGGCAGCCGCCAGCGCAGAATACTCGCCGAGCGAGTGGCCGGCCACGAAGGCCGCATCGCGCTGCAGCGACAGGCCCGCCTCCGCCTCAAGGACGCGGATCACGGCAAGACTCACAGCCATCAGGGCAGGCTGAGCATTGGCGGTCAGCGTCAACTCCTCGGCAGGACCATCCCACATGATCGCCGAAAGCTTCTGCGACAGGGCGTCGTCGACCTCGGCAAAGACTGCCCTGGCCACCGGAAAGGCGTCGGCCAAGGTCTTGCCCATGCCGACGGCCTGAGAGCCCTGGCCGGGAAAGATGAACGCGGTTGTCATGCTGAGAAAATCCCGATGTTCATAAATTAGTCATCGCGACGGCGCTCTCACATTGCTTGGGAGGCCAAGTCAAGCTTTGCTGGAGAATTCGCGGCCACCTGTGCAGTGATTTGGCTTGCGGAAATGGCCACGACGCTGTATCAGCCGCCTCCTGTTTGTTCGGCCGGAGGCTGAACGGATGGCGGGCGCTTATCAAGCATCCGCAGGTTCGGCTCTCGAACCGCCATCCCGTGTCTCCGCCTTCGATGAAATCCTGTCGGGCCTTATCCAGGGCTCGGAGGGCTCCGCGCCGAGCGAAACAGGGTAAAACAAAGGAAGGCCATAATGGCATTGTACGAGCATGTGCTGCTCGCGCGGCAGGATGTCAGCGCGCAGCAAGTCGAAGCTCTTGTCGAACAGTTCAAGGGCATCATCGAGGCGAATGGCGGCTCGGTCACCAAGACCGAGTACTGGGGCGTGAAGTCGCTCGGGTATCGCATCCGCAAGAACCGCAAGGCTCATTACTCGCTGCTGAACATCGACGCTCCCTCCGCCGCCGTGCTGGAGATGGAGCGCCAGATGCGCATCAACGAAGACGTCCTGCGCTTCCTGACGATCCGCGTCGAGGAGCTCGAGGAAGGCCAGTCGGCCATGCTGCAGAAGCGCGATCGTGACGACCGCGGCGAGCGCGGCGGTGACCGCTTCGAGCGTGGCGGCGACCGTTTCGATCGCGGCCCGCGCCGTGACCGTCCGCGTCGCGAAGACGAGACCACCGAAACCACCGGCACGGAGGCCTAAGCCATGTCGACCGCTTCCGCCGGCGCCCGCCGCCCCTTCTTCCGCCGCCGCAAGTCCTGCCCGTTCTCGGGCGAAGGCGCTCCGAAGATCGACTACAAGGATGTGCGCCTGCTTTCGCGCTACATCTCCGAGCGCGGCAAGATCGTGCCGTCGCGTATCACGGCCGTTTCGGCCAAGAAGCAGCGTGAGCTCGCCCAGGCGATCAAGCGCGCCCGCTTCCTGGGCCTGCTGCCCTACGTCATCCGCTAAGCGGATTGCGACCCATCGCCGGTGCCTTGCACCGGCGATGGCCGAACCCCTAGTCGCCCAGCGGTGAAATCCCGCCGGGTATGTTGAGGCAAGATGCCTCTCACCCTGCCATTTTCGAGCAGCGGGACAGCAGGACGAAGAATGCTTCCGATCGTCGGCATCGGTGCGGGCCTTGTCTCGGCCCTTCTTTTCGCAGTGGTGATCACCGGATCGCCGCTGGCTATTCTGCTGTATTCCGCAGCCCCTCTTCCGATCTTCATCGCGGCACTCGGCTGGAATCATCGCGCCGGGCTTGTTGCGACCGCAGCCGGCGCGATCGCCGGCATGATCGCGCTCAGCTTTGCCGCCGGGCTGAATTATGCGCTGATCGTCGCGCTGCCAGCCTGGTGGATTGCCTACCTCGCGCTTCTTGCCCGTCATGACGGCACGGGCGGTGCCGAGTGGTATCCGCTCGGTCATCTTCTGGTCTGGATCGCCGCAATAGCCGCGCTGACAACCGTTGGCAGCGCTCTCGTGATGACCACGGACTACGACACCTATCGCACGGTGATCGCACGCGTCATCGAGAACCTGCTCTCCGAGATGGTGCGCAGCCGCCTCATCGCCTTGCCAGCAGATGTGAAGGTTTCCGAGCTTGCGCTGACGCTCGCGCCCGCGGTCCCCGTCGGGATCGGCGCGTCCTTCGTCACGACGATCGTCGCCAATCTCTGGCTTGCGGCCAAGGCAGTGCAGGTCTCCGGCCGGCTGCCGCGCCCGTGGCCTTTCATTCCGGCAACGACGGTTCCCCGCCAGGCGCTGATCCTGCTTGGCCTGGCAATGGCGATAGGCACGCTCGGCGGTTTCATCGGCGTCGCCGGAGCTGCGATGACCGGCGCACTCCTCGCTGCCTTCATGTTCAGCGGGCTGGCCACCATCCACGATCTGACGCGCGGCAAAGCCTGGCGCGGGCCGGCGCTGATCTCGGTCTATCTCGCGCTCGTCATCATGCAGGCCCTGCTGACACCGCTGCTGTCGCTTGCCGGCATCGTCGATTCTCTGCTGGGGCGCCGAAAGGCCCCACCCACCGTTCCACCCATGCCTAACGCCTGACATCAAACACAAGAAGGAGAAGACCAATGGAAGTGATCCTGCTCGAACGCGTCGCCAAGCTCGGCCAGATGGGCGAAGTCGTCCGCGTGCGTGACGGCTTCGGCCGTAATTTCCTGCTGCCCCGCGGCAAGGCGCTGCGCGCCACCGAAGAGAACAGGAAGCGCTTCGAGACGCAGCGCGCCCAGCTCGAGACCCGCAATCTCGAGCTCAAGAAGGAGGCCGATTCGGTCGCCGAGACGCTGAACGGCCACTCGGTCGTGATGCTGCGTCAGTCGGGCGAGTCCGGCGTGCTCTACGGTTCGGTCTCGACCCGCGACATCGCCGAGGCCCTGACCGCGGACGGCTTCAGCGTCGACCGTAGCCAGATCACCCTGAACGCGCCGATCAAGACGCTCGGTCTGCACACCGTTCCGGTCGTGCTGCATCCTGAGGTTTCGGTCACCGTCACCATCAACATCGCCCGTTCCGCTGAAGAGGCCGAGCGCCAGGTCCGCGGTGAGAACGTCACGGCTCGCGAGGAGTTCGATCTCGACGATCTCGGTCTCGAGGTCGGCGCGGCACTGGCCGAGGCCGGCGACAACGACGATCGCTGAGACGACCTCGTCTAACCATGAGTCAAGGGCGCCGTGGCAACACGGCGCCCTTTTCGTTGGAGGGGTGTGAAGATCGGGAGGAAGCCGCATTGCCTGCTGGCATCGGGCGTCAGGGTGCTAGAGTACATTTTATCCGACTCATCTCAGCCGAGCTTGCCCGCAGATCATGGCCACTGCCACCGCCCTCGTTGCCCGTCTCGACAGTCAAGAGGCGGAGTATCGCGTCCAGCCCCATAATATCGAGGCTGAGCAGGCGCTGCTGGGTGCAATCCTGGTCAATAACGACGCGTTCTACCGCGTCTCGGACTTCCTGCTGCAGGACCATTTCTTCGAGCCGATCCACCAGCGCATCTTCGAGTTGACCGCGAGTTTGATCCGAGCGGGCAAGATCGCGACGCCGATCACGTTGAAGACATTTCTCGCCGAGATCGATCTTGGCGGCATCACGGCCTCGCAATATCTCGCGCGCCTCGCGGCCGAGGCCACGACCATCATCAACGCGCAGGATTACGGGCGCACCATCTACGAACTCGCCATCCGGCGCCTGCTCATTGGCGTCGGTGAGGATCTGGTCAACGTCGCCTATGACGCACCGGTCGAGATGGCGCCTCGCGAGCAGATCGAGGAAGCCGAGCGTCGGCTCTATGAACTGGCCGAGAAGGGCCGCTACGAGGGCGGGTTCCAGAAATTCGATGGCGCGCTTCGCCTCGCGATCGACATGGCGGCGAGCGCCTACCAGCGCGCCGGCGGTCTCTCAGGCATCTCGTCCGGCCTCCGCGATCTCGACGCGCGCATGGGCGGCCTGCAGCGCTCGGACCTGATCGTGCTGGCCGGTCGCCCGGCCATGGGCAAGACCTCGCTTGCGACCAATATCGCGTTCAACATCGCCAAGGCCTGGCGCGGCGAGCGACAGGATGACGGTTCGCTCAAATCCGTCGACGGCGGTATCGTCGCCTTCTTCTCACTCGAAATGTCGGCCGACCAGCTCGCGACCCGTATCGTCGCCGAACAATCGGGCATCTCGTCATACAAGATCAGGCAGGGCCGCATCTCCGAAGGCGATTTCGCGCGGCTGGCCGATGTCGCAAACCAGATCGAGAAACTGCCGCTCTATATCGACCAGACCGGTGGCCTCTCGATCGCCCAACTGATGGCGCGCGCGCGACGGCTGAAGCGCCAGAAGGGGCTCGATGCTCTCTTCATCGACTACCTCCAGCTGCTCTCGGGCTCGGCCAAGAAGGGCGAGAACCGCGTGCAGGAACTGACCGAGATCACGACCAGCCTGAAGGCGCTGGCCAAGGAACTCTCGGTACCGATCATCGCGCTCTCGCAGCTCTCGCGCCAGGTCGAGAACCGCGACGACAAGCGGCCCCAGCTCTCGGACCTGCGCGAATCGGGCTCGATCGAGCAGGACGCTGACGTCGTGATGTTCGTCTATCGCGAGGAATATTACCTCAAGGGCAAGGAACCGCGTGCCGGCACGCCGGAACATGCGACCTGGCTCAACGAGATGGAGGTGGCCCATGGTCTCGCCGAGTTGATCATCGGCAAACAGCGTCACGGCCCGACCGGCACCATCGCCCTGCAGTTCGATGCCGACGTCACACGCTTCTCCGACCGCGCCGAAGAAGCCCATTTGCCGGAACAGATATGACCGCCTTCGATACCCCGGATGCCGGCATGGCCGGCGCGACACTGACGATCGATCTCGGGGCGCTGGTAGCGAATTGGCGTGCGCTCGGACAGCGTGCCAGCGGGGCCGAGACCAGCGCCGTGGTCAAGGCCGACGCCTATGGCATCGGCATCGAGCCAGCGGTCACAGCTCTCGCCAAGGCCGGCTGCCGGACGTTCTTCGTCGCCCATCTGTCCGAGGGCATTCGGGCACGAGCCGTGGATCCGGACGCGGCGATCTATGTGCTGAACGGCCTCTTGCCGGAAACCTGCGGCCACTTTGCCCTGCACGGCCTGTCACCGGTGCTCGGTTCGCATGAAGAACTGCTCGAATGGGCCGCTTTCCGCCAGGGCGGAGCCGCGGTCAGGTCGGCGGCACTGCATGTCGACACCGCGATGAACCGGCTCGGGCTCTGGGCCGGCGAAGGCTTGAACCTCGCGCGTGAGCGCTCAGGCACGATCACGGCCGCAGGCATCGGTCTTGTGATGTCGMATTTCGCCTCATCCGAGGATGAGGCCGATCCAGCCAACGCGCGACAGGCCGCAGCCTTCGCCGATATTGCAGCCGCCTTCCCCGGCATTCCCGCCTCGCTGAAGAACTCTTCGGGTCATTTCCTCAAGGATGTCCCATCCTATCAGCTCACCCGGCCGGGCTACGCACTCTATGGCGGCAACCCGACGCCGAACCAGCCGAACCCGATGCAGCCTGTCATCGGGCTGGAGGCACGCATTCTCCAACTGCGCGAGGTCCAGGCCGGCACGCAGGTGGGCTATAACGGCCGCTGGACCGCACCGGGGCCGCGCAAGCTCGCCACGATCTGCCTCGGCTATGCCGATGGCTACCCGCGCAATGCGAGCTGGACGGATAGCAGCACCGGCGGTTCGGCGATCGTTGGCGGCGTTACCTGCCCCTTCGTCGGCACGGTTTCGATGGACCTGATCATCATCGATGTCACGGATGCGCCTGCCGCTGCCGCCGTGCGGGGCGCGCCGGTGACGCTGATCGGCGGGCCGCTCGACATCGAGACGGTGGGCGCTGGAGCCAAGACCATCGGCTACGAGATCCTGACCGGGCTGGGCGGGCGCTATGCGCGCCGCTATGTCGGGCTCTAGTGCCGAATGGCGAAACGCGGTCCAACCTATACCTGCCAAGCCTGCGGCGCAGTCTATCATCGCTGGCAGGGCAAATGCGACGCCTGCGGCACATGGTCGTCGCTCAGCGAGGAAGCGCAGGCTGCGCCGGTGCCGGGCGGACGCGGCTCGTCGAACGGCCGCGCGCGGGGCCGTGTCTTTGCGCTCGAGACGCTCAAAGGCGAGACACAGGATGCTCCCCGCATTGTCGCCGGCATCGGTGAGCTCGACCGCGTCACCGGTGGCGGTTTCGTGCCCGGCTCTGTGCTGTTGATCGGCGGCGATCCCGGCATCGGCAAATCGACCCTGCTGATGCAGGCTTGTGCGGCGCTCGCCAATGGCGGCCATCGCGTCGTCTATGTCTCGGGCGAAGAATCGACCGGGCAGGTCCGCCTGCGGGCCGAACGCATGGGCCTCGCCGATGCGCCGGTCGACCTCGCTGCAGAAACCAATGTCGAGGACATCGTCGCCACCCTCAATCAGGGTCAGCGTCCGGCCCTCGTCGTGATCGATTCGATCCAGACCATGTGGTCGGGCGAGGTTGAAAGCGCGCCGGGCACAGTGACGCAGGTACGAGGCTCGGCCCAGGCATTGATCCGCTATGCCAAGACCAGCGGCGCCTGCCTGATCCTCGTAGGCCATGTCACTAAGGACGGTCAGATCGCCGGGCCGCGTGTGGTCGAGCATATGGTCGACGCCGTTCTCTCCTTCGAGGGCGAAGGCGCACATGCCTTCCGCGTCCTGCGCGGGCAGAAGAACCGCTTCGGAGCAACTGACGAGATCGGCGTCTTCGAGATGACCGGCAAGGGATTGTCGGAAGTCACCAATCCATCGGCCCTTTTCCTGGCGGGCCGGGATCAGGCCGCCCCTGGGGCCGCGGTCTTCGCCGGAGTTGAGGGCACGCGGCCGGTGCTGGTCGAGATCCAGGCGCTGGTCTCGCCGACCTCACTTGGCACGCCGCGGCGCGCTGTCGTCGGCTGGGAGAACAGCCGTCTCGCGATGGTGCTTGCCGTGCTCGAAACCCATGGCGGCCTAAGGCTCGGCCAGCATGATGTCTATCTCAACGTAGCCGGCGGCCTGCGGGTCAACGAGCCGGCCGCGGATCTGGCGGTTGCCGCCTCGCTGATCTCCTCGCTGACCGGAGCGATTCTGCCGGCCGAAGGCGTTTATTTTGGCGAGATCGCACTGTCGGGGGCGATTCGTCCGGTTTCCGTCACGGCTGCCCGCTTGCGCGAGGCTGCCAAGCTCGGCTTCGAGGCTGCACTCTTTCCCGCAGGTGGAGCAGATTTCGGCGATGGCAGCGGGCTGGGACTGCGCCGTTTCGGGCATGTTGCGGAGCTCGTCGCCGATATCGCGGCTCGCGCTCCTCGCAGGGATGTGAAATGAACCGCCCCCAAGGGTGACGGAACCCCTTCGAACGCGTATAGCAAAATCGTTGCGGCCAGCCCATTTCTTGCGGGCCACCCCTAGATGCTAGAGAAGCGGCTTCCTACATGCCTGTCACAATCCTCGATCTCGTCGTCATCGGCGTGGTTCTGATCTCGGCGTTGCTGGCCGCTGTGCGCGGGCTGACACGAGAAGTGTTGGCTATCGCGTCCTGGGCGACGGCAGCTGTGGTGGCTTGGGTGTTTCATCCCCAGCTCCTGCCGCTGGCGCAGCAACATATCCCGAACCAGACCATCGCGTTGGTCGCCGTGATCGCGGCCCTGTTCCTGGTAACCTTGATCATCGTGTCGCTCGTGACTGCCCGGATTTCCGATTTCGTCCTCGACTCGCGTATCGGCGCGCTCGACCGGACGCTCGGCTTTGTCTTCGGCGCCGCCCGCGGGCTGCTGCTGGCGGTGATCGGTTACGTGTTCTTCACCGCGCTGATGGGCGACAAGAATCTCCCGACCTGGGCAAAGGACGCCAAGGCCAAGCCGATCCTCGAAGAGACCGGCCGCTCGCTTTTGACGATGCTGCCGCAGGACATCAATTCTGACTTCGTCAAGAAGCTGCTGAAGCCCAAGACCGGCGAAGAGCCCGCCGAGGCGCCGGCCGAGGAGCCGCGCCCACCGGCGAGCCCGACCGCTGACCCGCAGCGCCGCACTGAAGTGCCGAACGCCAACGACCGCCAGGCGCTACAGCGTGCGATCGAAGGCACCCGCCCGGGAACGCCTGCCCAAACTCGTCCGTAATTGGAGCGTAACGCAGCCGTGTTACAGCGTATGGAGCCCGTAATGACGTCTCAACCCGAGACCCACGACGCCTTCGATCCCTATGCCGACCGGCTGCGCGAGGAATGCGGCGTCTTCGGCATCTTCGGTCATGCCGATGCCGCCGCGCTGACCGCGCTCGGCCTGCATGCTCTCCAGCATCGTGGCCAGGAAGCGGCTGGTATCGTGACCTTCGACGGCAGGCGCTTCCATTCGGAGCGGCGTCTCGGCCTTGTCGGCGATGCGTTTTCGGAAGCCTCGGTCATCGACAATCTCCAGGGCGCGCAGGCGATCGGTCATGTGCGCTATTCGACAACGGGGGAAACGATCCTCCGAAACGTCCAGCCGCTCTTCGCCGAGCTGCATGGCGGCGGCTTTGCCGTTGCGCATAACGGCAACCTCACCAACGGCCTGACGCTGCGCCGCAACCTTGTCCGTGACGGTGCGATCTATCAGTCGACCTCCGATACGGAGGTGCTGCTCCATCTTGTCGCCCGCAGCCGCAAGACCCGCTTCATCGATCGTTTTGTCGATGCCATCCGCCAGATCGAGGGCGCTTATGCCTTCGTCGGCATCACCAACAAGAAGTTGATTGGCGCTCGCGATCCGTTGGGCATCCGCCCGCTCGTGCTCGGCGAGCTCGACGGGGCACCGATCCTGACCTCCGAGACCTGTGCGCTCGACATCATCGGCGCCAAGTTCGTCCGTGAGGTCGAGAACGGCGAAGTCGTCGTCATCTCCGAGGACGGCATCGAGAGCCACAAGCCCTTCCCGCCGGTTGCGGAACGCCCCTGCATCTTCGAGTATATCTACTTCGCCCGGCCGGACTCGATCGTGAAGGGCCAGAGCATCTATGAACGTCGCAAGCGCATGGGCGCGCAGCTGGCCTCGGAAGCGCCGGCAAATGCCGATGTGATCGTGCCCGTACCGGATTCGGGCGTGCCGGCGGCGCTGGGCTTTGCCCAGGCAAGCGGCGTTCCCTTCGAGCTCGGCATTATCCGCAACCATTATGTCGGGCGCACCTTCATCGAGCCGACCCAGAAGGTCCGCGAACTCGGCGTGCGGCTGAAGCATTCGGCCAACCGCAGCGTGGTCGAGGGCAAGAGTATCGTTCTGGTCGACGACTCGATCGTGCGCGGTACGACCTCGTTCAAGATCGTCAAGATGATGCGCGAGGCTGGAGCGCGCGAGGTGCATTTCCGCATCTCGTCGCCGCCGATCACCCATCCCGACTACTACGGCATCGACACGCCCGACCGCGAGAAGCTGCTGGCGGCAACGCATACCCTTGAGGAGATGCGCCAGTTCGTCGGCGCGGATTCGCTCGCCTTTCTCTCGGTCGACGGTCTTTACCGCGCCATGGGGCATGAACGGCGCGATCCCGCCCGGCCGCAATTCACCGACCATTGCTTCACCGGCGACTACCCGACCTCGCTGACCGACGTCATCGGCGAGAGCGCCAAGCAGGAATTGTCCCTCTTGGCCGAAGCCGGCTGATCACAAGAGTCTATGATGACCAAGCCTCTCGCAGGGCGCGTCGCGCTCGTCACTGGCGCGTCGCGCGGTATTGGCCGCGCCGCAGCCCTCGCCTTCGCCAATGCCGGCGCCCATGTCGTTGCTCTGGCGCGAACCTCCGGCGCGCTTGAAGAACTCGATGATGAGATTCAGGGCATTGGCGGCAGTGCGACGCTGGTTCCTGTCGACCTCGGCGATGCGGCTGCGATCGAGAAGCTTGGCCCCGCTCTGCTGCAGCGCTGGGGCAAACTCGACATCCTGCTCGCCAATGCCGGCATCCTCGGCCCCCTGACCCCGCTCACCCATGCCTCGCCGAAGGAATGGGCCAAGGTGTTCGAAACCAATGTCACGGCCAACTGGCGCCTGATCAAATCGGTCGAACCGGCCCTGCAGGCCTCGGATTCGGGCCGGGTCATCGTGATGTCGTCAGGTGCGGCGCATAAGTGCCTGGCCTATTGGGGCCCGTACTCGATCTCGAAGGCGGCCGTCGAGGCCATGGCGCGCACCTATGCAGCCGAGACCGTGACGACCCCGCTCAAGGTGATGATCGTCAACCCCGGCCCCCTGCGCACCCGCATGCGGGAAGAAGCGATGCCKGGCGAGGATCCGCTGACGCTGAAGACCCCGGAAGACCTCGCTCCGCATCTCGTACGCCTGGCCTCGCCCGATTGGGCGGAGACCGGCAAGATTTTCGATTTTCCGCAGGGCAAGGTACTGAGCCCGCAAATGCCGGCCTAAATTGGCGCGCGTCCTGGGGGGCGCAAAGTGGCGATCCCTCTCTTTAGGCAGCATCGGATTTTCCCCGAGAGGTGGATTCCACTTTTCGGTCTGATGCCCTGCTCGAGAGCAATCAGTCTCCCGCGCGCGGCGCCGCACGCGCCAGCGTGATCAGATCGGGGATGGTGAGGTTTGGCAGCGCCGCCATCTCGTCGAGCGTAAACCAGCGTATCTCGACATGCTCGTCGCAGAGGTTGACCGCGTCCCCGCCCGCCCAGGCATGCACGACGTAGATGTGGTGCAGCGCCTCGCCATTGCGCTCCGGAAAGCGCTCCGGCTCCGACAGCACCAGCTGATACCGTGTCGGGACAAGGCCAACTTCCTCACGGCATTCGCGCAGAAGCGCTTCCTGGAGGCCTTCCCCCGGTTCGACCCGGCCACCGATCGCATCCCAGTGATCGGCCCATGCGCGCTTCCAGGATGCCCTCAAGCCGAGCAGAACCTTGTTTTCCGGGCTGACGAACAGGGCGCTGACCGTCTCGAGCATCCGCCCCTCCATCTGGCCTACTCCGCCCGCAACCAGCGGAACAATGCGGCGTCGTCTCCGCTCTCCAGAGCAGTCGCGACCCGTCGACCGACCGCGGCGCCAAATTTGTAGCCATGCCCCGAACATGCGGAGACCGCGAGCGCCTTGCCAATCCGGCGCGCGAAGAATGTGCCATCCTCGGTGAAGGTATAGGCGCAGGTCGCGGTACGCTTGACGCGATACTCATCGAGCTGAGCGAGCGGCGGGGCAAAATAGTCGCGGATCTGCTCGCCCTCCCCGGGACGAGGCTCGCGCTCCTCGTCGGGCTCTCTCGGGCGGCGATGGATTCCTGCGCCCAGCTTCAGTTCGGTCCCGTCCACCGGCGGCAGGATGTAACCGTGTCTGTCGCCACCGACGCTGACCATGGCAGGCGCACGCTGCCAGGCGTCACGGAGATCCCCGGGCGGATCGAGATAGACGACCGCAGTGCGGTAGGTCTTCAGCGCATCGCCGAGTTCCGGGAACAGGCGCAGCACCCAGGCCCCAGCCGTCACCACGACCTGGTCGGCAGCAATCCGCGCCCCATCGTCAAGGATGGCGACGCCGGCATCCGGCTCCACGGCAGAAACACGCGCATTGGCCTGAATCGCGACGCCGCGTTCCGCCAGAAGTCGGAGCAGATCCGCCGCAATCCGTGCCGGAAAGAGAGCGCCGCCGTCGGCACTGAAATAGGCGTAGCGGAGGCTTGCCGCATCGAGAAAGGGCCAGCGCGTCGCGGCTTCGGCAGGCGCATGCAGCGTATAAGGCTGTGACGTCCGGTCGAGCCCGTCGCGATACTGCTCGCCCTCGTCGCCCTCCTGCAGCGAGACGCCGAGAACGCCGCAATTGGCGAGGTGGGACCGGCCGAGATCAGCCCACATCTCGTCCCATGCCGCGAAGGCCTCCGGGATGGTGCGGGCATAGCCATCGGCACTGCCATAGGCGCGACGGATGATGCGATGCTGGTCGCCCGAGGCGGCGTAGGGATTGGGAATCACCGGCGCCTGCTCGAGCAGCGTTACGTCATGGCCACGTCCGCTGAGAGCCCAGGCCGTCGCAAGGCCGCCAATGCCCGCGCCGACGACGGTGACCTTCACTTGCGCTTGTTGCGATCGTAGGGATTGTCACCGCCGCGCGTATGCAGGCGGATCGGTGTGCCCGGCAGCTCGAATGCCTCGCGCAGATTGTTGACGAGATAGCGCGTATAGGACACCGGCAAATGGTCGAGCTGGTTGCCGAACAGCGCGAAAGTCGGCGGGCGCGCCTTTGCCTGCGTCATATAGCGGATCTTGATGCGGCGTCCGGCGACGGCCGGAGGCGGGTGAGCCGAGAGCACGCCTTCGAGCCAGCGGTTGATCCGCGCCGTGGAGACGCGGCGATTCCAGACGTCATAGCTGGCGAAGACAGCCTGCATCAGCCGGTCGATACCCTCGCCCGCCAGACCTGACAGCGGAACGATCTGCACGCCGCGCACCTGCGCCAGCAAATGGTTCGCCTTCTCCTTGAGCTCGGCCAGCAGGCCTTGCTTGTCGGCAACGAGATCCCACTTGTTCAGCCCGATGACAACCGACCGGCCTTCGCGCTCGGTCAGGTCGACCAGCGTCAGGTCCTGTTTCTCGAAGGGAATGGTCGAATCGAGCAGGACGACGACGACTTCGGCGAACCGAATGGCCCGAAGCGCATCGGCGACCGAGAGCTTTTCGAGCTTCTCCTCGATGCGGGCGCGCTTGCGCATGCCCGCCGTGTCGAAGAGCTTGACCGGGCGGCTGCGCCACTCCCAGTCAACCGAGATGGTGTCTCGGGTGATCCCGGCTTCCGGTCCCGTCAGCAGCCGGTCTTCGCCAATCATCCGGTTGACCAGCGTCGACTTGCCGGCATTGGGGCGGCCGATAATGGTGACGCGCAGCGGCTTGTTGGGGTCGCTGTCTTCATCGAGATCCGCGGCGGGAGCTTCGGCCCAGGCTTGATCGTCCTCGTCTTCGTCTGGCTCGTCGGCAATGAATGGCACGAGCGCTTCGAGCAGATCCGCGGTGCCTTCGCCATGTTCGGCCGAGAACGGAACGGGGTCGCCGAGCCCGAGCGCATAGGCCTCGAATGTGCCGTCCTTGCCCTTGTTCCCTTCCGCCTTGTTGGCGAGCAGGATCACAGGCTTTCCAGAACGGCGCACCAGATCCGCGAAGGGTTGGTCCATCGGCGTCAGGCCAAGCCGCGCATCGATCATGAAAAGGATCACGTCGGCCTGAGCGATCGCGGTCTCGGTCTGAGCGCGCATGCGGCCCGCAAGGGAGTCCTTGTCGGCCTCCTCGAGTCCGGCGGTATCGATGATGCGGAAGCGCAGATGGCCGAGTGAGGCATCACCTTCGCGCCGGTCGCGGGTCACGCCCGGCCGGTCATCGACCAGAGCGAGCTTCTTGCCCACGAGCCGGTTGAAGAGCGTCGATTTGCCGACATTCGGCCGGCCGATGATGGCGACGGTCGCGGTCATGGTGTTCAAATTCGTCCTGTTACGCGCCGGGATCGGCGCGTCGGGTCAATTCTTGGTCTCGACGGCGCCGCCGCGCACCAGCGCAAGATAGAGATCGGTACGCTGGCGCAGCACCTGCGGCGATTGCGGATCGGTCACGATGGCATCGAACCAGCGGCCGGCATCCTCGAACAGATTGGCCTTGAGGGCGGCAATGCCGAGAAACTCACGGGCCGAATGGCGCCAGACGCCCTGCGGAGACGCGAGCGGCTCAAGCGCGGCGCGGGTCTCGGCATAGGGCGCAAGATCGACGCGCAACATCCCGGCACGAAGCCGGGCAAGATCGCGATAGAGCTGATCGAGAGAGCTGTCATTCGCCAGTGCGTCGAAGGCCGTTGCGCCCGCGGCAGCGTCGCGCTTGCCGGTTTCGGCAGCCAGGCGGAACCGCGCGATCTGGCGGTATCCCGCCGGCGCGTTGGCCGCGAGGTCAACGAGGATCGACTCCGCCTCGGCGCCGCGATTGTCGCGCGAAGCCCTCAGCGCCTCTTCCAGCCGCGCACCCACGGCCTGCGAAGCCTGCTGCTCGCGATACAGCCAGACCTGCCAGGCTGCGACGGCCACGACAGCAGCCACGGCCAAACCGATCAGCAGGTTGCCATATTTCTTCCAGAGCGCCGCCGCCTTGTCGCGCCGGACCTCCTCGTCGATCTCACGAAAAATATCGGCCATAGGGTGTCACAATCCTCTTCACCCTGCCGGGTAGCATTTTCGCTGGCCGATTGCGAGCCGGATCAAGCGTGGCGTGGCGTGGTGGGTTCAGCCCTGAACAGCAAACTGCCGTCACCATAGGAATAGAACCGATATTTCTCCGCGATCGCATGGGCATAGGCCTGTTTCATGAGGTCGAGCCCGCAGAAAGCCGAGACCAGCATGAACAGTGTCGAGCGCGGCAGGTGAAAGTTCGTCATCAGGATATCGACGGCCCGGAAGCGATAGCCTGGCGTGATGAAGATGGCCGTATCACCGGAGAATGGCGCGACGACCCCGTTCTCACCGGCAGCGCTCTCGAGCAGCCGCAGGGCCGTGGTCCCAACGGCAACGATGCGGCCTCCCCTTGCCTTGACCTGGTTCAGCGCTGCTGCGGTCTCAGTGCTCACGCTACCCCATTCGGCATGCATGCGGTGTTCGCGCGTATCCTCGGCCTTGACCGGGAGGAACGTGCCCGCGCCGACATGAAGCGTCACGAAATGGCGGGAAACGCCGTGCGCGTCGAGGGCTGCAAACAGCTCCGGCGTGAAGTGGAGACCGGCGGTCGGGGCGGCCACGGCTCCATCCATACGGGCGTGAACCGTCTGATAGTCGTGGGCATCGGCCAGATCGGTCGGCCGCTTGCCCGCGATATAGGGCGGGAGCGGCAACTCACCCAGCCGCGCGATCGCTTCATCGAGCACCGGACCGGACCAGGCAAAGCGCAACTCGACCTCGCCGCCCTCGCCCTTTCCGACGACCTCGGCATGCAGCGCGCCGAGCTCGCACGCATTCGATGCCGCATCCGAGCCGAACACGACCGTCTCGCCGAGAGCGAGCTTCTTGGCCGGCCTGGCAAACGCGAGCCATCGGTCGGATGCTTCGCGCTTGTGCAGCATGATCTCGACGCGCGCCGAGGCCTCTCCCCTGACGCGCCGGCCGTAGAGCCGGGACGGGATCACGCGCGTATCGTTGAGGACGAGCGCGTCGCCGGGTTGAAGCAGGCTGGCGAGTTCGCGAACGCCGCGATCCTCGAATGGTTCGGCTGCATCCGGCCGCACCACGAGCATCCGCGCAGCATCGCGTGGGCTGACGGGCCTCAGCGCGATACGTTCTTCCGGCAGGTCGAAGTCGAAAAGTTCGACATCCACGATCGAATCCGCCTCACAAAACTGCGAACCAGAACAAGATGAGCCCCCATCCGTCGGGACGCGCCTGCGGCGCTGCCGGGATGAGGGCTCATCTGAACTCAGGCCCCGTTCGAACGGGGCCCGTGGCGATATCAGGCCGCGTCGGCCATCACCTTCATCGAGACGATGGAGTCCGGCTCACGCACCGGCTCGCCCCGCTTGATGTTGTCGACATTCTCCATGCCTTCAACGACCTGCCCCCAGACCGTGTACTGCTTGTCGAGGAAGCGGGCGTCGTCGAAGACGATGAAGAACTGGCTGTTGGCCGAGTTCGGGTTCTGCGAACGGGCCATCGAGCAGATGCCCCGAACATGCGGCTCGGCGTTGAACTCGGCCTTCAGGTCCGGCAGGTCGGAGCCGCCGGTGCCGGTGCCATGCGGGCAGCCGACCTGCGCCATGAAGCCATCAATGACGCGGTGGAAGACGATGCCGTCATAGAAGCCCTGGCGCGCCAGCGTCTTCAGGCGCTCGACATGGGCAGGGGCGAGGTCGGGGCGCAGCTTGATGACAACGCGGCCCTTTGTGGTTTCCATGACGAGGGTGTTCTCGGGATCGAGCGACATCAGATCGGCCTTTCATTGGACGGCGCACGGCCGTGGAAGCGAATGGTGAAGGGTCGCCCCGCGATACTCGCTCCGAAGCGCGGCGACAACCTCACAGGTGCGCAGTTTCGGATGGCGTCGATCACGGAGGCGGTGAACCGTTCCCGCAGATCGGGGTCGGTGCGGCGCGTTTCCCAGGTGACGCGCGGCTGGCCAAAGATGGTGCCGTCGCGCCGCAGGCTGAAGCGGACAGTCGCCATGGCGCTGTCGCTGGAGCCGGTCATCGCAGGCGGATTCCAGCAGCGTCGAAACGCTGGACCGAGCTCCGAAACGCGATCGACGGCGTCGCCTTCAAAGCTCCGCGTCACTGGCGAGACCGAACCGCTCAGCCCCGAATCGACAGGAGGCGGCAGGCTTGGAATGGCGCGGCGTGGCGCGTGTTCCCCGAACGGCCCGCCGATCCCCGGCAGGTAGCGCTGCCCCGTCGGTGGGGGCAGCACGGGATTCTGCGAGCCGGAAGGCGGAGGCAGAACCGGGTTCTGCGAGCCGGAGGGCGGTGGCAATCCCAGGTCGCGTGTGTCCTGTGCCGCGCCAGCGCCGACCATGACGATCGACAAGCCGGCGACGAACAGGGGCAGGACACGCGACATGCAGGTAGCCGCTCGTTGCTATTTCGCGTCGGACTGAAGACGCATGCGCACGATCTTGTCGGGGCCGCTGACCTGGCCATTATTGGCCGAGCTGCCCTTCTTGATCTTGCGCGCCACATCCATGCCGGACACTACTTCGCCGAACAGCGTGTACTGCCCCGTCAGCGAACCGCAGCCTTCGTAGCAGATGAAGAACTGGGAATTGGCGGAATCGGGCGAGGCGGAACGCGCCATGCCGACCGAGCCGACCTTGTAGGGCGTGGGGCTGAATTCAGCCGGGAGATTAGGCAGGTCTGACTTGCCCGTGCCGGTGCCGGTGGGGTCGCCGGTCTGGGCCATGAAGCCGTCGATGACGCGATGGAAGACGATACCATCATAGAAGCCACGCTTGGTCAGCGCCTTGATCTGCTCGACATGCTTGGGCGCCAGATCGGGACGAAGACGAATCGTGATGTTGCCGTCCTTGGTCTCGAGCACGACCGTATTGTTGGGATCGGAGGCCGGCGCTTGCGCCTGAGCGCAGCCGAGCGACGCAGCAAGGGCGAGAATGGCGAGAGAACTGCGCAGCATGTGAAGCATCTCCGTCGTTGCCGGAGGATCCGGCCGATCATCACCGGCGTCGTAACGGCATCCTTTGACGGGAACAAGGCGTTGAGCCGCCACATCTGGAGCATGCTGCACTGCACAAGAGCAAACTTCATTTAACTTGCAAAAAGATCAGGCTAGCGCTGCCTAAATGGGTGACAGCCCTGTCACAATCGGATACTCATCTGGCGCTGGGCTCGCTCGGGGAAACCTTGAGCGCCGCGGACCAGGTCTCGGGAGGAACAAACGCCCGCCTAGTATATGAGTCGCACGCAACCAGATGTGCGCCGTTACTGCGGAAAAAACAGACTCCAGGGCAAGGCTTCGGCCTTGCCCTTTGTTTTTGGCGTTACCGTCCGCGGCCGATCAAAGATCGTAGGCCGACCAGATATACCAGACGAACACGAAGATGATTCCGGCCAGGATCGTTGTGATCAGCGCCTTCTTGGCGAGGCCCGGAAGCACGGGCGCGCCTGGCTCGGTGCCCTGAACGACCTCCCCGTCCTCCGCCTGACTGCGGACCCCGAACGGCAGGGTCACGAACAGAACCGTCCACCAGATCACGAAATAAACGGCGAGACCGCCAGCAATGGTCATGGCCTGATCCTTTCTCGGGCGGAGGCGGTCATCTCATGGCAAGCCAGCGGGATTGCGGCAAGGCTCCTCGCTGCCGCAGCCCCTCGCAATCCACGCGAAAGCCTATCCGACCAAGGCGACGCAGGAGAATGCGACGCGCGCTTCCGTGGGCACGCCGAAGCGCGCGGTATGGCGCGCCGGCAGGCCGCCGGGGAAATGCTTCACATATTCAGCATTGCAGGCGACGTAGTCGGATGGGTCGGTGATCAGCATCGTCATCTGCACGACACGGTCGAGGCTGCTGCCCGCTTCCGTCAGAATCTCGCTGATCCGCCCCAGCGCATTGCGAACCTCATCGACCGGTGTCGCACCGCGGTGGATGCCGTTCGCAGGATCATGCGGAGCCGAATGTCCGGAGACAAAGATAAGCCCCGCTGCCCGCGTCGCCGCACTGAACGGGCGTGGCGAGCCCGCTTCGGGCTCACCGAAGAACTCGATCATCAATCGTCTCCCGCTTGTTTCGCGCCGTCGGATCTCAGGCCTGTTCCAGTTCGACAAGCGTTCCGCAGAAATCCTTGGGGTGCAGGAACAGGACTGGCTTGCCATGGGCGCCGATGCGCGGCTCACCGGAACCGAGCACGCGCGCGCCCGTTGCCTTCAGCCGGTCCCGCGCAGCCAGGATGTCGTCGACCTCGTAGCAGATGTGATGAATGCCGCCATCGACATTCCGCTCGAGAAATTTCGCGACAGGCGAATCCGCTCCAAGGGGCTCGAGCAACTCGATCTTGGTGTTGGGCAGCTCGACGAAGACGACCGTGACGCCGTGCTCAGGCTGCGGCAGCGGCTGGGAGACGCGTGCACCGAGCGTATCGCGATAGAGCGCACTCGAGGCCGCAAGGTCCTTTACGGCGATGGCGACATGGTTGAGGCGACCAATCATTCAGAGCTCCCTTGCATCCGGCGAGAACACCGCCGTCCATACTGCCGATGATCTAGCCTTCCGCGCTGGCATCGGCCCGAAAACCGCAATCCAGTTTTCGGGCCGATATCTTAGACTTCGATCACCAGCGCATGCACCAGCGGCTTCTTGCCCCATTCCTCGTTGACGGTGCTACGCAGGCCACGCTCCAGCGCGTTGCGCAGCGCTTCAGGATCGCGGCGACGCGCCTTGGGGATGTTGTCGAGCAGGTCGGAGACCGCATCGGCGACCAGTTCGTCGAAGGGCGTGCCGTCGCGCGCGGCCGGCGGCAGGCCCAGCACGGCAATCTCTGGCTCGCCGGCGATACCGCCCTTGTCGTCAACCGCAACCGCGACCGAAATCATGCCGGCAAAGGAGAGCCGGCGGCGCTCCTGGATCGTCTTCTCCATGGCATTCACCAGGAGAGCCCCGTCCTGATAGAGCCGGCCATGGGGTGCTTCATCGATCTTGCCGGCGCCATCGGCCGTAATGGCGATGATGTCGCCATTGCCGGCACGAACGACGTTCTTGACGCCGAGCCCGCGTGCGAAGGCCGCGTGCTCGCTCAGATGCAGATCCTCTCCATGGGCGGGAATGGCGATCTTCGGTCGGAGCCAGCCATAGAGCCGGGCCATTTCCTCGCGGCGCGGATGGCCCGAGACATGGACGAGATGCGTGCGGTCCGTGATGATCTCGATATTGTCCCGTGCCAGTGCATTCAGGATGTTGCCGACCGCCTTCTCATTGCCCGGAATGGTGCGGGACGAGAAGATCACACGGTCGCCTGGCGACAGGGCGATCTCGGGATGATCGTCGGACGCAATGCGCGAGAGCGCGGCGCGCGGCTCACCCTGACTGCCGGTGAGCAGCGCCACAACCTTGTCGCGCGGCAGGTAGCCATAGTGCTCGACGGAGCGGAATGCCGGAATGCCGTCGAGATAGCCGCATTCGCGCGCGACATCGATGACACGGTCCATCGCACGGCCGACCACGACGACATCGCGATGACCGGCCATGGCAGCTTCGGCGACGGCCCGCAGCCGGGCCACATTCGAGGCGAATGTCGTGACGGCGACTCGGCCGGGCGCGGAAGCGACCAGTTCCTTCAGCTTGGCTGCGACGTCCGCCTCGCTCGGGCTGATGCCGTCACGCATAACGTTGGTCGAGTCGCAGATCAGGGCGAGCACGCCCTCGTCGCCGAGCTCGCGCAGTCGCTTCTCGTCGGTTGGCAGGCCGACCTGCGGCGTCGGGTCGATCTTCCAGTCGCCGGTATGAACGACGAGGCCGACCGGAGTACGGATCGCCAGCGCGCAGGATTCCGGAATGGAATGCGCCACCGGCACGAACTCGATCTCGAAGGGCCCCAGCGTAACATGTCCGCCCTGGGCGACGACGTTGATCGGCACCTTCGGAGCGCCGGGCTCGCCCAGCCGCCGCGTGGCAAGCAGCCCGGCCGCGAACTGTGTGCAGTAGACGGGCGCGCGCAGGGAGGGCCACAGCGCCGCGAGCGCGCCAATATGATCCTCATGCGCGTGGGTGATCACGATGCCAAGCAGATTGGCCCGCTCCTCGATGATGTAGCGCAGGTCGGGGAGGACGATGTCGACGCCCGGAACATCGGGACCGGCAAATGACAGGCCGCAATCAACCAGGATCCATTTGCGCCGCCCTTCAGGCCCGAAGCCATAGAGTGCCGCATTCATACCGATCTCGCCTAGGCCGCCGAGGGGAACGAAGACGAGTTGGTCGCTGGAACGGGTCACGGGAAATCCTAAGGCAAAAGGCAGGGCGCAGAGCGCGCCGGATGAGTGGCAAGGCCTAGCATGAAGGCCGTGGAAGCGCGACAGGAGCCGCTCTGGGACAGGCGTAGCCGTTCAGCCGGGAGGGCCGAAATAGAGATCGCCTGCGTCAACCAGATGTCGCGCGCCTGCGACATCGAGCTCGAGCCGACCCGAAGCATCGAGGCCAAGGAAGCGACCGCTCAGCGGCCCCTCCGCCAGGCGCAGGGTGATGGTCTCGCCGAGGAATGCTGCACGTTCGAGCCAGGCCGCCCGGGCCGGGCCAAAGCCGCCCGGCAATGACCAGGCATCGAAGCGGGCAACCCAGGCGTCGCTGAGCGCGGCCAGCAGAGCCTCGATACTCGCAGCCTGGTCTTCGGCCTTCAGGAAGGTCGCGGGATAAGGGGTATCGTCCGGTCGGCTGGCGACATTGACGCCCATGCCGATGGTGACCGCAAAGCGCCCTGCCCGGCTCTCGCCTTCGAGCAGCAGCCCCGCCGTCTTGGCGCGGTCGATCAGCAGGTCGTTGGGCCATTTCAAAACAAGGCGCGGAGCAGAGAGGCCGGTCACCCTGGCTGCGGCGTCATGCAAGGCGAGGCCGGCAACAAACCCGAGCTGCGGCGCCAGCGCAGGTTCGCAGGGCTGCACGAGCAAGAGGCTGGCGTAGAGATTTCCGGGCGGTGAGCCCCAGTTGCGGCCATGACGGCCACGCCCGGCGCTTTGGCTGCGAGCCACGATCCAGAGTAAGCCAGGGTCGCCCTGGTCGGAGGCGCGACGCGCCTCTTCCATGGTCGAGCCTACCGCGTCCCGCACGATCAGCCGGTAGCCGGCGGCGCGTGCCGCCTCGCCGAGCACGCCGCCCGCCCCCTTAGAACAGCGACTTGGCGGCAGCAGCAGCCGAGTCGAACAGCGGGGCCGGCACGAACGAGAGCATCAGCACGAACAGAGTCGAGACCAGCAGCACGCCGCGCACGCCGATGTCCCCCTTCTCGAAGGCCGGCTTCGCCTCGTCGAAATACATCACCTTGATGACGCGCAGGTAGTAGTAGGCGCCGACCACGCTGGTCACCACGCCGATCACGGCAAGTGCGTAGAGCTTGGCATCGATCGCGGCATAGAAAACGTAGAACTTCGCCCAGAAACCGGCCAGCGGCGGAATGCCGGCGAGCGAGAACATCATCATCGCCAGCGCGAAAGCCATCCAGGGATTGGTACGCGAGAGCCCGGCAAGCTCGGAGATGTCTTCGACCGGCTTGCCGTTGCGGCGCATCAGCAGAACGCAGGCAAAAGCGGCAAGCGTCGTGGCGAGATAGATCGCCATATAGGTCATCACGCCCTGGACGCCCGCTGCCGTTCCTGTCGCAAGGCCAACCAGCGCATAGCCCATATTGGCGATCGAGGAATAGGCGAGCAGGCGCTTGATGTTGCGCTGGCCGATGGCAGCGAAGGCGCCGAGCGCCATCGAGGCGATCGACATGAAGATAATGATCTGCTGCCACTCATGCAGCGCGCCCGGGAACGCCCCGACGAAGATGCGAACCATCATCGCCATCGCAGCCATCTTGGGCGCAGTCGCGAAGAAGGCGGCGACCGGCGTCGGCGCACCCTCATAGACGTCCGGTGTCCACATGTGGAAGGGCACGGCCGAGATCTTGAAGGCAAGGCCGGCGGCGACGAAGACGATGCCGAAGATCAGCCCGAGGCTGATATGCTCGCCGTGGACGGCCTGGGCGATGCCGGAATAGGTCACGGTGCCGGTGAAGCCATAGACCAGCGAGCTGCCATAGAGCAGCATGCCCGAGGACAGCGCGCCGAGGACAAAGTACTTCAGGCCCGCTTCGGTCGACCTGGTATTGTCGCGGTCGAAGGCGGCGACGACATAGAGCGCAAGGCTCTGCAGCTCGAGACCGATATAAAGGCCGATCAGGTCGCTGGCCGAGATCATCATCATCATGCCGATCGTGGCGAGCACGACCAGCACGGGGAACTCGAAACGCATCGAGCCGTCGCGGCGCATGAAATCGCCTGCGAGCACGATCGCCGCGCCGGCACCGATCAGGGTCAGTGCCTTCATGAAGCGCGCGAAACCGTCAGCGACGAAGCCGCCGTTGAAGGTCACCGCCTTGCCGGTGCCCGAGAGCACCATCACGAGCGCTAGCGCGAGCAAGGCAAGTCCGAAGGCTTCGAGCGTACGGGTCGCGCCCTCGCCGCGGATGGCGCCGTAGAGCACCATGGCGATCGCGCCGATGGCGAGGGTGATTTCCGGCAGAGCTGGGCCGAGGGCGGGCAAGGTCATTGCTGCCAAACCTTACTGTACGACCAGCATCGCCGTTTTCGCGGCGGTGAGTGCGGCCTGATAATTCTTGATGAGGGCTTCGGTCGGCGCAGCAAAGGCGTCGAGGATGGTACCCGGCGCAATGCCGTACCAGATCGTCAGCAGCATCAGCGGAGCGAGGATGACGACCTCGCGGGTGTTGAGATCGGTGATGCTCTTGAGCTCGGGCTTCACCAGTTCGCCGAACACGACGCGGCGATAGAGCCAGAGCGCATAGCCGGCCGAGAGGATGACGCCGAAAGCTGCAAAGAACGCGACCCAGGGATTGGCCTTGAAGGCCCCCAAGATGGTCAGGAACTCACCGACGAAGCCGGCCGTGCCGGGCAGCCCGACATTGGCCATGGTGAAGACCATGAAGGCGACGGCGTAACGCGGCATCCGGTTGACCAGCCCGCCATAGGCGGCGATCTCGCGGGTATGCATGCGATCATAGATCACGCCGACGCAAAGGAAGAGTGCGCCGGAGACCAGCCCGTGGCTGACCATCTGGAACATCGCACCCTGAATGCCCTGCGGCGTCAGGGTGAAGAGGCCCATGGTGACGAAACCCATATGGGCGACGGACGAGTAGGCGATCAGCTTCTTGATGTCCTCCTGCATCAGCGCCACCAGCGAGGTGTAGATGATGGCGATGACGGAGAGCGCGAAGACCAGCGGCGCAAACATCGCTGAGGCTTCTGGGAACATCGGGATCGAGAAACGGATGAAGCCGTAGCCGCCCATCTTCAGCAGGATCGCCGCCAGGATGACGGAGCCCGCGGTCGGTGCTTCCACGTGGGCGTCAGGCAGCCAAGTATGGACCGGCCACATCGGCATCTTCACGGCGAAGGATGCGAAGAAGGCGAGCCAGAGCCAGGGCTGCATCGAGACCGGGAACTTATGCGCAAGCAGCGTCGGGATGTCGGTGGTACCGGCATTCCAGTACATCGCCATCAGCGCGAGCAGCATCAGCACCGAGCCGAGCAGCGTGTAGAGGAAGAACTTGTAGGACGCGTAGACGCGGCGCTTGCCGCCCCAGATGCCGATGATCAGGAACATCGGGATCAGGCCGGCTTCGAAGAAGACGTAGAACAGCACGAGGTCGAGCGCGACGAAGACACCGATCATCAGCGTCTCGAGGATCAGGAACGCGACCATGTATTCGCGAACCCGCTTCTCGACCGACGTCCAGGACGCGAGGATGCAGAACGGCATCAGGAAGGCGGTCAGCACCACGAACGGGAATGAGAAACCGTCGACGCCGAGCTTGAACCTGATCGCATCCGAGACCCAGCCATGGGTCTCCACCAGCTGGAAGGCCGGATTGGCCGAGTCGAACCGGCCCCAGGCGACGCAAGCCAGGAAGAAGGTCGCGATCGTCGTCGCCAACGCGACATAGCGAGCGTTGGAGCTGACCGAAGCCTCGTCGCCGCGCTGCGCCAGGATGAAGGCGGCGCCAACCAGCGGCAGGAGGAGTAGACCGGTGAGGATACCGAAACCGAACATCATCTCACCCGCGAGTCAGCAAATACCAGGTCACCAGGCCCGCGACGCCGATCAGCATGGCGAAGGCATAGTGATAGACAAAACCGGTCTGCAGCCGGACGACGCGGTTCGTGACATCGACCACCCGAGCCGAGACGCCATCGGGGCCGAAACCGTCGATGATGAAGCCGTCGCCCTTCTTCCAGAGGAAGCGGCCGAGCCATTTCGCCGGGCGAACGAACAGGAAGTCGTAGATCTCGTCGAAATACCACTTGTTGAGCAGGAAGCGGTACAGGACAGGGTTCGCCTTCGCGAGCTTGCCTGGCACGTCCGGGCGCAGCACGTAGCAGTAGAGCGCGCCGACGAAGCCGAGCACCATCGCTATAAAGGGCGAGGCCACGACCCAGCCGGGAACCTCGTGCATCGCATGCAGGATGTGGTTGTCCTTGCCGGTGAACAGCGAGGCCTTCCAGAAATGCTCGTAGTCGTGGCCGATGAAGGCTTCCTTGAAGACGAAGCCCGCGGCAACGGCACCGAGCGCGAGCACCGCAAGCGGCACGAGCATGCTGAGCGGGCTCTCATGCGGCTGGTGCGCGTGATCGCCGTGACCGTCATGGCCATGTCCGACATGGGCATGGTCATCGTGACCATGCGCGTGCGCGGCATGAGCGTGATCGTCATGACCATGCGCGTCATGGCCGTGGTCGGCCCAGCGTGGACGCCCCTCGAAGGTCATGAAATACAGGCGCCAGGAGTAGAACGAGGTGAAGCAGGCAGCCACGACCAGCAGCACGAAGGCGTAGTCGGTGGCGAAGCCATGCTTGGCCGCAAAGGCGCTCTCGATGATCGCGTCCTTCGAGAAGAAGCCCGCGAAGCCGAACATGGTGCCGGGAATGCCGAAACCGGTCAGCGCCAGCGTGCCGATCGTCATCGCGGCCGCGGTGAAGGGAATGTATTTCCGCAGCCCACCCATGCGGCGCATGTCCTGCTCATGGTGCATCGCGTGGATGACCGAGCCGGCCCCGAGGAACAGCAGCGCCTTGAAGAAGGCGTGGGTGAAGAGGTGGAAGATACCGGCGGAATACGCTCCGACGCCCAGCGCGACAAACATGTAGCCGAGCTGCGAGCAGGTCGAATAGGCGATCACGCGCTTGATGTCGTTCTGCACCAGACCGACGGTCGCCGCGAAAAAGGCGGTGGTTGCGCCGATGACGACGACGACGGTCATTGCGACCGGCGCATATTCGAAGATCGGCGACAGGCGCGCCACCATGAAGACGCCGGCGGTGACCATGGTCGCGGCATGAATCAGTGCCGAGACCGGAGTCGGGCCTTCCATGGCGTCAGGCAGCCAGGTGTGGAGCAGGAACTGCGCCGACTTGCCCATCGCGCCCATGAACAGCAGCAGGCAGGTCAGGGTCAGCGCGTTCCACTCATAGCCGAGGAACCGGAAGGTCTGGCCGGTCAGTTCGCCCGCCTTCGGGAAGATGCTGTCGAAGGTGACCGAGCCGAACAGCACGAAGACCAGGGCGAGGCCGAGGAGGAAACCGAAATCGCCGACGCGGTTGACGACGAAAGCCTTGATCGCAGCCGCGTTCGCCGAGGGCTTCTGGTACCAGAAGCCGATCAGCAGATAGGAGGCGAGACCGACGCCTTCCCAACCGAAGAACATCTGGACCAGGTTGTCCGCCGTCACCAGCATCAGCATGGCGAAGGTGAAGAGCGAGAGATAGGCGAAGAAGCGCGGCCGGTGCGGATCCTCGTGCATGTAGCCGATCGAGTAGAGGTGCACGAGCGAGGAGACGGTGTTGACGACGACCAGCATGACCGCTGTCAGCGTGTCGACGCGGAAAGCCCAGTCGACGCGCAGATCGGCGGATGCGAGCCAGGTCGCCACCTGGATGCGCGTGGTGCCCGCGCCGAAGCCGACATTGAAGAAGGCGATCCAGGACAGGACGGCCGAGACCATCAGCAGCGAGGTGGTGACGATCTCCGAGGCGCGTGATCCGATCAGCCGGCCGAAGAGGCCGGCGATCAGGAAGCCGAGGAGCGGGAGGAAGACGATCGCGTGATACATGGCAGCTAGCAGGGCGCGCAGGCGCGCTCAGCCTTTCATCATGTTGATGTCTTCCACCGCGATCGTGCCGCGATTTCGGAAGTAGACGACAAGAATGGCGAGGCCGATCGCGGCTTCCGCCGCCGCGACAGTCAACACCAGGAGCGCAAAGACCTGGCCGACGAGATCGTTCATGAACGACGAGAAGGCCACGAAGTTGATGTTGACCGCGAGCAGGATGAGCTCGATCGACATCAGGATGACGATGACGTTCTTGCGGTTGATGAAGATACCGAGCACGCCAAGCGTGAACAGGATCGCGCCGACCGCGAGATAATGTCCCAGGCCGATCATCAGACGGTCTCCTCAGGCAGGCCGGCGCGCGAGGGCACCTTGCGCACTTCCATCGCGGTTTCCTTGGTGCGGGCGTTCTGGGCGACGACATTCTGGCGCTTGACGCCGGGACGGTCGCGCAGCGTCAGGACGATCGCGCCGATCATGGCGACGAGCAGCACCAGACCGGCCGCCTGGAAGTAATAGACATACTGGGTGTAAAGCACCTGGCCGAGCGCCTCGGTGTTGCTGATATTGGCCGGGATCGCGGCGACGGGCGTGCTGACGATCTTCGGATCGATCACCCAGGCGCCAACCACCAGCAGCAGTTCGACCAGGAAGATCAGCCCGACCAGCGCCCCGACCGGCAGGTAGTTCAGGAAGCCCTGGCGGAACTCGGCGAAGTCGACGTCGAGCATCATCACCACGAAGAGGAAGAGCACCGCGACCGCGCCGACATAGACGACGACCAGCAGCATCGCGAGGAACTCGGCCCCGAGCAGCAGGAACAGGCCAGCCGCATTGACGAAGGCCAGGATCAGGAACAGCACCGAATGAACGGGGTTGCGCGACGACACCACCATGAACGCCGAAGCGACGGTGATGCCAGAGAACAGATAGAAGAATGCCGCTGCGGCGTTCATCTCGGTCAGCCCTTCCGCCCTTGCGGGCGGCCCTCGTTTCAAGCGTGCCCGAGCGAGTCAGGCACAGTTTTGAGCGTCTATAGAGAGGCCCGCCGGACGCGACAACCGCGCGACGCTCCCCATCCCTCGTCATCCCTGCCCGCTGCCCCGGATGCCCGGAGCCGCGGAGGTCTTCACCGCCTCAGCGATACGGCGCATCCATCGCGATGTTGCGCGCGATCTCGCGCTCCCAGCGATCACCGTTCGCCAGCAGTTTTGCCTTGTCGTAGAACAGTTCTTCGCGGGTTTCGGTCGCGAATTCGAAGTTCGGCCCCTCGACGATGGCGTCCACCGGGCAGGCTTCCTGACAGAAGCCGCAATAGATGCACTTCGTCATGTCGATGTCGTAGCGCGTGGTGCGACGCGTGCCGTCATTGCGTCGCGGACCGGCCTCGATCGTGATGGCCTGGGCCGGGCAGATCGCCTCGCAGAGCTTGCAGGCAATGCAGCGCTCCTCGCCATTGGGATAACGGCGCAACGCATGCTCGCCGCGGAAGCGCGGCGAAAGCACGCCCTTCTCGAAGGGATAGTTGAGCGTCGCCTTCGGCTTGAAGAAATAGCGCATCGACAGGAAGAACGCCGAAACGAACTCCTTGAGAAGCAGCCCTTTGGCGGCTTGCGCGAGTGACATCGCTCTCATCCTCTTCACAAACTCAACCGAACAGCAGACGGCCGAGCAGGTAACCCAGAATGGGGAAGAACCCCATGGTGCCGATCAGAAAGACGATCCTGAACAGCCTGATGCGCCGTTCGTAATCGTCCTTCTCCTCGCGTGTCGTCGAGGTGTCCGTCCGGCGCAGCGCGCGCTCGACGAGATCTCCGACGACCTTGTAGTCCACCCACCCCAGGACCAGACCGACGGCAGCGCCGATCAGCCCCGCAGCGGATAATTCCATCAGCGCACCGGCCCCCAGCCAGTGATCTGCAGCACTGCCGCCACGACCACCACCGAGACCAGGGAGATCGGCAGGAACACCTTCCAACCGAGGCGCATCAGCTGGTCATAGCGGTAGCGCGGCACGAAGGCCTTCACCATGGCGAACATGAAGAACACCAGGCAGATTTTGAGCGCGAACCAGAACACGCCGGGCAGCCAGGTGAAGGGCGCGATCGGGAACGGCGGCAGCCACCCCCCGAGGAACAGGATCGTGGTCAGCGAGCACATGGTCATGATCGCCACGTATTCGCCGAGCATGAACAGCAGATACGGCGTCGAGGAGTACTCGACCATGAAGCCGGCGACGAGCTCGGACTCCGCTTCCGGCAGATCGAAGGGCGGCCGGTTCGTCTCGGCCAGGGCCGAGATGAAGAAGACCACGAACATCGGGAACAGCGGCAGGAAGAACCAGCGCAGCATGCCCCAGCTCGTGTTCTGCGCCTCCACGATGGCTGACAGGTTCAGCGAGCCGACGCAGAGCAGGACGGTGATGATGACGAAGCCGATCGAGACTTCGTAGGAGACCATCTGGGCCGCTGAGCGCAGGGCGCCGAGGAACGGGTATTTCGAGTTCGAGGCCCAGCCGCCCATGATCACGCCATAGACGCCGAGCGACGAGATCGCGAAGATGTAGAGGATGCCGACATTGATGTCGGCGATCGCCCAGCCATCCGCGACCGGGATGACCGCCCAGGCCGCGAGCGAGAGCACGCAGGAGACCAGCGGGGCGAGCAGGAAGACGCCCTTGTTGGAGCTCGACGGGACGATCGGCTCCTTGAAGACGAATTTCAGCAGGTCGGCGAAACTCTGGAACAGGCCGAACGGCCCGACCACGTTCGGGCCGCGCCGAAGCTGCACCGCCGCCCAGATCTTGCGGTCCGCCAGCAGGATGAAGGCGATGAAGACGAGCAGGCAAACCAGCAGCAGCAGGCTCTTGCCGAGAATGATCGCGAGATCGAGGACGATATCCCAGTTCATCTGGCCTTACTCCGCCGCCTGCCGCATCCGGCCGGAGGCCAGCGCCGAGCATTCCGCCATCACGGCCGAGGCACGCGCGATAGGGTTGGTCTGGTAGAAATCAGCGACCGGCGAGGCGAAGCCAGCCTTGTCGGTCTTGCCGCCAAGTCCCGCAAGGGCGCCAAGCGAAGAGGCGTCAGCCGCCGGAAGCGTATCGAGCCCGGCGAAATGGGGATGGGCAGCGTAGAGTGCCTGGCGCAGCGCCGCGAGCGAGTCGAAGGGCAAGGTCTTGCCGAGCACACCGGAGAGCGCCCGCAGGATCGCCCAATCCTCGCGGGCATCGCCCGGCGGGAAAGTGGCACGATCGGTCATCTGCACCCTGCCCTCGGTGTTGGCATAGGTGCCGGACTTCTCGGTATAGGTGGCGCCCGGGAGGATGACATCAGCGCGATGCGCGCCACGGTCGCCATGGGTACCCTGATAGATCACGAAAGCCCCGGCCGGGACTTCGACCTCGTCGGCGCCGAGCAGGAACAGCACATCGAGTGCGCCGGGCGAAACCATGCCGGCGACATCGAGTGCACCCTCGCCCGGCACGAAGCCGAGATCGAGCGCACCGACGCGGGCGGCTGCGGTGTGCAGCACGCCGAAGCCGTTCCAGCCGTCCTTGACCGCGCCCAGCACCTGTGCCGCCTTGGCGGCGAGCGAGAGGATCGCGTCGCCGTCCGCGCGGGCGAGAGCGCCCTGCCCGACCAGAACCATCGGCTTGTCGCCGGCAGCCGGAGCGCGCTTGACGAGATCGGCGAGGGTCTCGGGACCAGCGCCGAGATAGTCATGGGCGTAGGTCAGATCGGCCTGTTCGCCGATCAGCGAGACCTTGAAGTCACCGCGCAGCCAGCGCTTGCGGATGCGGGCGTTGAGGATCGGCGCTTCCCTGCGCGGATTGGCGCCGATGATCAGCAGCGAGGTTGCATCCTCGATCCCGGCGATGCCGGCATTGAGGAGGTAGCTGGCGCGACCATGCTTGGGATGCAGCTTCGTCCCATCCTGGCGGCTGTCGATATTGCCGACGCCAAGCGCGACCATCAGGCTCTTCAGCGCGAAAACCTCCTCGACCGCGGCAAGGTCGCCGACGATCGCGCCAACGCGCTCAGGCCCGGTCGCGTTCAGCCGGTCCGCGATCAGCGCAAAGGCCTCGTTCCAGCTTGCAGGCTTCAGCGCGCCGTTCTGCCGGATATAGGGCCGGTCGAGACGCTGCGTGCGCAGGCCGTCGACGACATGGCGGGTCTTGTCGGAAATCCACTCCTCGTTCACCGCCTCGTTGACGCGCGGCAGGATGCGCATCACCTCGCGGCCGCGGGAATCGACCCGGATGGCCGAGCCGACCGCATCCATCACGTCGACGGATTCGGTCTTGGTCAGCTCCCAGGGTCGGGCCTTGTTCTGGTAGGGCCGCGAGGTCAGCGCGCCGACCGGGCAAAGATCGACGATGTTGCCCTGGAGTTCCGAACCCATCGCCTGTTCGAGATAGGTCGTGATCTCCATGTCCTCGCCGCGGCCAATGGCGCCGAGATCGGTGCCGCCGGCGACTTCGGTGGTAAAGCGGACACAGCGCGTGCAGTGGATGCAGCGCGTCATCGTCGTCTTCACCAACGGGCCGATATACTTGTCCTCAACCGCACGCTTGTTCTCGGCATAGCGGGAATTGTCCACGCCATAGGCCATCGCCTGGTCCTGCAGGTCGCATTCGCCGCCCTGGTCGCAGATCGGGCAGTCGAGCGGGTGGTTGATGAGCAGGAACTCCATCACCCCTTCGCGCGCCTTCTTGACCATCGGCGACTTGGTCGAGACGACCGGCGGCTCGCCATTCGGGCCGGGGCGCAGGTCGCGCACGCCGATGGCGCAGGAGGCCTGGGGCTTCGGCGGCCCGCCCTTCACCTCGACGAGGCACATGCGGCAATTGCCGGCGATCGAGAGGCGCTCATGGAAGCAGAAGCGCGGCACCTCGGCGCCGGCAGCCTCGCAGGCCTGGAGCACGGTGTAATCGGCCGGGACGTCGACCTCGATGCCGTCGATGACGAGTTTGGTCATGGTCTTACTCCGCCGCCATCAGCCGCGCCGGCTCGGAATGCGGATTGGCGGCATAATCGTCGATGCGCTTTTCGATCTCGTGACGGAAATGCGCGATCAGCCCCTGGATCGGCCAGGCCGCGGCATCGCCGAGCGCGCAGATCGTGTGGCCTTCGACCTGCTTGGTGACGTCCAGCAGCATGTCGATCTCGCGTTTCTGCGCCCTGCCCTCGGCCATGCGGTTGAGCACGCGCCACATCCAGCCCGTGCCCTCGCGGCACGGCGTGCACTGGCCGCAGCTCTCATGCTTGTAGAAATAGCTGATGCGGGCAATGGCGCGGACGATATCGGTCGACTTGTCCATGACGATCACCGCGGCGGTGCCAAGGCCCGAGCGCAGCTTCGAGAGCGAATCGAAATCCATCGGCGTGTCGATGATCTGCTCGGCGGGCACCATGCGCACGGAAGAGCCGCCGGGGATGACAGCGAGCAGATTGTCCCAGCCGCCGCGGATGCCGCCGCAATGGCGGTCGATCAGCTCGCGGAACGGGATGCCCATCACCTCTTCGACGTTGCAGGGCTTGTTCACATGGCCCGAGACGCAGAACAGCTTGGTGCCGACATTGTTTGGATTGCCGAGCGAGGAGAACCAGCTCGCGCCGCGGCGCAGGATGGTCGGCGCCACCGCAATCGACTCGACGTTGTTGACGGTGGTCGGGCAGCCATAGAGGCCGACATTGGCCGGGAATGGCGGCTTCAGCCGCGGCATGCCCTTCTTGCCTTCGAGACTCTCCAGCAGCGCCGTCTCTTCGCCGCAGATATAGGCGCCGGCGCCGTGATGCACATAGAGATCAAATGGATAGCCGTGCTTGTTGTTCTTGCCGATGAGGTTTGCCGCATAGGCCTCGTCGACGGCGCGCTGCAACGCCTCGCGCTCACGGACATACTCACCGCGAATATAGATGTAGGCCGCATGCGCGCCCATCGCGAAGGAAGCGATCAGGCAGCCTTCGACCAGCGTATGCGGGTCGTTGCGCATGATCTCGCGGTCCTTGCAGGTGCCGGGCTCCGATTCGTCGGCATTGACGACGAGGTAATGCGGACGCCCGTCGTTCTGCTTCGGCATGAACGACCACTTGAGTCCGGTCGGGAAGCCGGCGCCGCCGCGCCCGCGCAGGCCCGAGCGCTTCATCTCGTCGATGATCCAGTCGCGCCCCTGCTCGAGCAGGAACTTGGTGCCGTCCCAGGCGCCACGCGCCATGGCGCCCTTCAGCGACAGGTCGTGCCGGCCGTAGAGGTTCGTAAAGATGCGGTCGCGATCTGCGAGCATGTCTCGCCTCACTCTTTCGGCTTGTCGCTGGGCTTGGCAGCGCGCGTACGGCGCGCCGGCGCATCGGCCGGCTTCGCAGATTCAGCAACGGCGTCCTTGTCGACCTTGCCGCCGGCTGCCGGTGTGTCCTGCGCGGAGCCCGCAGGCTGGGCCGGGGAAGAAGGCTTCGGACGGGCGGGAGCCGCCGTCTCGGTAGCAAGCTTGGTCGCAACCGCTGCCGGCGTCGCCTCAGCCGCCTTGGCCGCTGCCTCCGCCGCAGCCGTGGCAGCTGCAGCCTCGGCCGCTGCCTTGCGCTGTTCGGTGACGCGAGCCTGCCAGTTGCCGGCCCCGATCACGGAGCCGTCATAAAGGCCCGGATCCTTCAGCGTTTCGCCACCGCCGACCGGTTCCGAGCAGGAGCGGTCGATCTGCGGGCCGGGCTTCGTCGGCCGATCATGTCGCAGATCGTCGAGGAGCGCGCGGAAATTCTCGGGCGTCAGGTCTTCGTAATAGTCGAAATTGACCTGCGCCATCGGGGCGTTGCAGCAGGCGCCGAGGCATTCGACCTCGAGCCAGGACAGCTTGCCATCGGCAGATACGGTCGATTGCGGGCCGATGACGTCCTCGCAGACCTTCTTCAGCGCCTCGGCTCCGCGCAGCGCGCAAGGGGTCGTGCCGCAGAGCTGGATGAAATGGGCTCCGACCGGCTGCAGATTGAACATGGTGTAGAAGGTCGCGATCTCCAGCACGCGCATCGGTGCCATCGCGAGCTTCTTCGCCACGGCCTCGATCGCGGCGCGCGGAACCCAGCCGTGATGCTGTTCCTGGGCCTTCCACAACAGCGGAATCACGGCGGAAGCCTGCCGGCCTTCCGGATATTTGGCGATCTGCTGATCAGCCCAGTTCTCGTTCGCCGCAGTGAAGGCGAAGGACGCGGGTTGAACGTGATCGGGCGCGAGACGACGGACGGACATTAGCGGTCCACCTCACCAAAAACGATGTCGAGAGAGCCGAGGATTGCGGAGACGTCCGCCAGCATGTGCTTGCGGCACATGAAATCCATGGCCTGGAGATGGGCGAAGCCCGGAGCCTTGATCTTGCAGCGATAGGGCTTGTTGGTTCCGTCGGAGACGAGATAGACGCCGAACTCGCCCTTTGGCGCTTCGACGGCGGCATAGACCTCGCCTTCGGGGACCTTGTAGCCCTCGGTGTAGAGCTTGAAATGATGGATGAGCGCTTCCATCGAGCGCTTCATCTCGCCGCGCTTCGGCGGCACCATCTTGCCGTCCAGCGAGGAGACCGGGCCGCCACCATCGGCAGCCAGCAGCTTCTCGCAGCACTGCTTCATGATGCGCACGGATTGGCGCATCTCTTCCATGCGGATGCAGTAGCGGTCGTAGCAGTCGCCGTTCTTGCCGATGGGGATGTCGAATTCCATCTCCTCATAGCATTCGTAAGGCTGGCTCTTGCGCAGGTCCCAGGCGGCGCCGGAGCCGCGCACCATCACGCCCGAGAAGCCCCATTTCCAGCAGGTGTCGAGATCGACGACGCCGATATCGACATTGCGCTGCTTGAAGATGCGATTGTCGGTGAGCAGTCCTTCGAGGTCGTCGCAGACCTTGAGGAAGGGGTCGCACCATTCGGCGATATCGTGGATCAGCGAGGGCGGCAGGTCCTGGTGAACGCCGCCCGGCCGGACATAGGCCGCATGCATGCGCGCGCCACAGGCCCGCTCATAGAAGATCATCAGCTTCTCGCGTTCCTCGAAGCCCCAGAGCGGCGGCGTCAGCGCACCGACGTCCATCGCCTGCGTGGTGACGTTGAGGATATGCGAGAGGATGCGGCCGATCTCGGAATAGAGCACGCGGATGAGCTGGCCGCGCCGCGGCACGGTCACCCCCATCAGCTTCTCGACCGCGAGCGAATAGGCATGCTCCTGGTTCATCGGCGCGACATAGTCGAGCCGGTCGAAATAGGGCAGCGCCTGCAGATAGGTCTTGGCTTCGATCAGCTTCTCGGTGCCGCGATGCAGCAAGCCGATATGCGGATCGACGCGCTCGACGATCTCACCGTCGAGCTCCAACACGAGGCGCAGCACGCCGTGTGCCGCCGGGTGCTGCGGCCCGAAATTGATCGAGAAATTGCGGATGTTGTGCTCGGTCATTCTCAGCCCGCCTGTTTCGCGGCGAATTCGGCGACGACCTGCGCGCCGGTCTTGCGCGGCCGCTCTCCTGCAAAGGCATAGAGCGCTGGCTTCTCGTCGATGAAGATTTCTTCGGTGAAGGCAAAGGGCGAAAGGTCGTCGAAGCTCTGCAAGGAGACGGCGACATGCCCCTCTCCGCCGCGCAGCCGCCAGAACAGGCTGGAGCCGCAGGTCCTGCAGAACACGCGCTCGCCCCAGTCGGACGACGGATACACGCTGAGCGACGCGTCATCGTCTACCGTGACCCCGGTGCATGGCACGGCCATGAAGGTGCCGCCGCTCCATTTCCGGCACATGCCGCAATGGCAGACATCCATTTCCAGCTTCTCCGGCACGGCCGCAAAGCGGACCGCACCGCAGAGACAGCCTCCGGACAGGGATTTGTCGGCAGCAGCCATCGCGTTCAGGCTCCCTTCGCCTTCTCGTCACCTGGCAGCACGTAATCCGTGCCTTCCCAGGGACTCAAAAAGTCGAAATTCCTGAATTCCTGGCTGAGCTTCACGGGTTCGTAGACGACCCGCTTCTGCTCGTCGTCATAGCGAACCTCGACGAAGCCGGTCAGCGGGAAGTCCTTGCGCAGCGGATAGCCCTCGAACCCGTAATCGGTGAGGATTCGACGCAGATCCGGGTGCCCCGAGAACAGGATTCCATAGAAGTCATAGGCCTCGCGCTCGTACCAGTTCGCGGCCGGGAAGACATCGATGATCGACGGAACCGGGATCGCCTCGTCGGTCTGCACCTTGACGCGGATACGCCGGTTATGGCGCGGCGACAGCAGATGATAGACGACGTCGAAGCGCTTCTCGCGTGCGGGATAATCGGCGCCGGCGATATCGGTGAAGTTCACGAAGCGAAAGCGCGGATCGTCGCGAAGCGTCGCCATGACCTGGACGATCGACGCAGCCTCGGCCTCGACCGTCAGCTCATCGAAGGCGACGACAGCGTTCACGACCGCGCCGGGCAGCGCAGCCTTGATCTCTTCACCGAGTGTCACGAGCTCTTCGCTCATCTCAACCTCAACCTTTTCGCCGCTCGCATCGTCACGACCGGAGCAATCCCCGCCAGGGTGCGGGGGCGTTAGCGTTCGATCGTGCCGGTACGCCGAATCTTCTTCTGCAGTAGCAGCACGCCATAGAGCAGCGCTTCCGCAGTCGGGGGGCAGCCGGGCACATAGATGTCGATCGGCACGATGCKGTCGCAGCCGCGCACCACCGAGTAGCTATAGTGGTAATAGCCGCCGCCATTGGCGCAGGAGCCCATCGAGATGACGTAGCGCGGCTCGGGCATCTGGTCATAGACCTTGCGCAGCGCCGGAGCCATCTTGTTGGTCAGCGTTCCGGCAACGATCATCACGTCGGACTGGCGCGGGGACGCGCGTGGCGCGAAGCCGAAGCGCTCGACGTCATAGCGCGGCATCGACAGCTGCATCATCTCGACGGCGCAACAGGCGAGGCCGAAGGTCATCCACATCAGCGATCCGGTACGCGACCAGTTGATCAGGTCGTCGGTCGCCGTGACGAGGAAACCCTTGTCCGCGAGTTCGTTGTTGATCTCGACGAAGAAGGGATCGCGCGCACCCACCGGCTTCCCGTCCGGGCCGAGCAGCCCCCGGGGCGCGGGCGCGACGAGCGGATCGCCGCGGTCGATCGCTGTGATTGCCATGAAACTACCCTTGTGAACCCGTTACCGTCAGATCAACACCGAGGCGGCGCCTCGCGAGCCGGCGGTTAGTCCCACTCCAACGCGCCCTTGCGCCATTCGTAGACGAATCCGACGGTCAGGACGCCCAAAAAGATCATCATTGACCAAAAACCATACCAGCCGAGATCGCCGAACGCGACCGCCCAGGGAAACAGGAAGGCGACCTCGAGATCGAAGATGATGAACAGGATCGAGACCAGATAGAAGCGGACATCGAACTTCATGCGCGCGTCATCGAACGCGTTGAAACCGCACTCATAGGCGGAGAGCTTTTCAGCGTCCGGTTTTGAATACGCGACGGCGAACGGTGCGATCAGCAGCGCAAGACCGATGACCATGGAAACGCCGATGAAGATGGCCAGCGGCAGGTAGTCGCTCAGCAAGGACGGTACAGGTAATGCTTGCATGGACAACCTCGCTTCGCGGGCCCAGACCCGCGGCACACGCATCGGCAGTCGATTAGCCCCTACTCTAGAATCACGCAAGGGTTCGCCGCGTCGCACAACCGCGCCACGGCAATGAACCAGACGCATTGCACGCAATTTTTACCGCAAAACCGATAGCTCGCACCAAGTAGCAGGCGCACGCCGCGACAAGATGGTTACGAATCGGCTTTATTGCGGGAATCAGCCGCCCCAGGAGCGAGACGCATGGTCCGACCACTCCACCGTATCGCGGCGCTCGCGACTCTGGCCGGGAGCTTGCTCGCCCCCGCCGGCGCAACACATGCCGAGAGTATCGATCTCGCCCGCGCGACCTGCGCCGAGTTCAGCGCCATGATCAGCAACGACCAGAGTCAGCTCGTGCTGTGGCTCGCCGGCTATTATGCCGGCGGTGCGCAGCGTCCGTTGCTCGACGTCGAGAAGGTCACCGCGGCGCCTGCCGAACTTCTCTCGCTCTGCGCAAAGACGCCGCAGCTTCCGCTCCTCGGCGCCGAGACACGCGCCGTCTTCCTGCCAGCGCCCACCCCCTGAGATGCCTTTGCCTAAGCCCTTGCCTACAGGAAATATCGGATCGCCTCTGCCGCTCAGGTTCCCGTTGCCGCTGCTCGCGATCGTCTTCGCCTTGTCGGCATCTCACGCCGGCGCAGAGGACGGCCAGATGATGCTGGCGCCGCTCCCGCCCGGACGGCCCTTCGATCTGGACCTGCCGGCAAAGGCGGCGATGCCTGCCATCGTGGTCCCTCCCCCGGCCGCCCCGGTTCTTACTCCCGTGCCAGTCGCCGAGCAGGCCGATTCTCCGCCGGCCCCGAATTCGCCTGCCGTCACGGAGCCCGATGAAGATGAAGGCCCGGAATGGCCGAAGCTGACACCCGGCCAGAAGGCCGGAGCGGAGCCGGCCTTCGATCCGGACGAAAAACCGGACCGGCCGGGCATCTCGACTGACCCCGGCACCTCGACCGCCTGCCTGCCGCAATTGCTCAAATCGATTCTCGGCAAGATTGCCGACAAGTACGGAGCCGTGAAGGTGACCTCGACCTGGCGGCCGCCCTGGCGCGCCCGGCGCGGCTCCTATCATAAGCGCTGTGAGGCCATGGATTTCCGCGTACCCGGCGTGCGGCCGCGCGTCGTGCTCGACTATGCCCGCTCGCTGCCGGAGGTCGGCGGCCACAAGGTCTATTGGAACGGACTTATCCACATCGACACCGGACCACGCCGGCCCTGGTGAGACTGGTGAGGCCTTATCCTGGCTTCCCCCGCTCTCAAGGCTTGAAGGCGCGGCGATGAAGCCTTAAACCGCAACTCGGAGGGGCGGTTAGCTCAGTTGGTAGAGCATCTCGTTTACACCGAGAGGGTCGGCGGTTCGAGCCCGTCACCGCCCACCAGCGCCCAGCACCATGAATTCAGGCCAGTTCCCGCCCTGCTTCCGGCAGAGCGCGCGGCCGGTGTGCTCATCTAGCCCCATTCCGTCCGCGATTGCCGCCCCCAGGAATTCGTTCAGGCTGTCGCGGCAACGGGTGTCGATCCTGCCCATAGCCCTGTTCTGCACGCTCGATCGGCTGGGTGGTTGATTGCACCGTACATGCGACGGCCCTTTGACCCTTTTGCAAGGCACCGGCCGTGAAGTGTCGTCATCCTGTGCGCGCGGACAACGCCGCAGAGGTCGCCGAGCCGTTCACAGGGACGCCGTTCTCGTGACGTGCACGATGATCCAGGGAGCCACCCACAGCAGCAGCAAGACGAGGATCAACAGCCACGCTCGCTGCCATCCGCACAATCCGACCAGTCCAGGGCCGGGGAGATGAGAGCTGCTGGCGCCTCCCCTGGACCGTGCCCCGTCGTTTCGCTCAGCTGTTCGAGCAGTTTTCCGATCGTGTCGCCCCGCACCGATCATCGCCGGGAGATCTGACGGATCGCGCCATCGAGACAGCCCAGTATGTGAGCGTCGCGAGCCTCTGAACGGAGCAGCGCCGGGTGGTCGCCAGCCTGCTCCACAGGCTCACCCGGCGGCCAGCTGGTTACCATCCCGATCGGGTCGATCATCTGCGCTGCCCGCGGATCTGCGACGCCATGCGCCTCAAGCCGGAGGCAGAGTTCCGCTCGCAATTGTCGAATGCGCGTCGCGTCCGTCATCGTTTCGCCCCCGCCCGGGACTGTTGGTTAACCACAGGTAAGCATGAGCAGATTTCGGCCGGCAAGCGGATTCATGTGCGAACAAAAAGCCGGCAATGGAGCCGGCTCGCCGCTCCGCGATGCCATGAAGCCGCCCTCTCCAATGGGGGTGGCCGTTGCGAGCGTGTTCGAAAGTTGTCGGCCGAACCGGCCTGTTGATAACTCGGCTGAGGTGCTTCGGCTGAGGAGCCCGCCGAATCCATCTTTGGACCGGTCCCCGGCCCTTTTTAGGGGTTCTGGGCCTCTGCCCGGTTCGAGCTTTCACGGCGCGCGACGGATCATGCGAGCAGCCGAAAGTGCCGATGAAATCGAGTTTGAGGCGACTTGTGTCTCGTTTTGCACTGCAAAAGTCAGCGGCTTGCGCCTGCCGGCGCACCCGACGGTTTGGAATTTGGGGAAGATGAATTTTGCCGGCACCTCGCGCTTGACACCGCCGGCCCGGCACCCTAATCCCAACCTCGCTGAGGCCAAGACGCCTTAGCCGCCCAGCGCGGGCGTAGCTCAGTTGGTTAGAGTGCCGGCCTGTCACGCCGGAGGTCGCGGGTTCGAGCCCCGTCGCCCGCGCCATTTATCTCAAGCAGATAGATGAAAATTCGCATCCACCGTTACAAGCGGTTTTTGGATGATGTTGGGCCCCGGGATGACTGCTCCTCCCGCCTTTGCCTCTCATTGTTTTCGGTGTGGTCCAAGCACGGTTTCGAGCGCTCCGTCACGACCTGCTTGATGCGTCGAAGTGACCGCCGCAGGCGCTGCAGATTCGCCGTCAGCACGCGCCGTCGATTCTCGCTTCGAATCGGAAGACGCTCTCGCGCCTATGGCACTGGTCGCAGCCACAGGGTGTGAATCACGCCGTCGTCAGTCCAGCCGATTCCGCATTCCAGCACGCCGGGCGCGGCGAAGCGCGCCTCATAGACATCGACCCCACTCTGTCCGACGCCGTTGAAGCGCAGCGCCTCCAGAGCCCCCTTGGCCAGCAACGCAGCGCTCACCAGGGAGAACTGCTCCTCGACGGCCACAGCCAGCTCCGGGCTCATCTTCTCGACATAGCGATGTCCAGCCTGATGCTCCTCGATGACGCGGCGCAGTGTCGTCTCGCTGTCGGGATGCGGGAGGTTGGACTGGACCCTGCGGCCCAGCGCCTCTGCGATCCTCCGGGCCTCGTCCGCGCTAATGCGCTCGGCCATCGATTCGTGACCATCCTGATGGAGGACCAGGGCCTCGGCGCGCCCGCCAGGACCGGGAACAAAGCTGACCTGCGCTGCTGGAAACTTCAGAAAGAACTTCGTGGCGCTCTCGGCAAAGAGTTCCACGGGCATCTGCCCCGACGATTCCAGAAGAAGCGCATCGCCTCTACGGCTGATCGACAGGATCAGCCCGGAGGTGAGCCGGTAGTCCCCGACATAGCCGTCGAGCAGGGCCGGATCGATCGTGATAGCGGAGCGCGGCCGCGCTTGCTCATAGCGCCGCCAGGCGACTTCGTCGGTCTGCGTTTCACTCATCGTGGCCTCCTTCGCCAGCTTGATCAGTTCGTCGGTCGACAATGAGCCGCCGGTCGACAGCTTCGCCCGCGCCGCCCCGACCAGGGACAGCCCACGCTCGGTACGGCTGTGCTGCTCCCGCAGGGCGGCTTGCTGCAGCGTCAGGATGCGATCGAGATCGACCGCCTTGCCCTGCAGCAGCGCGGTGATGCGTGCCAGGCTGAGCCCGAGCTGCTTCAGCGCAAGGACTTCATGCAGGCGGGCGATCTCGTCGGCGCCGTAGAGCCGCCACCCCTTCTCGCTGCGGCGCGGCTTGATCAGGCCGCGCTTCTCGTAGAGGCGTAGCGCACGCGCCGTCAGGCCAATGCGCTCGGCGCATTCCTGGGCGGCCAGCAGGTTGTTTCTGTCGGATCGGTTGCTCATCTCTGCTCCTCGCCCCCGGCGTAAGCTATGACCCAGGGACCGGCTCAAGCGCCTTCTTCGGCGAACGGTGGTCGAGCGGAGCCCAGCGCAATCACGATAGCCATCCGGAAACGAGAAAGGCCGGCAGCGATGCTGCCGGCCTTCTGGTCACTCGTGTGTCGTGCGGGATGACCGCGTCAGTGGGCGACGAGTCCGCCCGAAGCGTCATCCTCGGCCGCCTTGGGGCGAACCGCCGAGAGGTCCTCCTCCCAGACGATCGGCACCGGCTGGCGAATCAGCGCGTGCTGGAGCACCTGCTCCATGCGTGCGACCGGCACGATCTCCAGGCCGCTCTTCACCGACTTCGGCAGGTCGATCAGATCCTTGGCGTTGTCCTCGGGGATCAGCACCTTCTTGATGCCGCCTCTCAGCGCAGCCAGGAGCTTCTCCTTGAGGCCGCCGATCGGCAGCACCCTGCCCCGCAGCGTGACTTCGCCGGTCATGGCAAGATCACGACGGGTCGGAATGCCGGTCAGCACCGAGACGATCGCAGTCGCCATGGCGATACCGGCCGACGGACCGTCCTTCGGGGTCGCCCCCTCGGGAACGTGGACGTGGATGTCGCGCCGCTCGAAGAGTGGCGGCTCGATACCGAAATCGATGGCGCGCGAGCGGACATAGGATGCCGCTGCCGAGATCGATTCCTTCATCACGTCCCGCAGATTGCCTGTGACGGTCATCTTGCCCCGACCGGGCATCATGACGCCTTCGATCGTCAGCAGTTCGCCGCCGACCTCCGTCCAGGCAAGACCCGTGACGACACCAACCTGATCCTCGGTCTCGGCTTCGCCATAGCGGTAACGCGGCGGGCCGAGATAGTCCTCGAGCACGGTCGGGGTGATCGCGACCTTCTTCTTCTTGGTCAGGATGATGTCCTTCACCGCCTTGCGCACGGTGTTGGAAAGCTCGCGCTCGAGGTTGCGGACGCCGGCCTCGCGCGTATAGCGCCGGATCAGCGTCATCAGGGCCTCGTCATCGATCGACCATTCCTTGGATTCAAGGCCGTGCTTCTTGATCGTCTCCGGGATCAGGTGACGACGAGAGATCTCGACCTTTTCTTCCTCGGTGTAGCCAGCGATGCGGATCACCTCCATGCGGTCCAGAAGGGCCGGCGGAATGTTCAGCGTGTTGGCCGTGGTCACAAACATGACGTTCGAGAGGTCGTAGTCGACCTCCAGATAGTGGTCGTTGAAGGCGGCGTTCTGCTCGGGATCAAGCACCTCGAGCAGGGCCGCCGAGGGATCGCCACGGAAGTCCTGACCCATCTTGTCGATCTCATCGAGCAGGATGAGCGGATTGGCGGTCTTCGCCTTCTTCATCGACTGGATGATCTTGCCGGGCATCGAACCGATATAGGTGCGCCGGTGGCCACGGATCTCGGCCTCGTCACGCACGCCGCCGAGCGACATGCGCACGAACTCGCGGCCGGTCGCCTTGGCGATCGACTTGCCGAGCGAGGTCTTGCCGACACCCGGAGGGCCGACGAGGCACAGGATCGGGCCGGCGAGCCGGTTGGCGCGCTGCTGCACGGCGAGATATTCGACGATGCGGTCCTTGACCTTGTCGAGACCGTAGTGATCGTCGTCGAGCACCTGCTGGGCGACGGCGAGGTCCTTCTTGATCTTCGACTTCTTGCCCCACGGAATGCCGAGCATCCAGTCGAGATAGTTGCGGACCACCGTCGCCTCGGCCGACATCGGCGACATCTGGCGAAGCTTCTTCATCTCCGCCATCGCCTTGTCGCGGGCTTCCTTGGAGAGCTTGGTGTTGACGATGCGCTCTTCCAGTTCGGCCAGCTCGTCGCGGCCTTCCTCGCCGTCGCCAAGCTCCTTCTGGATCGCCTTCATCTGCTCGTTGAGATAGTACTCGCGCTGGGTCTTCTCCATCTGGCGCTTGACGCGCGAGCGGATGCGCTTCTCGACCTGCAGAACCGACATCTCGCTTTCCATCAGCGAGAGCACCTTCTCCAGCCGGTGCGCAACATTGACGATCTCGAGCACGGCCTGACGGTCGGCGATCTTGACGGCCAGGTGCGAGGCAACCGTGTCGGCAAGCTTGGAGGGCTCGTCGATCTGCGAGACGGCGGCGACGATCTCGGGCGAGATCTTCTTGTTGAGCTTCACATAGCTCTCGAACTCGCTGACGACAGAGCGGCCGAGCGCCTCGACCTCGACCTTCTTGCCTTCTTCCTCGGAGAGCCCGATCGCATCAGCCTGATAGAAGGCTTCCTCGGCGACATAGGACGTCGCCTTGGCGCGGCCGACGCCCTCGACCAACACCTTGACGGTGGAGTCGGGCAGCTTCAGCAACTGAAGCACGCGGGCAAGCGTGCCGATCTCATAAATGTCCTTGGTCGCCGGATCGTCATCGCCGGCGTTCTTCTGCGTCGCAAGCAGGATCAGGCCGTCGGTCTTGACCACTTCCTCAAGGGCGCGAATGGACTTCTCGCGCCCGACGAAGAGCGGGACGATCATATGCGGGAAAACGACGATGTCGCGCAGGGGGAGAACCGGATAGGTGCCGGTCTCGCCGGGAACGAAAGGAGCGCGGGGCGCCGAGCCAGTCATGACTTATCCTTTGCAGTTGCGCCCGGCGAACCCCCTGATGGGCGGAACGATCGGACGTAAGCGGCAAGACGACCATTCGCCTGACCGCCCCCGCGGGCCCCGCCCTTAGAAGGCGCGCGACTCTCGCAGGTGCACCTAAAGTGGAGGCTTCTGTGCCGGCTTTCAAGCAAGCCGAAGACGTCTTCCAACGTTGCTTTGTCGCAAGGAGCGTTCCGGCAAGGCAACCGCCTCTCGAACGCAAAACGCGCGCCAACAGGCGCGCGTTCCCGAAATGGCCAAATTCAGCGGAGCTCAGGCCGAGGCCGACTTCGTTTCTTCCTCGCGTTCCGCATAGATGAAGAGCGGACGCGACTTGTTCTCGACAGCCTCCGGCCCGATCACGACCTGCTCGACGCCTTCCAGCCCTGGCAGTTCGTACATGGTCTCGAGCAGGATGCTCTCCATGATCGAACGCAGGCCGCGTGCACCGGTCTTGCGCTCGATCGCCTTGCGCGCGATCAGGCTGACGGCCTCATCGGTGAAGGTGAGCTCGGTATCCTCCATCTCGAAGAGGCGCTGATACTGCTTCACCAGCGCGTTCTTCGGTTCGGTCAGGATCGTCTTCAGCGCCGCCTMGTCGAGATCCTCGAGCGTCGCCAGAACCGGCAGACGGCCGACGAATTCCGGGATCAGGCCAAATTTCAGCAGATCCTCGGGCTCGACCTCACGGAAGATCGCGCCGGTACGGCGGTCGTCCGGAGCCTTCACAATCGCGCCGAAGCCGATCGAGGTGCCCTTGCCACGGCTGGAGATGATCTTGTCCAGCCCGGCGAAGGCACCGCCGCAGATGAACAGGATGTTGGTGGTGTCGACCTGCAGGAATTCCTGCTGGGGATGCTTGCGCCCGCCCTGCGGCGGCACGGAGGCGACCGTGCCTTCCATGATCTTGAGCAGCGCCTGCTGGACGCCCTCGCCCGAGACGTCGCGGGTGATCGAGGGATTGTCTGACTTGCGGCTGATCTTGTCGATCTCGTCGATATAGACGATGCCGCGCTGTGCCCGCTCGACATTGTAGTCGGAGGCCTGGAGCAGCTTCAGGATGATGTTCTCGACATCCTCGCCGACATAGCCCGCCTCGGTCAGCGTCGTCGCATCCGCCATCGTGAAGGGCACATCAAGGATGCGGGCGAGAGTCTGCGCGAGCAGCGTCTTGCCCGAACCGGTCGGCCCGATCAGCAGGATGTTCGACTTCGCCAGCTCGACGTCGTTGTGCTTCGTCGCGTGCGAAAGCCGCTTGTAGTGGTTGTGAACCGCGACCGAGAGCACCTTCTTGGCGTGGTCCTGGCCGATGACATAGTCATCCAGCACCTTGCGGATCTCGCGCGGGGTCGGGACGCCGTCCTTCGACTTCACCAGCGCGGATTTGGATTCCTCGCGGATGATGTCCATGCAGAGCTCGACGCACTCGTCGCAGATGAACACGGTCGGTCCCGCAATCAGCTTGCGAACCTCGTGCTGGCTCTTGCCGCAGAAGGAGCAGTAGAGCGTGCTCTTCGAATCGCCGCTGCTGACCTTACTCATCGTTCATCTCCATTTCCGGAGTCGGTCCACACCAGCCGAAGCGGATGCGGGCGTCGTCTCTCCGTCATAATAGGCCGCTCAGTTCGCGATTATTAGGTTAACGCGTCAGGTCGAGACATCCGACCTGAAAACCTGACCCAAAACCGGACACCAGCTGCGCCTGTCCGCTCACCCGAGTCCCCATGCAAGCATGGGGCCGCTTTCCAAATCAATATGGGACGCCCGGCTGATCAAGCCAACCCACAGATAGCGGGGCGGCTCGTCGCAGCCGACACCAGACGGGGGCCGAAACGCCCAAGGCGTGTTTCGGCCCCTGCCCGGTTCTCCATTCCGGCCCGATCAGGCCGCGGCGTCTTCCGGACGCCGATCAATGACCTTGTCGATCAGGCCGAAATCACGGGCCGCCTCGGCGGTCATGAAGTTGTCGCGCTCGAGCGCAGCCTCGACCTCGTCGTAGTTGCGGCCGGTATGCCTGACATAGATCTCATTCAGCCGGCGCTTGAGGTTCTCGACCTCGCGCGCGTGGATCAGGATATCGGTGACCTGGCCCTGAAAGCCGCCGGAGGGCTGGTGCACCATGATGCGCGCATTCGGCAGCGCGAAGCGCATGTCCTTGGCGCCCGCGGTCAGCAACAGCGAGCCCATCGAGGCCGCCTGCCCGACGCACAATGTCGTGACCGGGCAGCGGATGAATTGCATCGTATCATAGATCGACAGGCCCGACGTGACCACGCCGCCCGGCGAGTTGATGTAGAAGGAAATTTCCTTCTTCGGATTCTCGGCCTCGAGAAACAGCAGCTGCGCCACGATCAGCGAGGCGGAGAAATCCTCGACCGGGCCGGTCAGGAAGATGATGCGTTCCCGCAGCAGGCGCGAGTAGATGTCGAAGGCGCGCTCACCGCGGCTCGACTGCTCGACCACCATCGGGACGAGATTGTTGTAGGTCTCGATCGGATCGCGCAGCATGGGTCTGTCCTTGGGGTCGCGGTCGCCGGGAATCAGCGGATTTCGTGAATACCATCCACATAAGCACGCAGATCGTGGCTGAAAAGGGAAGCGCCGCCCTGGCCATTGCCGGGCGGCGCCAATCTTGAATCAAGGTTTCCGAAAGTCTCAGGCCGAAGCGTCGTCGGCCTTGGCAGCGTCGTCCGCCTTGGCCTCGGACTTCTTGGCCTTCTTGGCGGCTGCCTTCTTCGGCTTGGCCTCACCGGCCTCCTCGGTGGCGTCCTCATCGGCGTAGAGCGCCTCGCGGCTGACCGTCTGGTCCTCGACCTTCACCTGACTGAGCAGATGGTCGACGACCTTCTCCTCGAAGATCGGGGCGCGGATCTCCGCGAGAGCCTGCGGGTTCTTCTGGTAGAACTCCCAGACCTGCTTCTCCTGGCCGGGGAATTGACGGACTCGCTCGACCAGGGCCTGGGTGACCTCGTCATCCGAGATCTGAACCTTGGCCTGCTCACCGATTTCGGCAAGCACGAGGCCCAGGCGCACCCGGCGCTCGGCGATCCGGCGGTACTCGGCGCGAGCCTCGTCCTCTGTGGTGTTCTCGTCCGCGAAGGTCTTCTTCGCGTCCTTCATGTCGGCCTCGACCTGGCTCCAGACGGCAGCGAACTCCTGCTCGACCAGGGTCGGCGGCAGCTCGAACGTGTACTTGCCATCAAGCGCGTCGAGCAGGCTCTTCTTGATCTTGCGGCGCGACTGGGCGCCGAAATCACGGCCGATCTGCTCGCGAACGGCGCTCTTGAGCGCATCGAGCGACTCCATGCCGAAGCCCTTGGCGAGCTCGTCGTCGATCTTGAGGGCGTCGGGACCCTGCACGTCGTCGACGGTGACCTCGAACTCGGCCGGCTTACCGGCAAGGTGGGTCGCGGTGTAGTTCTCCGGGAACGTCACCTTGACGGTGCGCTTCTCGCCGGTCTTGGCGCCCTCGAGCTGATCCTCGAAGCCCGGGATGAACTGCCCCGCGCCGAGATCGAGCGGAATGCCCTCGCCGGTGCCGCCGTCGAAGGGTTCGCCCTCGAGCGTGCCGACGAAGGAGATCATCAGGCGATCGCCCTTCTCGGCCTTGGCCTTCGCACCCTTCGAGGTGAAGCTGCGGTTCTGCGACGCCATGCGCTCGAGCGCGGCATCGACTTCGCTCTCAGGCACTTCCGCCACCGGCTTGACCAGGGAAACGTCGGAGATGTCGGCGAGTTCGATCTTCGGCAGGACCTCGAGCGCGACCGTGAAGGCGAGGTCGCCCTTGGCCTCCATCGCGGCCTCGATCTCGTCCTTGTTCTCCGGGAACCGGATCTGCGGCTCGAAAGCGAGCTTCAGGCCGTTATCCGCGACGATCTTCTGGTTGGCCTCGTTGACTGCATTCTGCAGCACATCGGCCATGACCGAACGGCCATAGAGCCGGCGCAGATGCGCGACCGGTACCTTGCCGGGGCGGAAACCGTTGATACGCGCCTTGCCCTGCAGGCCCTGCAGGCCATCATCGAGCCTGGTCTTGAGGTCGGCAGCGTTCAGCACCACCTGGAATTCGCGCTTGAGGCCCTGGGACAGGGTTTCGGTCACGTTCATTGTTTCGTTCCGCCAACTGCTCGTTAATTCAAAAATCCAAACGCGCGCCGTCGGGTTGCCCGCCGCCGCGCTTGAGAAATCCGGCCAAGTCTGGTGCGGGCGGAGGGACTCGAACCCCCACGACTTTCGCCGCTGGAACCTAAATCCAGTGCGTCTACCAATTCCGCCACGCCCGCCGACCCGATGCGCTGCGCGCGAGCAAACGCAGCGCCGCCATCGTTGGGCCGCGGTGCTATACGCATTTCAGGCGCGGCATGCAGCAAAAAAATGCGACGGTTCTGCGAAGCCGTTGAATCAGGGGCGCCATACCGGCCTCTCGCCAGATCGCGCGCCACGGATTATGCCGCTTGCCATGACCGACAGAAGCGCTCGCCGTCCTCCTTCTCACAGTTGCCAGGCGACCATGCCGACACGGCGCATCGTGCTGGCGGGACTGGGCGCCTGTGCAGTCCTGGGCGAGGCGGGCGCACAATCCTTGCCGGCCACCACCCCAGTGAAGTCCCGGACGGAGAACGCCGATTCAGCCGCGCTGCCGAACCGGAACCTCGTTGCCGGCCCGGCGAAGACACGCCTGCGGCCGCCTCCGGCCCCGGAGAGCGAAGTCTGGGCCGTCGACGGTGAAACGCCTGGGCCCGTATTGCGGATCAAGCTGGGACAGACGCTGCGGCTCCGGCTGGAGAACCGAACGACGAGACCGCTGAGCCTGCATTGGCATGGCCTGCGCGGATCGTCCGAGATGGATGGCGTCGGAGGCTTCAGCCAGCAGCCGATCGCGCCGGGAGCCAGCTTCGAATACCGGCTGACGCCGCCCGATTCGGGCTTCTTCCTGTATCGCCCTCTCCTCGTCGGCGCCTCGTCCGAGCCGGCAGGACGCGGCCTGGCCGGCCTGCTCATCGTTGAGGAGACTGAGCCGCCACGCGTCGATCTCGACCTGCCGGTGGTGGTGACCGACTGGCTGCTGGGCGACGACCAATCGATCCAGGCCTTTGACGCGAAGGGGCCCGAAGGAGCCGCCGCCGGCCGGCTCGGTAACTGGATCACCGTCAATGGCAAGGCGCCGCCGCAGCGCATCGCGGTGCTCCCGGGGGCACGCGTTCGGTTGCGCCTCGCCAATGCCTGCAATGCCCGGATCACGCGGCTGCGTTTCGACGGCATCAAGCCCTTCGTCATGGCCGTCGACAGCCAGCCGACCGATAATTTCGAACCCGTGCGCGCTCAGCTGCCCTTCGCCCCCGGCACGCGCTACGATCTCGTCTTCGACATGCCGGACGAAGCGGGGGCCACAGCAATGGTCACGGCGCTGACCGGCTCGGGCGTTCCTCTGCTGCGCTTCGTCGCGGAGGGAGCAAGGCAGGCGGCGGCAGGCGAGGTCGCTGCGCTCAAGCCGAATCCGGCCTTGCCGCTCGCCGTGCGACTGCAGGACGCCAAGCGTAGCGAAGTCGTCGTGACCGGCGGAGCCAAGGTCACCGCCGACAGCAAACTGGACCTCTCCGGCCTCGATCTCGCCCGGCCCTGGGCGATTAACGGTGCAGTCGGCACGCCTGATGCCAAGCCCCTCTTCAGCGTCAGGCGCGGCGCGCCGGTGGTGATCGCGATCGATAATCGCACTGCTTTCCTGCAGCCGTTCCATGTCCACGGCCATAGTTTTCGCCTGCTGCATCCGCTCGACGACGGCTGGGAGCCCTATTTCCTCGATACCGTCCAGATCCCCGAAGGGCGGCGGCTGCACATCGCCTTCATCGCCGACAATCCTGGCCGCTGGCTGATTTCGTCGACCGTGCTGGAGCGCTTCGATCTCGGTCTCTGGACCTGGTTCGAGGTGACCTGAGCTGCGGCCCCGGCTTGACCTCAGCCGGACGAGCGACCTAAGCCCGCCACCAGCAACCGCATTGGAGCCGCCATGTCCGCCAACGCCATCGTCACGATCGGCGCCGACCTCGCGAGGCCGGTCCGCTTCGGCAACGCCCTGCCGCTTGCCCTGATCGCCGGCCCCTGTCAGATGGAAAGCCGCGAGCACGCGCTAGAAATCGCGCTTGCGCTCAAGGAGATAGCGGCAAGACTTGAGATCGGACTGGTCTTCAAGACCTCCTTCGACAAGGCGAACCGGACCAGCGTCAAGGGGCAGCGCGGCATGGGCCTCGAGGCCGCCCTGCCCGTCTTCGCCGAGATCCGCGAACGCACCGGCCTGCCGGTCCTGACCGATGTGCACGAGGCCGGGCAATGCGCCGCCGTGGCCGAGGTCGTCGACGTCCTGCAGATTCCTGCCTTCCTGTGCCGTCAGACCGATCTGCTGGTTGCAGCCGCACAGACCGGGCGCGTCGTCAACGTCAAGAAGGGCCAGTTCCTGGCCCCCTGGGACATGGTCAACGTCGCGGCCAAGATCACCGAGAGTGGCAATCCGAATGTCATGGTCACCGAGCGCGGAGCGTCCTTCGGCTACAACACGCTTGTCACCGACATGCGGTCGCTGCCGATCATGGCCGACGGCATCGGGGCACCGGTGATCTTCGACGCAACGCATTCCGTCCAGCAGCCGGGCGGCAAGGGCGCCTCCACAGGCGGTCAGCGCGAATTCGTGCCCGTGCTGTCGCGGGCCGCGGTCGCGGTCGGCGTCGCCGGCCTCTTCATCGAGACCCATCCCGACCCCGACAATGCGCCGTCGGACGGCCCCAACATGGTGCCGCTCGCGGACTTCCCTGCGCTGATCGCAGAGCTGCAAGGCTTTGATCGGCTTGCCAAGGCGAGGCGCGCGCCGGTTTAAGGCGCGTATGGACAAGCCCGTTACCGCAACCAAGCCCGCCTCGCTGCGCCCGCTGATCCTGGTCCTCGGGGCCTGCGGCTTCGCATCGACCTTCACCATGCGGATCCTCGATCCGCTGGTGCCGACACTGGCAGCTGAGTTCGGCCGGACGATTGCGCAGATCGCCGCCATGGCAACTGCGTTCTCCTTTGCCTACGCGGTCGGTCAGCCCTTCCTGGGCCCGATCGCGGATTCGGTCGGCAAGCTGCGGACGATCAGTGTCTGCCTCGGCTTGCTTGCCCTGCTCTCGATGGCTGCCGCCTTCTCCCTGTCCTTCGACGTACTGACGGTGATCCGGGCGAGTACGGGCATCGTTGCCGGCGGCGTCATCCCCATCGCCATGGCCGCGATCGGCGACCGCGCGCCAATGGCCGAGCGGCAGGTACTGCTCGGACGCTTCCTTGTCCTGATGATCGTCGGGCAAATGGCCGGGGCCGCCTGCTCGGGCGTCATCGCGGAGCATTTCGGCTGGCGCAGTGTCTTCGTGATGGCCGCTGCCATGGCGGCGGCTGCAGCGCTTCTGGTCATCGTCGTGCTGAAGCCGCGCCCGGACGCGGCACGGCTGCCGCTCAGCTTTGCGGGCGCGCTGGCGAATTACAGATCCGTCTTCGCCAACCCGCGCAGCAAGCTGCTCTATGCGATCGTCATCACCGAGGGCAGCCTGATCTTCGGCATGCCGCCCTATGTCGCGGCGATCCTGCAGGAGCGCTCAGGGATCGGCCCCTCGCTGGCCGGGCTGGTGATCGCCGGAACCGGGCTTGGCGGCATCATCTACGGGATCCTGACCCGCATCCTGGTCGAGCGCCTCGGACCGGCCCGCATGACGGTCACCGGCGGGCTCCTGATGGCGACGGGCTATGTGCTGTTCTCGCTGCCCTTCTTACCCTGGTGGAGCGCGGTTGGCCTGTTCACCCTGAACGGGTTCGGCTTCTTCCTGATGCACGGCACCTTCCAGGCTCAGGCGACCGAGCTCGCTCCGACAGCGCGCGGCTCGGCCGTCTCGCTCTTCGCCTGCGCGCTGTTCCTTGGCCATGCGATCGGCCCCGTCGCCATGGGCATCGCGCTGCATCTGCTCGGCACGACAGGCGCGATCCTGCTCTTTGCGGCAGGGATCGGCCTGCTTGGCATCGTGACGCCGCGCATCCTGCCGCTGGCAGGCTCGCGGACCTGAACTCAGCGGCCGCGGTAAGGAGCGACGCCCTGATCGGGCAGCCAGAGCCCCTTCGGCGGCTCGCCGGTCTGCCAGAACACATCGATCGGGATGCCGCCGCGCGGGTACCAATAGCCGCCGATGCGGAACCATTCCGGCTCGAGCAGCTCGACCAGTGTTTTGCCGATATTGACGGTGCAATCCTCGTGGAAGGCTCCGTGGTTGCGGAACGACCCGAGATAGAGCTTCAGCGACTTCGATTCGACCAGCCATTGGCCGGGCAGATAATCGATGACCAGGATGCCGAAATCGGGTTGGCCGGTCACCGGGCAGATCGAGGTGAATTCCGGGCATGTGAAGCGCGCGAGATAATTCGTGCCGGCATGCGGATTGGGCACACGGTCGAGGCGGGCCTCCTCGGGAGATTGCGGCAGTGCACTGGCATGGCCCAGTTGCAGGGTCGAGGCGTCGATCGTCATGGTCATGGCTCCTTGAAGGCGGCCTTCTAGAGCCTCGGGCGCGCCCGCGCCACCGGCCAATCGCCGCGACGCCTCTTTCCGTTACGCCTGCGCTTGGCTAGAAGCGCGGCATCCTTCCGTTTCGCCTCGCACCGGAGCCTCCCATGACCGCGATCATCGACATCATCGGCCGCCAGATCCTCGACAGCCGTGGCAATCCGACCGTCGAGGTCGACGTCGTGCTCGAGGATGGCTCGATGGGCCGCGCCGCGGTCCCCTCCGGCGCCTCGACGGGCGCGCATGAAGCCGTAGAGCTGCGTGACGGCGACAAGAGCCGCTATCTCGGCAAGGGCGTGCTGAAGGCCGTCGAAATCGTCAACACCACGATCGCCGAAGCCCTCGTCGCCATGGATGCCGAGGACCAGGCCGCGATCGACCAGACCATGATTGATCTCGACGGAACGCCGAACAAGAAGAAGCTCGGCGCCAACGCCATTCTCGGCGTCTCGCTCGCCGTCGCCAAGGCCGCAGCCGAATGCTCGGGCCTGCCGCTCTATCGCTATGTCGGCGGCACCTCCGCCCGCGTCCTGCCCGTGCCGATGATGAACATCGTCAATGGCGGCGCCCATGCCGACAACCCGATCGACTTCCAGGAATTCATGATCATGCCGGTCGGCGCGCCTTCCTTCGCGGAAGCCCTGCGCATGGGCGCCGAGGTCTTCCACACGCTGAAGAAGGCTCTGCACGACGCCGGCCACAACACCAATGTCGGCGACGAGGGCGGCTTCGCGCCGAACCTGAAATCGGCCGAGGCTGCGCTCGATTTCGTCATGCAGGCGGTCGAGAAGGCCGGCTACCGGCCGGGCGAAGACATCGCGCTGGCACTCGACTGCGCCGCGACGGAGTTCTTCAAGGACGGCTCCTACGTCTATGAAGGCGAACGCAAAACCCGCGATCCGAAGGCGCAGGCCAAATACCTCGCCAAGCTCGTCGRCAACTACCCGATCGTCTCGATCGAGGACGGCATGGCCGAGGATGACTGGGAGGGCTGGAAGGCTCTGACCGATCTCGTCGGCAGCAAGTGCCAGCTCGTGGGCGACGATCTCTTCGTCACCAACGTCACCCGCTTGTCGCAGGGCATCAAGAGCAAGACCGCGAACTCGATCCTGGTGAAGGTCAACCAGATCGGCTCGCTGACCGAGACGCTTGCCGCCGTCGAGATGGCGCAGCGCGCCGGCTACACCGCGGTGATGTCGCACCGCTCGGGCGAGACCGAGGACGCAACGATCGCCGATCTCGCTGTCGCCACCAATTGCGGGCAGATCAAGACGGGCTCGCTTGCCCGCTCCGACCGTACCGCGAAGTACAACCAGCTGCTGCGCATCGAGGAAGAACTCGGCGCCCAGGCGATCTATGCCGGCCGCTCGGCGCTGAAGGCGCTGGCCTGAAGCTGAAGGCGCCTGCTCTCACCAACTCGGCAGGAGCTGGCTTGCCGTCGAGACCGTCCAGGTCCCGGCGGCACCGACCCGATCGGCGAGGCCGCCCAGCGCGCGGCCGGCCCGCGTAACGCCGTCTGGCAGTTCCAGTCCCAGCAGGCTTGGCCCGCGCGTTGAAGCGACGGCCGTCGTGGCGTCCCCCGCGGAGGCCGCCAGTTGCAGCGGTGGCGAAATCGGCAAAGGCTGCGCTGCCGCGACGCTTGGCTTGCTCCGCTCGCGCGGGACCGTGTGCGCCGCCGCAGTGACGGGCGCGCTGCTACGTTGCGGTTCAAAGCGAGCCAAGGCGGGTGTCGTGCCGGCTGGCAGCGCCCAGGCTGTCGCCATCGGCATCAGCAACGTCGCCGGCACAGCCAAGGCCCTGGTGGGCGAGACGGACTCCGCATTGCCGGCGCTCATCTGATCGCGATGCCGCTCCAGGAACTTGCTCACGGGCGCTTCCGAGGCATTTGCAAGCTCGGCATCAGGCTGCGACGCCCGGACGATCTGCTCAGCCATGGTCGCGCGATGGGCAGCTCCGGACTGGATCTGAAGAAAGGCCAGAACTCCGGCGGCAGCCACGGAGGCCGTGACCGAAACCGCGACCTGGCCGCCGAAGCTGCGCAGAACCCGGCCGATCGCCATCTTCGTCGTATCGTCGTTCATGAGTTCATCCCTTGGTCGCCTCGAGAGAAGAGGCCGGACACGGCGACAAAATGGCGCAGCCGGGGAGCAATTGCGGCCCTCGACAGATTTCCCATCCCGCGACGGGTGCGGGCGCGCCATGCAGCATCGGGCATATCGCGATTGTGCGATGCGGGATTAATCGAAGCATGGACAAGATCGCCGACGCTTCGCTGATGGATCAAAAGGCAGTACGGCTGCGCTGGCGTCTCGCCGTCATCGGCATGCTGTGCAGCGTGCTGATCTTCGGCTCGAACTTCGTGATCAGCCGCCACGCCGTGCTCAACGGACTGAGCCAGCACGATCTGCTAGCCCTGCGCTTCACGACCGCTGGTCTTCTGCTGTTGCCAATCTTCCTCAGGGATGGGGGCTTGGCGACATGCGGCGGCGTGACCTGGCGGCGCGGAATCTGGCTCGCGATCACCAGCGGCTTTCCGATGACCTATCTGATGCTGACCGGGCTGACGCTAGCCCCGGCGGCTCATGGCGCCACCATCGGCCCTGGAACGGTGACGCTGATCGGCATCGCAGGAAGTGTCGTGCTGTTTGGCGCCATGCTGACGCGGAACCTGATCATCGGCGTCATCGGAGTTCTCGCAGGCCTGGCCTGCCTCGGCATAGCCGGCAGCACCGCTTCGACGGCCGGCACCTTGCGCGGCGATCTCTGCTTTCTCGGCGTCGGGCTGCTCTGGGGCTTCTACCCGCTGCTGATCCAGCTCTGGAAGGTGAACGGGCTAAAGGCGGCGGCGATCGTCTCGGTCCTGTCGATGGCCTATCTGCCGTTCTACTTCCTGTTCTATTTCCGCGGCTTCGATGTCGCGCCGTGGTGGGTGCTCGTCGCGCATGCGCTCAACCAGGGCGTGCTCAACGTCATCATCGGCCTGTGGATCTGGGGCTGGGCGGCACATGTGCTCGGCGCCTCCGTCGTCGGGCGTTTTCCCCCTTTGATCCCGGTGACGGGCACCCTGCTCGCCATCCCGATCCTGGGCGAGATCCCGGGCCCGCTTCAGGTGGTGGGCTTCATCCTGATCATTGGCGGCCTATTCATCGCGTCATGGCGCCGCCCGACGCGTGCGACGGGCAATAGTCATCAGGCCCAGATTCCAGCCGACGCAAAGCAGAAGCCCGAGGCCGAGCGCCGGCCATGAGCCGAGCGGCACCGCCGTCAGGTGAACAAGGCCAAGCGCAAGGCCGAATCCGAGAAGGCCGAGCGCGCAGTTGGCGATGACGGCCGCCGTCGCGGGGCCACCAATGCGCGGCTGTAGCATCGCGATGAGGCTCGACAGAACGATGGGAAAAGCCGCCAGCACGCCGGACCAACCCGGGCCGACGCGTGCGCTGATGGTCGTCACCGTCCCCGCCAGCCCGGCGACGCAAGCGGCGCGCAGCGGGATCGCGTACCAGGGCCGCCCGGGAGGCGCCGCCGGCCGCGCCGCCAGATACGGCCTGAAGAGCATGTGAAGGCCGGCAAAGACCGCCACAGTCAGTGCAGCCATAACCATGACCGGCGGCGTGAGCTGCCGCAGCACGATGGCAATCGTGAACCACGTCGCCAGCCCCGTCACGAGGCTCGCCACCATGCCGAGGCGCTGGGCGAGCAGGACATAGACCAGCGCCAGACCGGCATTTGAGAGATTGGCAGCCATGCTGCCGAGCGCACCGGCGGCGATGAAGGCCGGGTCGTGGTCGAGCGCCAGAAAGACATAGACCGGCCCGGCCGAAATCGGCAGCGTCGCGATCAGGGCCGCAACGAGCGGACCGGTCCGCTCGGCCAGCAGCGAGCAACCGACGACGATCGCTGCCGCGGTCGCCATCTTGAGCAGCAGCATGCCGAGCCAGGGGTCGATCATCGCTCCAGCCGGGACTTGGCTGTCGCAATCGCGATCATGCCGGCTCGCCCTTCGCCCAGCCTTCCTTGGTCTCCGCGATGAAATCGACCAGCGTTCCGGCCGCGATCGCAGCGCGCAGCCCGGCCATCAGATCCTGATAGTAGGCGAGATTGACCCAGGTCAGCAGCATCTTGCCGAGCATCTCGTCGGCCTTGACGAGATGGTGCAGATAGGCGCGCGCATAGCCGTTGGCAGCCTGGCAGCTCGACTGCGCGTCGATCGGCCGGGGATCGTCGGCGTGCTTGGCATTGCGCAGGTTCATCCGCCCGAAGCGGGTGAAGATCTGGCCATGGCGCCCGGCACGGGTCGGCATCACGCAGTCGAACATGTCGATGCCGCGGCTCACCGACTCGACGATATCGTCGGGAGTGCCGACGCCCATCAGGTAGCGCGGGCGCTCCTGCGGCAGATGCGGCTCTACCGTCTCGATCATCGCGAGCATCACGTCCTGCGGCTCGCCGACCGCAAGGCCGCCGATCGCATAGCCCTTGAGGTCCATGTCGACGAGCGACCTGGCACTCTCGACACGCAGGGACGGCACGGAACCGCCCTGGACGATGCCGAAGAGCGCCCTGCCCGCGGGATTGCCGAAGGCCGTCTTGCAGCGTTCGGCCCAGCGCAGCGACAGGCGCATCGCCTTCTCGGCGACGATATCCTCGCATGGCAGCGAGACGCATTCGTCGAGCTGCATGACGATGTCGGAGCCGAGCAGGTTCTGGATCTCGACCGAGCGCTCGGGCGAGAGCATGTGGCGCGAGCCGTCGATATGCGACTGGAAGGTCACGCCCTCCTCGGTCAGCTTCCGAAGCTGGGAGAGCGACATCACCTGGAACCCGCCGGAATCGGTGAGGATCGGGTGCTGCCAGTTCATGAAACTGTGCAGGCCGCCAAGACCCGCGATGCGCTCCGCGCCGGGGCGCAGCATCAGGTGATAGGTATTGCCGAGCACCACATCGGCGCCGAGCGCCTTGACCTGCTCGGGATACATTCCCTTCACGGTCGCGGCTGTGCCGACCGGCATGAAGGCCGGGGTGCGGATTACGCCGCGTGGCATGCGGATCTCGCCGGTACGGGCAGCGCCGTCCCGACCGAGCAGATGGAAGCTGAAATCGGTTGTCATGCGCAGCGAGGTAGCGCAGCCGCAGCGACAACGGAAGTGCAGCGCACGCCGGCCCACCGTGACGGCACGGCCGAGCCCGGCATGGCCATGGTCCTGGATCAGCGCGGGAAGGCCGCCTCGTAGAGCGCCGGCTTGAAACCGACCAATGTCCGCGAGCCAAGGTCGAGCACCGGCCGCTTGACCAGGGAGGGCTGCGCCAGCATCAAGGAAATTGCCTTGCCAGTGTCGAGCCCCTGCTTGTCGGTATCGGCCAACGCCCGAAACGTGGTGCCGGCGCGGTTCAGGATCGTTTCCCAGCCATGTTCCGCGCACCATGCCTCGAGACTGGCGCGCGCCACGCCAACGGCCTTGTAGTCATGGAAGCGATAGGCGACCCCGTGCTCGTCCAGCCAGGTTCGGGCCTTCTTCATCGTGTCGCAGTTCTTGATGCCGTAAATCGTGATCGCCATGTCGCCCTCTGCCTGAACGCCTTGGTCTAGGCAGGGATTGGGCCAGGCTCAACCGACGCGCGCCTTCTCCCCCAGAAAATCGAGCAACGCCCGGATACGCGCCGGCAGAGGTCCGCCCTGCCCGAGATAGACGGCGTGCACCTCCTCGAGATCGCCCGGATTGCTCTCCTCCAGAACCGGCCGCAGTCTTCCGGCCCGAATATCCTCGCGCACGGTGAAGGTCGCCAGCCGCGCGAGCCCCACCCCCGCGACAGCCAGATGCCGCAATGCCTCGCCATCGCTGGTCTGCGTGCTGCCGACGATCGGGACGGTGACGGCTTGACCGCCATCGAGCAGCGGCCAGCCTTCTATGGTGCGGGCGTAGCAGAGGCCGATACGGTTATGGCCGTCGAGTTCCGCGACACTCTTCGGCTCGCCGAACCGCTCCAGATAGATCGGCGCCGCGACGATCGTCATGCGGGTCGCGCCGAGCTTGCGGGCGATGAGATTGGAGCTCTTCAGCGGACCGGCCCTGACCGCGACATCGGTACGCTCTTCCATGAGGTCGATGATGGCATCGGTCTGCACGAGGTTGAGCGTCACGCCCGGGTAGCGCGCCAGGAATTCCGGCACGACCGGCGCGAGAATATGCGTGCCGTAGGAGGCGTTGGTATTGAGGCGAATGCGGCCCGCCGGGCTCTCGCTGGAGGAGGCGCTACGCTCCGCCTCGTCCAGGTCGGCCAGGACACGGATGCTGCGCTCATAAAAGATGCCGCCTTCGGGCGTGAGCTGGAGCTTGCGCGTCGAGCGGTTGACCAGTCTCGTGCCAAGGCGGCTCTCCAGCCGGGCGACGAGCTTGCTGACGGCCGAAGGCGTCATCCGGAAGGCACGGGCCGCCGCCGAGAAGCCGCCGAGCTCGACGACCCGGGCAAAGACCTCCATCTCGCCGGAGCGGTTGATCTCCAAACGCGCCATGATGAATTCATCTCACAAATGATATTCCTTGCGGCAGTCTAACGCACGATGCTGCAGCGCGCCATCTTGCCGCGAGACATCCTCCCGTCTTGCGGACAACCACCATGCCCATTGCACTCTATGCTCTCACCGCCGGCGCCTTCGGCATCGGCGTCACCGAATTCGTCATCATGGGACTCCTGATCGAGGTCAGCGCCGATCTCGGCGTCTCGATCGCTTCGGCCGGCCTGCTGATCTCCGGCTATGCGCTGGGCGTCGTCGTGGGGGCGCCGCTGATGACAGCCTTCACCGCGCGCTGGCCGCGCAAAACCGTGCTGCTCGCCCTCATGGTCATCTTCACGCTCGGCAACGCCGCCTGCGCTCTGGCTCCGGACTACGGACTGCTGATGGCAGCGCGCATCCTCACCGCCTTCGCGCATGGCACCTTCTTTGGCGTCGGCTCGGTCGTCGCCACCGGCCTGGTGCCGCAGGAGCGCAAGGCCTCTGCCATCGCGATCATGTTCACCGGCCTGACGATCGCCAATATCCTCGGTGTGCCGTTCGGCACCTGGCTCGGGCAGCAGCTCGGCTGGCGCGCCACCTTCTGGGCTGTGACGCTCGTCGGCATCGTCGCGCTCGCCATCATCGCGGCCTTCGTGCCGAAGGATAAGGCGGCACCGGAGGCGAGCGACTGGCGCACCGATTTGAAGGCGATGGCGCAACGCCCCTTACTGCTCGGCCTGCTGACGACTGTCCTCGGCTTTGCCGGCGTCTTCGCGGTCTTCACCTATATCGCGCCAATCCTGACCAAGGTGACCGGGCTCGGCGATAGCCTGGTCTCACCGGTCATGCTCGTCTTCGGGGGTGGGTTGATCATCGGCAACCTGATCGGCGGGCGGCTGGCCGACCGTTACCTGGTCCCGACGGTGATCGGCAGCATGCTCGTCCTGGCGCTGGTGCTCGGGCTGATGACCTTCGCCATTCACGACGGCATCGCAGCCACCATCTTCGTCGGGCTGCTCGGCGCCGCCGGCTTCGCCACCGTCCCTCCCCTTCAGATCTGGGTGCTGGAGAAGGCTTCCGGGGCTGGCCAGAGCCTCGCCTCCAGCCTCAACATCGCCGCCTTCAATCTCGGCAATGCGCTCGGCGCCTGGGCGGGCGGCGCGGTGATCGACCATGGGCCCGGCCTGACGGCCGTCCCCCTCGTCGCAGCGCTGATGCCGATCGGCGGCCTCGTGGTCGCCCTCTGGAGCCTGCGCCTCGATCGCAAAGCCGCGGTCACGGCACCGGCCCTGAGTGGCTGCTGAGCGATTTCATCCAACCAGACTTATCTGCTCCATCACACCAACAAGGAGAGCCATCATGGACTATCGTAATCTCGGAGCATCCGGCCTCAAGGTCCCCGCCCTCAGCTTCGGCGCCGGAACCTTCGGTGGCCAGGGTCCGCTCTTCGGCGCCTGGGGCACCACCGACGCCAGAGAAGCCCGGCGACTGGTCGACATCTGCCTTGAGGCCGGTCTCACCCTGTTCGACACCGCCGATGTCTATTCCAACGGAGCGTCCGAGGAGGTGCTGGGCGAGGCGATCAAGGGGCGCCGCAACGAGGTGCTGATCTCGACCAAGACCAGCCTTCCGATGGGCGATGGACCAAACGATGCCGGATCGTCGCGCCCGCGCCTGATCAAGGCGGTCGAAGATGCGCTCCGCCGGCTCGGCACCGAGCATATCGACCTGTTGCAGCTCCACGCCTTCGATGCCCATACGCCGATCGAGGAGGTCCTGTCGACGCTCAGTGACCTCGTGCGCGCCGGCAAGCTCCGCTATGTCGGCGTCTCCAACTTTGCCGGCTGGGAGCTGATGAAGTCGCTCGCACTCGCGGAGAGGCATGGCTACCCGCGCTATGTCGCGCATCAGGTCTATTACTCGCTGGTCGGGCGTGACTACGAATGGGAACTGATGCCGCTCGGGCGCGACCAGGGCGTGGGCGCATTGGTCTGGAGCCCGCTCGGCTGGGGCCGCCTCACCGGTAGGCTGCGCCGCGGCCAGCCGCTGCCGGAGGGAAGCCGCCTGCACCAGACCGCCGAGTTCGGTCCGCCGGTCGACGATCACAGGCTCTATGCGGTGGTCGATGCGCTCGACGAGGTCGCCAAGGAGACCGGCCGATCGGTACCGCAAATCGCGATCAACTGGCTGCTTCAGCGCCCGACCGTGTCGAGCGTCATCATCGGCGCCCGCAACGAGGAGCAGCTCCGGCAGAATCTCGGAGCGGTCGGCTGGTCGCTGACTGCAGAGCAGATCGCACGGCTGGATGCAGCAAGCAGCGTGACCGCGCCTTATCCCTATTTTCCCTATCGCCGTCAGGCGGGGTTTGCGCGGCTCAACCCGCCCATCGTCTGAGACAGCAGGACAAGCCAGCCTGACGCCCGAGCGGCGTCAGGCATTGACTGCCAGCGCAGCCACAACGGTCATGGTGAGCAGGGCGATCTGCGTCAGCTGAAGTTCGCCCTGACGGATCCAGTAGCCAAACCAGAGCCCGCCGCTCATCATCGACAGCCAGACCAGCGCCATCACGCCCAGCCCCGCAGTCGAGAACCAGATGCCCCGCGCCGGAGCCGCGGCAGTCAGGCAGGCACGGATCAACTCAAACCCACCAAGGCCGAGCAGCGCTGTCGCAAGGGCCTGCATCGCGAGGATTGCGGCAAGCGCGAGAACAGACCAGTGATCGCAGCGCAGCGCCCGCCGGAGCAGCGGCGTCGGGATCGCGGGCTCCTCCCTGAGTGGCGTCATCGCCAATGTTCGCGCAATGGCGCCGGCCGCCCCACGGAAGTCGCCAATATTGTTCAGGACCGTGATCGCCGACCAGAGCGAAAGACCGCAGACCAGCATCGTCTTGAACAGCAGGATCGCTGAGGGCAGATCAGGCACGATCCACGTCTCCGGCAGGTTTTGAAGCGCGTTTGAGGAGGACCTGCATCTGCCGGGCGGACTGAATGTCGCCTCGCCGCTCGGCCGCCGAAATTCCACGCTGCCACGCTGTGCACGCCGCTTCCGTCCGCCCCGCCAGCAACCGGGCGCGGCCAAGCAGCGCCCATGCCGCCGAATAATCAGGATCAAGCGCGACCGCGCGCTCGAGGTGTACGATCGCGGCCGGGCCGTCGCCGCTCTTCAGGCAGGCGGCGCCAAGGGCGAAGCGGAGGATGTGGCTCTCGGCGCCAGCCGCGAGCCGCGCCGAGAGCCGCTCAGCGAGTCCCATCATCGGCTCAGGCCGGCAAGCGCGACGCGACCACATCCCAGTCGACGAGATGATCGACGAAGGCCTGGAGGTAATCGGCACGGCGGTTGCGATAGTCGACATAATAGGAATGCTCCCAGACATCGCAGCCGAGCAGCGGCGTCTGGTCATGGACCAGCGGGTTGATCGCGTTGGCTGATTTGGTGACGGCAAGACGCCCTTCCCGCGTCTGCACCAGCCAGACCCAGCCGGAACCGAACTGGGCAAGGCCCTGCTTCACGAACTCGGCCTTGAAGGCATCGATCGTTCCGAAGTCGCCCTTCAGCCGGGCTTCCAGCCTGCCGGGCATGCCGCCGGCATCGGGCCTTAGCGAGGGCCAGAAGAAATTGTGGTTCCAGTGCTGGCCGGCATTGTTGAAGATCGCCTCTGCGCCCGGTCTTTCGAAGGAGCCGCGAATGATCTCCTCAAGGCTCAAACCTTCGAAGGCCGAGCCCGGAACAAGCTCGGTGAGCTTGGTGACGTAAGCTTGATGGTGCTTGCCGTGATGCAGGTCCAGCGTCTCTGCCGACATGACGGGCGCCAACGCATCGAGGGCGTAAGGCAGGCTCGGAACCGTGAAGGGCATCGTCATCTCCAGCGCAGCTTGCAGCGGGTTGCTGCAAGCTCTATAAAACAAGTATTGACTTGGAATATTGGCGCTCCTGAAATATGTCAAGCTACGACTTGGAAAATGCATCATCACTGCCCCGTCCGCCGGCTGACCGGCTGCTGACCCTGCTGAAGACACGCGGCGCACAGACCGCGGCTGATCTGGGAAGGGCGCTTGGCACCACGGGCGAGAACGCGCGGCAGCAACTCGCGAAGCTCGCGACCGAAGCCCTTGTCGAAACCGAGACCGTGTCCCGAGGTGTCGGCCGCCCAACCCAGTTCTGGCGTTTGACCGACAAGGGTCAGGCGCGCTTCCCCGACAGCCATGCGGAGCTCACGGTCAGCCTGTTGCGGTCCGTGCGCGAACTCCTGGGGGCAGACGCGCTCGACCGTTTGATCAACGCCCGCGAAACCGAGATGCGAACCGCCTATCAGGCAGCCATGGCGGGCGCCGAAGGGCTGGAGGCCCGCATTGCGGCGCTCACCGAGATCCGGAGCCGCGAAGGCTATATGGCCGAATGGCAGCGATCGGACGATGGCTGGCTTCTGATCGAGAACCACTGTCCGATCTGCGCCGCGGCGTCGATTTGCCAGGGGTTTTGCCGCGCCGAACTCGCGATCTTCAGAGACGCGCTCGGACCGGGCTGTTCGGTCGAACGAGAGGAACACATCCTTCATGGCGCGCGGCGCTGCGCTTACCGCATTCGACCTTCAACATAGCGGGTGCAGCGGCCAGCGCCCCAGAATCTCGTATCGGCCTTGTCCCTGGAAACTCTCGATCAGGACAAAGTCGCGGGCAACCCAGCCGATCGGCCGCTCGAGCCCCATGGGAGGTACGAGTTCGCGGTCGTATAATATGGTCACATGGGGCGTCGAACCTGCCTGACCACCCGGTTTCAGCCCGACCCTCTTGAGCGCTCGATCGATGTTGCGGCGCAGTGTCGAAAGCGCGGCGAGATCCTCCCCGCAGCACAGGACAAGGGCGTGAGGTTCACCGCCGCTGAAACTGAGGAACCGGTCAAGGCTCACGGCGAACTGATGGGCCTCGACCATTCGGCCGGCTTCCAGCGCTGCGGCGATGATTTCCCTCGGCAATTCGATGAAATTGCCGACCTTGTTGAGCGAGACATGGAGCAGGCTCGGCGGGCGCAGCCGACCGTGCAGCTTGAACTCGGCGCGAAGGTCGCCGGCGAGATGGGAAATGTAGCTCGCTGTGTCCGGCTCCGGCAGGAGCGCGAAGAAGATTGCGACGCTTTCGCGATTGCCTGCCCGCGGGGGGCCGCGAAGGTTCTGCGGAAGACTGAGATCCGGAAACGACAGATCACACGCGTCGACAGGTGTCATCTCGCACCTCGCTCTCGACCTGTCCGGCAAGACGCCCGACCGCTACCGCAGCACGAAATCCGATACGCTTGTCCTGCTGCCCGCTAGCCAGGCCCTCCAATCGCAGCGCGACCGACCTCAGCGCCCGATGCTCGCCGGAGGGGGACCAGGGCGCGCACTCGACCAAGAGATTTTGGAGCTTTCAAGGCAATCGTGATCCGGGCTTCGCCTCGTTCAGCGCCTCGCTGTGGTCTGCGAGCTCGCGCGCCAGTCCAGGCCTCAGGATCTGCGCGAGACGGGCTTGGGCCTGACGCCAGACCGGCAGGGCCTCCTGTAACCGCCGTACGCCGGCTTCGGTCAGCCACACTGCACGACGCCGCAAGTCTGCCTCCACCACCGCGATCTCGATCAGCCCCTCGCGTTCCAGCGTACGCAGATTGCGCGACAGCGTGGATTGCTCGAGCCCGGTCCGCTGAGCGAGTGCGCCGAGCGTATCGTCGCCGATGGTCGCGATCTGCGCCATCAGCCCGGCTTGCGCCGCGGTAAGGCCAAGGGCCGCCATGTCCCGATCGATGAACAGCGAAATGCGTCGCGCCGCCAGCCGGGCATTCCAGGCCGGGCAAGCGTCGACCAGGGCGCGAGCCTCGCGTCGCAGGCTGCCTTGCGATTGCTTCCCAGCTCTCATGGTTATATGCATCTACAATACATGTAGATGCATGGAAATGGGCGTCGCGCGATCCGGGCGCCTCGTTCCCCACGTGGCAGACGTCCAATGGCCTCATTCGTCCTGAAGCGCGTCTACGACCACCGGGCCGCCAATGACGGCAAGCGCATCCTGGTCGACCGGCTTTGGCCGCGCGGCATCTCCAGGGACAAGGCGCATATCGACCTCTGGCTCAAGGAGATCGCGCCGAGCAATGCCCTGCGGAAGCAGTTTCACGGCAAGCCGGATGATTGGGATGCGTTCCGCGCGGCCTATGCGGACGAATTGACGAGCGAAGCGGCGCAAGCGGCCACCAGGGAGCTTTTCCGGCATCTGCGCGAAGGTCCGGTGACCCTGCTCTACGCGGCGCGTGACGAAGAGCGGAACAATGCGGTTGCGCTCAAGATCTGGCTCGAACAGCAGGGCGCCTGAGATGAACCACCCGGACCGAACCATCCTGGACCTCGTCGGCAACACCACCCTCCTCGCGCTGCGGCGGATCGCACCGGCAAACGGCGCCCGGATCCTGCTGAAGCTGGAAAGCGAAAACCCGACGGGGAGCATGAAGGACCGCATGGCGCTGGCGATGGTCGAGGCCGCCGAAGCGGACGGCCGCCTGAAGCCGGGAGGTTCCGTCGTCGAATATACCGGCGGAAGCACGGGCGTCTCCCTCTCGCTGGTCTGTGCCGTGAAGGGTTACCCGCTGCATATCGTGACCTCGGACGCGTTCGCGCGAGAGAAGCTCGAGCATATGAAACTGCTGGGCGCCCAGCTTCAGATCATTCCCAGTGAGAGCGGCCGCATGACCGAGAAGCTCACCCGCGACATGATCGAAGCCGCACGGGTCCTTGCCGCCGAGACCGGCAGTTTCTGGACCGACCAGATGAAGAACCGCGACCAGATGTCGGCCTATCACCGGATGGCTGACGAAGTCTGGGCGCAGACGAAGGGCAGGATCGACGGCTTCGTCCAGAGCGTCGGCACCGCCGCCTCGCTCCGCGGAACCGGCGAGGCGCTGCGCCGGCACAATGCCGCGATCGCAATTGCGGCCGTGGAGCCCGCCGAATCCCCGGTGCTGTCGGGCGGCGCGACCGGAGCCCACAAGATCGACGGGATCGGCGCCGGCTATGTCGTGCCGCTCTGGGAGAAGGACATCGCCGACCGGATTGATCTGGTTTCGACCGAGGAGGCTGCCACCATGGCCCGCCGCCTCGCCCGAGAGGAAGGCCTCTTCGCGGGAACGTCGACGGGAGCCAATGTCGTCGCAGCGCTACGCCTCGCCGAGCAGTTCGGCCCCGGCGCGACCATCGTCACCGTGATGTGCGATACCGGTATGAAATATCTCAGCAAGCACTGAGGCGCTGCCGGCCGACGCACGACACTCCGTTCTTGTCCGGTGGGGATGGAATGGGCGGCCGAAAGCGCCTTGAAGTCGTCGCKACGCCCTATGCCCTGCATTTCAGGCCATGAGCCTGGGCAGCGCCGATGCCAGCGCATCGACGGCGAGACGTACCTTGCGCGGCAGGTGAGGCGTCTGCAGCCATAGCGCGTAGTTGTCGAACACATATCCCGGCTCATTCAGCAACAACGGCACAAGCTTGCCTGCCTGAATGCGCTCCTGAATCAGCCAAGATGGCAGCCAGGCAAGGCCCAGGCCGGAAGCTGCGGCATCGGCCACGGCATCAAGGTCGTCGAGCCGCAACCGGCCGACCGGCGCAACCTCCACCGGTGGCTGGCCCTCGCGCGCGAACAGCCACGGGTGAATCCAGCCCGGCCGGCTGTAGATGATGGCGTGATGCCGACCGATCTCCTCGATCTGACCGGGCCGGCCGTGTGTCTCGAGATAGGACGGCGACGCGCAGACGAGCATCCGGTGACGAGCGATGCGTCGCGCGATCACGCCTGTCTTGTTCGCCAGCTCGCCTGTCCGGATGGCGAGATCGTAGTTCCCTTCGGCAAGATCGACGATGCGGTCGCTGAACGACAGATCAAGCTCCAGCGCGGGATGGCGCCGCGCGAGCTCCAGCAGGATGGGCGCAACGCAGCATCGGCCGAGGAGCGCAGGCATGGTGACACGCAGCTTTCCGCGCGGTTCTGAAAGCTGGTCGGCAGCGAGCGCATCTGCAGCCTCGGCTTCGGCCAGAACGACGCGGCAGCGATCGAAATAGGTGCGCCCGAAATCCGTCAGGCTCTGGCGGCGCGTGGTGCGGTTGATGAGGCGCACGCCCAGCCGCTCTTCCAGGAAGCGGACATGCTTGCCGACCATCGGCCCCGACAGATCGAGAGCCTCGGCGGCAGCCGCGAACGAGCCCAAGTCAACGGCTTTGACGAACACGGCCATGCTCGTAAGGCGATCCATCTTTCAGAACCCATAGTTTTGACTGATCTTCCGATTCAGCCATTTATCCGCGGCACGGCCCGAACGCATAGCTTATTCGGTTCAAATAATTTGGAGTTACAGCCAATGGCACGCGTCGTTCGCTTTCATGAGCATGGTGGTCCGGAGGTCTTGCGCATCGAGACCGTGACGGTTCCGGCTCCCGGCCGAGGCGAGGTGCAGATCCGGGTCAAGGCGCTCGGGCTGAACCGCGCCGAGGCGTTGCTGCGCGCCGGCACCTATATCGAGACACCGACTTTGCCGTCCGGTCTCGGCCTTGAGGCAGCAGGCATCATTGAAGCCGTCGGCGACGATGTGGAAGGGTTGGTACTTGGCGACGCCGCCAGCGTGGTGCCACCCGTGTCGATGGTGCGCTGGCCCGCCTATGGCGAGCTTGCCACGTTTCCAGCCGAACTCGTCGTGAAGCATCCGCCATCGCTCAGTTTCGAAGCGGCTGCCGCCTTCTGGATGCAGTACCTCACCGCCTATGGGGCGCTTATCGACATCGCCAAGCTCCGCAGGGAGGACTTTGTCGTCATCACGGCTGCATCAAGCAGCGTTGGACTTGCCGCGCTCCAGATTGCCAAGACGGTGGGCGCGACCACGATCGCGGTCACGCGCACCTCAGGCAAAAAGCAGGCCCTGCTCGCCTTTGGCGCGACCCATGTCGTCGCTTCGGCCGAGGAAGATCTGGAAGCGCGGCTGTCGGACATCGCTGGCCGGAATGGTGTACGCGTCGTGCTCGATCCGATCGGCGGCCCGATATTCGGCCCGCTGACGGCCGCGATGTCGCGGGGTGGCATTCTCATCGAATATGGCGGTTTGAGCCCTGAACCGCCCCCCTTCCCGCTCTTCGCCGTCCTCAGCAAGACGCTGACGCTCCGCGGCTACCTCGTACACGAGATCCTCAGTGATCCCGCGCGGCTCGAGGCGGCCAAGGCGTTCATCCTCGACGGGCTGGCGTCCGGATCGCTTCAGCCGACCATCGCCAGGATCTTTCCGTTCGACMAGATCGTCGAGGCGCACCGGTTCCTGGAGTCGAACGAACAATTCGGCAAGATCGTCGTGACGATCTGATCGCTCGTGCGTTCTCCCGCCGGAGGCGCGGCGCCTCCAAGGACCGGACTTCACCGCGAAGTCTATCCGCATTGGGCGATCGAATGAATTTCAGGCTATATTTATCCGCTGTGAGGCACAGTATCGAAATGTAATATCATACGAACGACTTCACCCTTTTCCATCAGAGTAATTCTTCATAGAATTTCATACCACTGGCCCAGGCGGCCAATTTACCCTAGCGGATGCCACCCGGCATGCTCGTTTGAAATTTTTTGCCTGGATGTCGAAATCCGGGATTGGGCAGCGTTCTTGGGGCATCGAAACCAAGCTGAATGGCCCAACCTGATGATTTTTCCGATTACCTCGCTCTATGCGATCCCCCTGGCCGTGATCTTTCTGGCCCTGTGGATCGGCGTCACCAAAACCCGCTCGGCATTGAGCGTCTCCATCGGAGATGCAGGCAATGCCAATCTGCACGAACGCATCCGCCGGCATGGCAATTTCGTCGAATGGGTGCCGATGATCCTCATCCTGATGGTGCTGGCCGAGGGCCAGGGCGCCGGCCCGCTCTGGCTCCATGCCGCCGGGCTGCTGGTCGTCATCGGGCGGATTTTGCACCCCATCGGACTGCGCGCCAATGCCCCCACCCATCCCCTGCGGATCGCGGGTAACTCCGCCTGCATCCTTGCGACACTGACGCTGACCGCGGCCCTCGCCCTCGCGGCGCTTGGCTCTCGCCCCTGACACCTCCCCGAACCTGCCCAACACCGGAGACCTGACATGCAGTACATGGCGCTGATCTATAGTGACCCGTCCCTCGAGCCAGCCTATGGCACGCCTGAATTCGAGGTGATGATGAAGGGGTATTTCGACTTCAACGAAACCCTGAAGGCGGCGGGCGCTTATGTGGCGGGCGAAGGCCTGAAGGATGTCGAGACCGCCACGAGTCTGAGGATTCGCGGAGGCAAGGTGGAGACGATGGATGGCCCCTTTGCCGAGACCAAGGAACGCCTCGGCGGGTACTATATTTTCGAGGTTCCCGACCTGGATGCCGCCCTGCACTTCGCAGCGATGATCCCGTCGGCGGCCTATGGGACGATCGAAGTGCGGCCCGTGATGGACTACGACGCCTGATGTCGGAGGCCGCCCCCGATCCCCGATCGGTTTCCTGCGCCATCGAGAATATGGTGCGGATGGATCGGGGGCGGCTTCTGTCTGCGCTGATTGTTCAGCTGAAGAATTTTCAGCTTGCCGAGGACGCGCTGCAGGACGCCCTGGCCTCGGCGGTGGTGCATTGGGGAAGGACGGGGCTGCCTGCCTCGCCTCAGGGCTGGCTCTTGAAGGTCGCGCTGCGCAAGGCGATCGATCGCTTGCGCAAGTCGGCCCGTGAGGACCGCAAGGCTGGCGAGATCGCCCGGCTTTCCCTAGCCGAAGCAGCCGAGACGACGACCGAGGATATTGCCGACGAACGCCTGCGGCTGATCTTCACCTGCTGCCATCCGGCGCTGGAGCCCACGACCCGGGTCGCACTGACGCTTCGCACCCTGGGCGGATTGAGCACGGCCGACGTTGCCGCTGCTTTCCTCGACAACGAAACCACCATGGGCCAGCGCCTCTCGCGGGCACGGGCAAAGATACTCGCCGCCGGCATTCCCTATGCCGTACCCGGACCGGAAGCCTGGGCAGAGCGGCTGCAATCCGTCCTGACCGTCGTCTATCTCATTTTCAACCAGGCCTATTCGGGCACGGACGAATCTCACGCCAGTCCTTTGGGTGAAGAGGCCATCTATCTTGCGCGCATGTTGAATGGCCTGCGTCCGGACCAGGCCGAAATCGAGGGACTGCTGGCGCTGATGCTGATCACCGAAGCCCGCCGCGCGGCACGGCTCGATGCCGGCGGAACCAGCGTCCCACTTGCAGTGCAGGACCGTAGGCTTTGGGATGGCGCCCGGATTGCCGAAGGGCTGGCCTTGCTCGATCGTGCAGTGGCGCGACGCGCGCCGGGGGCCTTTCAGATCAAGGCGGCGATTGCCGCCTTGCATGTCCAGGCGGAGCCGCCCGACTGGCCGCAGATCGTCCTGCTCTATGATAGCCTGTTGCGGATCGAACCGACGCCGGTCGTCCGGTTGAACCGCGCCGTGGCATTGGCGGAAGCTGGCGCACTCCAAGCAGGCTTGCACGCTCTTGAGTTGCTTGCCTCAGCGCTCTCGGCCTATCAGCCGTTTCATGCGGCACGTGCCGAATTGCTGTCCCGCTCGGGCCCGACCGACGCCGCGCTTGCGGCCTTTGATCGCGCCATCGGCCTTGCGTCCAGTCCATCGGACGCGGTCTTTCTCAGGTGCCGCCGGGATCAGGTCGCCCGGCACGCGGCAGAGACATCTTAGGGACCGCACTGGCGGTCAATCTGATCCCAAATCCGGCGGTGAAGGAGCCCCTCAGGAGTTGGTCAAAGCCATGGCCTCGACAATCTGAGGAGCGCTATCGGCGATCAAAGGTCGTTGTCGCATGCACATACTCGCATACCCGCGAGCGGTGGGTGCTGGCCTGCTGCCGCCGCTCGCCCTCACTCCACTCGATTGTTTGAACAACGAATAACCAATGGACATTTCTCGCAAATCTAATCTGTAACCGCAAAAACTCCGACATCAGGACTGTCAAAAAGTTGGGGTCCTGATTTCAAAGGCAAGATCACCGGACCGTTGCCGAACCCGTCTCAGTATTCTTGAGAAGCCTGCCGGCGTCTGACTGCAGCCTCAACCATCAAGCAACGCTCCCCCTTTCCTTCGGGCCAGCCTGGGGAGCCGCTTGCAACAGGATGATCAGAAGCGGGACAATGACGACCATTCCGGCGGCCAGCATCACTCCGGATACGCCGGATACAGTCAATATCCGGGCGCCGAGGATGGCTCCGAAGCCGATGGCCGAATTGATGACCGCCGAGTGTATCGCGGCAGCGGACATGACTGTCGAACCGGCCGCGCGCAGGATCCAGGTCTGCAGGCCCGCGAACAGCGCCGCGATGGCGGCGCCCCAGATGACGAGCAAGACGAAGACCCAACCTGTTCCCAGCTGAGGACCGAACCATCCAAGGCCAACAAGCGCCAGGCACAAGGCAAACAGCCCTGCAGTGATGATGGACTTCATGAAGCGGTCGATGAGAAAGCCGGTCAGGATGTTCCCAAGGAATCCTGCTCCCCCAAAGCCGAACAGCAACACACCGATCATGACCTGGGGAAGATCCGGAATTTCTCCGAGGAATGGTTCGATAAAAGTGTACGCTGCGAAATTCGCCGCCGCCATGAATGCCGTTACAGCATAGATCCCCAGCAGGTCATGTCTGCGGAACACCGATCCAAGCTCTCTCCATCCTGCCGGCGATCCGGGCTGCATTTTGGGAAGAACTGCGATCATCAGGACCGAGGTAAGCAGCCCGACTGCGCCAATTGAGCCAAACGCTGCACGCCATCCACTCGCCTGACCGACGAGGTCCGCGAGCGGCACGCCGACAACGGTCGCCATCGAGATCCCGCCGAATATGATTGCGGTTGCAACACCCATACGGTGGGACGGTGCAATCTGTGACGCGACCGCAGCAGCCATGGCCCAGAAGAAACCGTGAACGACAGCGCCCACCGCGCGTGCCAGCAACAACCCGTCGAAGCTGTGGGAAATCATCGCCGCAAGATTGGTCGCGGAAAGAATGAGCATCAAGACGATGAGCAATGGCTTGCGAGGAAACTTCTGGAGCAGAACGACCGACAACAGGCCGCTCGCGGCGCCGATCCAGGCATAGAGCGTCACCGTGAGCCCGACCGAGGCCTGATCTCGCCCCAGATCCAGGGCGATCTGGGACAGCAGCCCGATCGGCGCGAACTCGGTCGTGACCATTGTGAACGAGGCGATGCCGAGCACGATTACCGCAAGCCAGATGCGGAGCGGAGAATCTGTATTTTCAGGTCTCATTGTAGGAGACCGCTGCAAGACCCAGTGGACTCCTGCCCTTGATGACCTTCCGGTTCGTTTTACGCCTGTCCTCATCGACGAACGCGGCCCTGAGGCCGTTGTCTGCCAGGGTCAATTGCTCCTCTGCGGTCCGGCCCAATCCCTCGGCCGAGGGGATGAGATTTTCGCTTACGTGACCTCTAAAATACGTTGGATCACCGGAGTTGACCGGAACGCAGATGCCGGCATGGAAGAGCCGGCGCAGATTGTGATGTTCGAGGCCGGGAAAGACCCTCAGCGCGACATTCGAGCGGGTCTGAATCACTCCCACTCGATCGTACCGGGCGGCTTCGACGTCACGTCGTAGACGACCCGGTTGATGCCCTTGACCTCGTTGATGATACGAGTCGCGGTGCGGCCGAGGAAGGCCATGTCGTAGGGATAGAAATCGGCCGTCATGCCGTCCACCGAGGTGACGGCACGCAACGCGCAGACATGGTCGTAGGTTCGGTGGTCACCCATCACGCCGACGGTGCGCACCGGCAGCAGCACGGCAAAAGCCTGCCAGATCACGTCGTAGAGACCGGCCTTGCGGATCTCCTCGAGGTAGATCGCGTCGGCCTTGCGCAGGATGTCGAGCTTTTCCTTGGTGATCTCGCCGGGGCAGCGAATGGCGAGGCCCGGCCCCGGGAAGGGATGGCGGCCGACGAAGGCCTCGGGCAGGCCAAGCTCCCGGCCCAGCACGCGGACCTCGTCCTTGAACAGCTCGCGCAGCGGCTCGACGAGCTTCATCTTCATGCGCTCGGGCAATCCGCCGACATTGTGGTGCGACTTGATCGTCACCGAGGGCCCGCCGGAGAAGGAGACGCTCTCGATCACGTCGGGATAGAGCGTGCCCTGCGCCAGGAAATCGGCACCGCCGAGCTTGCGCGCTTCCTCGTCGAAGACCTCGATGAAGAGGCGGCCGATGGTCTTGCGCTTGGCCTCCGGATCGGAGCCGCATTTGGCGAGCTCGGCGAGGAAGAGTTCCTCAGCCTCCACATGCACGAGCGGGATATTGTAGCTGTCGCGGAACAGGCGCACGACCTCTTCCGCCTCGTTCATCCGCATCAGGCCGTGATCGACGAAGACGCAGGTGAGCTGGTCACCGATGGCCTCGTGGATCAGCACGGCGGCAACGGCGGAATCGACGCCGCCGGAAAGCCCGCAGATCACCCTGCCCTTGCCGACCTGCGCACGGATCTTGGCGATGGTCTCGGAGCGATAGGCGGACATGCTCCAATCCGGGACGCAGCCGCAGATATCGACGACGAAGTTGCGCAGCAGCTTGGCGCCGTCCGGCGTATGCACCACCTCCGGATGGAACATGGTCGAATAGAAACGCCGCTCCTCGTCGCTCGCCACCGCAAAGGGCGCGTTCTCCGAGGTCGCCTTGACCGAAAAACCAGCCGGCAACTGCGTGACGCGGTCGCCATGGCTCATCCACACCGGAAAGCGGCCGCCCTGGTTCCAGACCTCCCTGAACAGTGCCGAGGGCGCGACGATCTCGACATCGGCGCGGCCGAACTCGGCCGCATGCCCGCCCTCGACCTTGCCGCCGAGCTGATGCGCCATGGTCTGCTGACCATAGCAGATGCCGAGAAGCGGCAGGCCCGCCGAGAAGACTTCCTGGGGCGCACGCGGCGAATTTTCATCCGGCACCGAGGCCGGCCCGCCGGAAAAGATGACACCCTTCGGCTTCATCCGCTGAAAGGCCTCGGAGGCCGACTGGAACGGCGCGATCTCGCAATAGACGCCGATCTCGCGTACGCGACGCGCGATCAGCTGCGTGACCTGGCTACCGAAATCGATGATGAGGATGGAGTCGTGGGGCTTGCTCGTCATCGCGCCCGGTTACGCCATCACGCGCGCAGGCGCAACGGCGCAAGCGCGCCTCAGGCCTCGCGCCTGACGCAAGCCAGATAGAATCCGTCCGTCCCGGTGCGCTGCGGCGACAATTGCAGGCCAAGCGCGGTCGAGAACCGCGCGAGCAAAGCAAAGTCGCCTTCCCTCGACGACAGGATCTCCTGGCTCGGCACGAGGGTGAAGCCGGGGTGGCGCTGCAGGAACCCTGAAACGGCCCCGTCATTCTCATCCGGAAGCACCGAGCAGGTGACATAGGCAATACGACCGCCGGGTTTCACCAGGCGGGCTGCGCGCGCCAGCACCTCGGCCTGGTCCTTGATCCGCTCGGCGAGCGCGCCCGGTCTGACGCGCCATTTTGCGTCGGGATTACGCCGCCAGGTGCCGGAACCGGTGCAGGGCGCATCGACCAGGACGAGATCGGCCTCGCCAATGACTTCGCTGAGGGATTCATGGCCGCGGCTGCGCGGGACGCGGATCTGGACGATACTGGCGCCCGAGCGCGCCAGACGCTCATGCAGTGGCGCCAGACGACGGCTATCGAGATCGGTCGCGAACAGGCGACCCTGATTCTGCATCTGGGCAGCGAGAGCCAACGTCTTGCCTCCGGCGCCGGCGCAGAGGTCGACCACGGTCTCGCCGTGCTTGGCGCCGGCCAGTAGCGAGACGAGCTGCGAGCCCTCGTCCTGGATCTCGAAGGCGCCCTCGAAGAAGCTCGGCTCGCTCTGCAGCGAAGGGCCGCGCCCATCCGCCCCCGGCAGGAAGCGGATCGCATCAGGGGACCATGCCCCCGCCTCCGCTCCAAGATGAGCGAGTTCCGCCAACACTTTGGCCTGATTCGACTTAAGGCGATTGACGCGGATATCGATCGGCGCACGATCGGCCAGTGCGGCGCCTTCCGACACGGCCTGCTCGCCAAAGCTCGCTGAGAAAGCAGGCCAAAGCCACTCAGGCACATCGGCGCGGACCCAGCCCGGTGCGTCGTCGAGATCGAAGGTGATCAGCCGGGTCGCCTCCTCGCGCGTCAGCGGCGCGGGCGCGTGGTTCTCGCCCGAGCACAGTTCGGCGATCTCTTCCATCCGGAGTTCGCGCAGGCCGGCGAGCATGCCGAGAACCATCGCGCGCGAGGTCTCCTCGCCCATGGCGAAGGCCGAGGAGGAGCGGCGGCGGAGCGCGTCATAGACCAGGGTCGCAATTGCGGCACGATCCTTCGACCCGGCAAAGCGCCGCGACAGACCCCAATCCTTCAGGGCGTCGGATGCCGGCCGGCGACGCTGTATGATATCGTCCAGCACCTCGATGGCGGCGCTGATGCGGGCGGCAGGGGTCATTGCGTCGTTCCGTCTGGTGCCGGCGTGTGCGGCATAATCTCGGCGCTGTGGTGTCATATAGACGAGGCAGGGGCAACAACGTCTCGACCGGATACTTGAGGCGAAGGCATGTCCCGGACATTCCGTCCCGGTTGAGCAGACGTTCTGCTCCGCCGCTCACGGGCGCTCATGACCGGGCCACCACTCCGGCCGATCTTGCGGCACTCTCCCCGAATGCCGCAATCCGCATGGCGAGCCGGGCTTCCCGGGCTTACGGTCCTCATCGCAGGATGATCCGGCAACCGAGGCTGGTTGCGCTTGCTGCGTCCAGCTTGAAAATCGACGTATTACCATGTGAAGCCGTCTGCTTGACGAAGCGTCGTCGTCAGCGGCACACCGGGGGCGATCGCTCCGATCAAGTGGAAACCACGCCATGCAGCGCTTTTGCCGAATCACGCTTGCCGGTCTTCTTGCCCTGGCCCTCACGGCCTGCGCCACAACAGCGCCGCCAGACCTGACGCCGCCCCCGCAGAAGCGCCTCGACGCCAAGACGACGCTCGAAAACAAGCGCTGAGCCCGCAGCCGATCACAAGCGTCGCTCTGGCTTGGCCGGGCGACGCTTCTGCCGGGCCTCTCGATCGTCGTCCGTCAGGACGCGCCACGATACAGACCGGACGGGCAGCGCCCCCGCGCCTCGCCACAAAGTTGTCCTTGCGGCACAAGACCACTTCACGGAGCTGTCATATCGTCTGATCATGGTCGCGCGCTCTTGCCGCGATCAGGGAACAGATCCGATGAAACAGACGCTACTTTCGGCCACGTTGCTGGCCGCCCTTGCCTGCGGCGGCGTTGCTGCCACATCGCCCGCCTTCGCCCAACCCGTGCCGACCCTCGATGGGAAGAAGCCCCTCATCGTCGGTCACCGCGGCGCCAGCGGCCACAGGCCCGAGCACACGCTCGAATCCTACAAGCTGGCGATCGAACAGGGCGCCGATTTCATCGAGCCGGATCTTGTCGCGACCAAGGACGGCGTACTCGTCGCACGGCACGAGCCGATGCTGAGCGGCACCACGGACGTTTCGGAGCGACCGGAATTCGCTGCTCGCAAGACTGTCAGGAAGGTCGACGGTGTCGACACCAATGACTGGTTCGCCGGGGATTTCACCCTCGCGGAGATCAAGACGCTGCGCGCCAAGCAGGCGATGCCCGATCGCGACCAGTCGCATAATGGCAAGTTCCCGATCCCGACGCTGCAGGAGATCATCGATCTCGCCAAGGCMGAAAGCACCCGGACCGGCCGCACCATCGGCATCTATCCCGAGACCAAGCACCCGATCTTTCATGCCGCGATCGGGCTGCCGCTCGAGGACCGCCTGCTCGATCAGTTGAAGGCGGCCGGCTGGACCGAAAAGTCCTCGCCCGTGATCATCCAGAGCTTCGAGACGGCCAATCTCAAATATCTGCGCGGCAAGACGCAACTGCGCCTCGTCCAGCTCGTCGATGCCGATGACGTCGACAAGGATGGCGGCATCGTGCTGGCCGCGCCCTTCGACAAGCCCTACGATTTCGTCGTCACCGGCGACAAGCGCACCTTCAAGGACCTGGTCACGGCCGACGGGCTGAAGGAGATCAAGACCTATGCCGACGGCGTCGGACCGTGGAAGCCCTATATCCTCGCCGGCAAGCAGACGATCGGCGAGGACGGCAAGCCGAAGGATCTGAACGGCGACGGCAAGATCGACGAGCAGGATCGGGTGCTGATCGCGCCGACCAATGTCGTCAAGGACGCGCATGCGGCCGGACTCTTCGTCCATACCTGGACGTTCCGCAGCGAGCCGAAGCGGCTAACCTCGAATTTCAAGAGCGATCCCGCTGCCGAGTACAAGGCCTTCTTCGATCTCGGCATCGACGGGCTGTTCTCGGACTTCCCCGATGCCGCCGTGAAGGCCCGCGACGCCAAATAAGCCAGCCCCAACGATCAGCAGCCCGCCCCGGATCACCAGGGCGGGCTTTCTCTTGCACATTTCAGCGGGAGATCAATCGCAGACCCGCGTCGTCCGCCTGATCTCGCCACGCGGCGTTTCCTCGATGGTCCTCACGGTGCGGCAATCGCCGCGCCAGCTGCTGCGCTCCCAGCGGGCGCGATCGCGCATGCGCTCTTCGCGGCGGATTTCGCGGTCGATGGCGCGCTCGCGCGGCGAGCGTGGATCGACCGAGACGCCGCCCGGTCCAATGTTGATCGACTGGGCATAGGCGCCGCTCGTCGCAAGCAGGACAGCAGTCATCGTCGGAATGATGAATCTCATGATGCGTTCCTCCATTCTGCAGGCAAGAACGGGGTACATCCCGAATTGTTCCGGAATTTGATCGCGCCGATAGTGGAGAGATACGGGGGGCTATCTCTATCTATGCCTGTTGGATCAATCGCCATGGCAGCGTCCACTATGGCAGACGACGCTCGGTCCTCGCTCTAACCTTGACGCAGTTGCGGCGCGCCGAGGGTTCGGCGCGCCGCATGGTTCAAGTCTTGCCCGGCCTCAGTGCAGGATCTGGCTGAGGAAGAGCTTGGTGCGTTCGTGCTGCGGGTTCTTGAAGAACTCGTTGGGCTCGTTCATCTCAACGACCTGGCCGGCATCCATGAAGATGACGCGGTCGGCGACCTGGCGCGCAAAGCCCATCTCATGGGTGACGCAGAGCATGGTCATGCCCTCCTCGGCCAGGCTCACCATGGTGTCGAGCACCTCCTTGACCATCTCGGGGTCGAGCGCCGAGGTCGGCTCGTCGAACAGCATGATCTTCGGGCTCATGCAGAGCGAGCGCGCGATCGCGACGCGCTGCTGCTGGCCGCCCGAGAGCTGGCCCGGATATTTCAGCGCCTGCTCCGGGATCTTCACGCGCTTGAGATAGTGCATGCCGATCTCCTCGGCATCCTTCTTCGGCATCTTGCGCACCCAGATCG